>CAYNUW010000075.1:0-12819 GCA_964400455.1 uncultured Akkermansia sp. | reverse complement strand
GCCTGCTCGCCGGCTGCCGTGAGGCACCGGGTGATATCATGGAGATCAACGGCAAAATCTATAAACAGTATCGTGGCATGGGGTCGCTGGCCGCGATGCAGGCCGGCAGCGCGGCGCGCTATGGTCACGACAAGGCGGACAAGACTCGCAAGCTCACCGCCGAAGGCATCGAGGCCCTCAAAGAAGTGTCGGGCAATGTGGATGACGTATTATCCAATCTCGTGGGCGGCCTTCAGAGCGGCATGGGTTACCTCGGTGCGGGCGACCTGGCTACCTTGCGTCGCAAAGCACGCTACATCCGGGTGTCTCCGGCCGGCCAAAAGGAAGCGGCCCCGCATGATGTGATCGAGATCAAGGCCGGCGCAAAACACTAACCCCCATGAAGCGCCAAGCCTTCGTCTGGTCGGGCACGGCCGCCGTGCTTTTGTTCATCTGGCTGGGTCTACCTTGGCTGAGCCCCGAGCGCGGAGTCCAACGTAGCTGGGACAACGTTTTGGAGGCGATCGAGGACCGTGACTTCGAGGCCTTGGGAGCATACCTGCAGGACGACTACCGAGACGGTTTTGGACTGGGGCGCACCGAAGCGCTGGAGGTGCTGGGCACGGTCCGCTCCCATTTTGTCGTTTGCCGAATACGCCGCGAGGCGCCGGAGTTGATCATGGATCCCAACGGTGAATCCGCCGTCACTCGGGCGATCATTCGGCTGGGTGGCCAAGGCTCGCCCGTCGCTCAGGCGGCCATCCAGGCCTCCACCTTTACGTCCACCCCGACCACCTTCCGCTGGCGGAAAAATTCTTGGAAACCTTGGGATTGGCGTCTGGTCTCCATTGAGAACCCCGACGCCGTGCGCGCCCTGCAATCTTTCCAACGCCAATCATCGGGCCTGGCTTTGTAAACGCGTGCGTGCCCGGCTCGAACCCGCCATGAACACCCCCTTCGCCCTTCGCTGCTTGGCGCTCGCCTTGATTCTCCAGGTCACGACTCACGCCGCGCCGGGAACAGACGCCGCCTCAACAACGAGCGAGCCCTCTGCCCCGGGGGCTCCCGTCCGCTTGACCGGAGCAAACGGCAAGGAGGTCGATTTCGCCGGGATTTGGGAGGCGCGCCCGGACGGGCTGGTGGTGGTGACCACCGCCGAATCCCCCACCGCCACCGTGCCTTGGGACCGTTTTGACCTCCCCGCCCTCGCGAGAGCTCAACCCGTGATCGAAGCCGCCCGGCAACGCGCGGTTTTTCTACGCACCGCGCAGCCTTTGAACTTGGGGTTGTTCAACGGGCTTTTGACGGCTGCCCAGGCGGGAGAGGAGCTGCGGCGTTCGCTCGATGTAAGCCTCACCCTCAAGGTGCCGCAGCGCTTCCGCACCACCACTACCAGCACCACCTCCAGCGCGATTGTGCAAAATCGTCCGGTGATTTACGACGGCCTCGTGCTTCCTCCCCAACCTCTGACGGACGCCGTGGTGGAGCAGTCTCGGCGCACGGTTTCGGAAACCAAAGTCTCCCCCGAAGAGATTACCACCTCCCCGCGAAGGGTGATTACCCTGCTGTCACGCACCGACGGGGTGGCCATGCAGGATCGGCGCGACGTTCTGGAGCTCGTGCGCGCCAATCCCGCCGTGCTCGGCGATGTGGCGGCAACCATGGAGCGCATCGCCGTCTCGCTCCCTCCAAAACACCTTTTGCCCAACGAGCCGACCATGCTGTCCCTGGCGTCTCGACTCCGTGAATACGCGACCACCCTGCAGTCGCTGAGTGTCGCTTCGGTGGTCCACTACGCCGATCAGCTCAAATTGCGCGACCTGCTTCTTCTGGCCGACAATCCCCGACTGCGCTGAGCAGGAACGGGAAGGTCATTCCAACGAAGCCGACCTTGCTCCATCGCCCACCCTCCCAGATCCGGCAAGGAGCGGTGAACCACGCGCGCAAACCCAAGCCTTGAATCGATCTAATGCCGAGGTTGTCACGCGAGCGAAGCGCCGCCGGACACGCCCCGCCCCAAAAACCACGTCGCTTAAAGTAACCCGCTTGAAGAGCATCCGTCAAAGTCTACATATACGTCAGCTCGGTTCGATACCGATCGCTCTCCCACCGCCCCTCTACAACCTGTGCCGACCTTCAATTACACCGCTCGCGACCGCGCCGGCAGCTCCGCCACTGGCAGCCTAGATGCCCCCTCCCGTCGCGATGCCCTGCGCAAGTTGCAGACCCGGGGATTGCAACCCGTCCGCCTGGAAGAAACCGGCGCGGCGGGGGCGCCTCGCCCCTCCCGCCCGCGCCGCCCCGCCTCCGGCGGAACCACTGCACCGGCCGCCGCCGCACCCGCCGCAAAAAGCGCCTCGCGCAACTCCCAAGAGCCCCGTCCCTCCGAGCGCCTGCCCTTTTTGGAAGCACTGGCCGACCTGGTGCGCGGCGGCCTTTCCGCCGGCGAAGCCGTGCGTCTGCTCTCGGTCCGCGTATCACAACCCCGCTTGCGCACACTCTGCGCCAGCGTGTGGGGCAACCTCAGCGAGGGCCAGACCCTCTCCGCCGCCCTCGCCCGCTTTCCTGCGGTCTTCGACGGTCAAACCATCAACCTGGTGGCCGCCGGCGAAGCCACCGGCAATCTGCGCGACGTGCTCGAGCGCCTCATCGCCCACTTCACCGAGCAAAAAGAACTGCGCGCCAAACTCGCCGCCGCCCTCGCCTATCCCGTTTTCGTCTGCTTCCTCGCCGGTGGCGTCATCCTTTTTTTCCTCTTCTTTCTGCTTCCCCGCTTAAAGGGCCTCCTCACCTCGCTCGGCGGGGAACTCCCGTGGGCCACCCGACTCCTGGTCGAAGGCTCGGAGTTTCTCATGCGCTACGGCCTGTTCGCCGTGATCGGCCTTGTGATCGGCGGCCTGTTCCTCTGGCAATGGCGACGCACTCAGGCCGGCCGCCTCGCTACCGACGAAATCGCGCTCCGGCTGCCCGTGCTGAACGGCTTCGCCATCCGTGGCACCGTGCTCAACTTCGCCCATACCCTGGCCGTGCTGCTCGAAAACGGCATCACCACCGCCGAAGCCCTGCGCCTGGCCGAACGCACCGTCGCCAACGCCGCACTCCGCGCCCGCTTCTCCGAAGCGACCGACCGGGTGCTCGAGGGCGAATCCCTCTCGGTCGCCCTCGGCCGCACCGGCGCCTTCGAGCCCCTTCTGCTCGACCGCCTCGCCGTGTCCGAACAAACCGGCAGCCTCGCCCCGGGTCTCCGGGACATCGCCCGCACCTGCCGCGCCGCGCTGGATCGTTTTCTCAACACCTTCACCACCTCCATCAGCGCCGGCGTGCTCTGCGCCGCTTTCGGCTTCGTGGCCTTCATCGCCTACGCCATCGTCAGCGCGGTCTTCCAGGTCAGCAGCGGCTTCCGCTTCTGACTCCGGCGTAAATGCGGCACCGGCTTTTACCCGATCTCACCACCCGACTCCTCGTGAGCCGGCCGTCTTATGGCGCGTAGTGTCGTGCTCCAAGGAACCAAACGCTGCGAGCGCTGTGAATTACCGCCTCGCTGGTGCGTCTGCCCCACCCAGCACCGTTTACCCTGCCCTCTCGCCATAGACGTTCTCCAACACGTCCTCGAGGCACACCGACCTTCCAGCACCGGCAATCTCATCCCCCGCGTGCTCGAGGGGGTTCGCCTCCTGCCTTACCAACGGCAAAACCCTCCCACCCGCGCCGACGTCCTCCGCCCCGGCGCCGGCGAACTCTGGATCCTCCATCCCAATGGAGAACCGCCCCCTGCCCTCGAACCCGCCAACCCGCCACCCCAGATCCTCCTGCTCGACGCCGCCTGGGCCCAGGCCTCCGGCATGCTAGCCCACGTGCAAGGCTGGGGCCGACGCGTTCGCCTGCCCATGACCGGCCCCAGCCGTTACGCCCTGCGCGCCCAGAACGGCGCCGATCGGTTCTCCACCTTTGAAGCCTTGCTGTTCCTGCTCGAAGCCCTCGGTCAAAACCACCTCGCCGACCGCCTGCGTGAACAGTTCGAGCTCCACGTGTATGCCGGCCTCTGTTCCCGCGGCCGCAAGGCCGAGGCAGCCGCCTACCTGGCCACTTCGCCCGCCCGCCTGGCCTTCGCCGATTTTCTTGCCGAACTTGCGCGTCCACGCCCAAACCCGGATTCCCAGCACGCAGGCAATCGCCCCCGCCGGCCTGATCGGCCCGCCCCGACCGATGCACCAACCGAGGTTCATCAATCCGACGCCGGCTCGACCACCCACTCGTAAACTCCGGCAGAAAACCCCGCCCGTTGCACGATCTCGAGCCGCAGCGCCTGCGTCGTCACCGGCTCAAAATCCACCCGCACCGGCTCGCGCGTGCGCGAGGTGTAGGCGGAAGCGCCACCAACCGGCACCCAATCGCCGGCTTCAGTGCGATAGAGCACGCGCCAAGACTCCGGCAGCCGACATTCCCCCACCCCTTCGTCTGAAAACCACGACACGGTCACTCCACCCACCCGGGTCGGTTGAGCCAATTCGTAGGAAATCCATTCCGTGCCGCCTTTGCGCGGCCAGAAATCAAAATTCCGCGGAAACCCATCCGTGGCGTTGAGCGGCATCTGCCGGTCATTCACCACCGCCGGATCCATGCCCGCCCGAGCGAACGACACGCTCACCTTGGCCGTCGAAGCGATACTCGCGGGGAGCGGCAGTCGCGCCAGAGGCGCCGCGCGTGGCAACCAAACCGCCATCGGTGACAAACCGCGATTGTTCCACTTCGCGTAGGGGATCGCCTTTAAACGAGCCGGCGCCGTGGTGACGCCACCATCCGAACCGCGCGACACCCGGAGGCCTCCGTCCACCGTAAGAGTCGTAACTCCGCCCAACAATTCCGGCTCGAAAGCCGCCTGCGCCGTTGCCGCCTCGGGCAGAACCAGCCCCGCCACCGAACCGTCATTGTCCAGACCTTCAAAGGTGAACACCACCGGGCCGCGCTCCAAAGCGACCAACCCCGTCAGATCCTTCGCCAACTCATGCCCCGCCACCCGACGCACCGTCATCGGCATCACCAACTCCACCTCATCCCCCGCGCGCCAACGCCGCTCCAACACCGCGTAGCCAGCCTCCATTTTGGCGCTTACCCGACGCCCATTCACCCGCACCGTCCAGCCCGACGGCGTGGCGTCGTCATAGGTGTAAAGATCACTCGGCACCGGCCGTCCCTGCGTCCACCCGGGAATACGCAGCCGCAGCGCGAAGCGCCCGCTCTGCTCCGGCCGCACCGTCAAACGCACGGTGCCGTCCCACGGATACGAAGTCTGCTGCCTCACCCGCACCACCCGCCCCATGACCTCCGCCCTCGCTTCGCCCTCCGCATAAAGATTGACGTAAAGGTCGTCGCCGCGGACCGCGTAGGCATAGCCGCCGAGCGACGCCAGCAGGCGCAGCACATTGGGCGGGCAACACGCGCAACCAAACCACGGCGCACGCCCGGCATGACCGTGGTTGTTGGCCGTTTTGCCGTCATACTCCAGTGGATTGGGATAAAAGAACCGATCGCCCGTCAACGACACCCCCGAGAGGAAACCGTTGTGCAGGGTGCGCTCAAAAACGTCCATAAACCGCCCCTCGCCCGTCATCAAAAACATGCGATGGTTCCAAAACAAAAACCCGATCGCCGCGCAGGTCTCGTTGTAACAACGGTTGGGCAATTCGTAATCATCTCCATAGGCCTCGCCCGCCCCGCGCGCGCCGCAGCCCCCCGTCAGGTGTAACTTGCGCCCGACCACATTCTCCCAGATCCCGGTGATCGCCTCCAGATAACGGGGATCGTCGCCCAGCGCCGCGATATCGGCCATGCCGCTATACATGTAGTTGGCTCGCACCGCATGACCCACCGCCTCCCGCTGCGCCAGAACCGGCAGGTGATTCTGGCTGTATTGGTGACCACCGTCCCCCCGTGCCTCCAAAAAAAACTTCGCCAGATCAAGCCAGCGCTTGTCTCCTGTTTCCCGATACAGCTTCACCAAACCCATCTCCACCACCTGATGCCCCGTGGCCAGGCGTGGTTCGCCATCGCCAAAGTCCTGATGGAGCAGCTCGGCGCTTTTCAGCGAGATGTCGAGCAGGCTGCGCGACCCCGTGGCCTGATAATGCGCGGTGGCCGCCTCGTAAAGGTGCCCCAGATTATAAATCTCGTGACTAAGCTCGGGATCCTTCAACCAGCGCTGAGCATGCAACCATTCATGCCCCGGCGAATCAGGATGCATGGTTCGGAAGGTGAACAGATAGCCGTCCGGCTCCTGCGCCGCCGCCACCCGGGCGATCATGCTCTCGATCTTCTCTTGTACCACGGGGTCGGGTTTTACGCTCAGACAAAAGGCCGCACCCTCCATGACCTTAAACACATCCGAATCATCAAAAGGATACTGTGTCGGAGGCCGATGTTGAAAATTCGTCTCACCCGCCGCCCGCCGCCGCATCGTCTCCGCAGCTAGGTCGAAATTCTTCAGCCGTCCCGAGGTCTCCAATTGCTCCAGCGCGAAGGGCAAAGTGACGCGATTATTGGTCTCCTGCCTCTCATGCCACAGGCCGGCCGTGAAACTGACGTCGGTGAACGGCACCGGTTTTATGGGATAGTCCGAGCCGGCTTGCAGGGTGGTGAGCATGGCGAGCGAGACAAAGAGAGGACGCATATACCTGAGAGAAGCGCGGCAATTTAGTGAAAACCGTCAAAACTATATCAACTCAAGGCCGAGGATCCGCCCCCACCTTCGCCACCACAAACTCCCGGGGCGTGCAGCCTTCCCGCCGCCGAAACATCCGATTAAAATAGGATGGCCGCGCATAACCGCAGGCCCAGGCCACTTCCGCGACCCCCATCGTTCTCGTGCGCAACAGTTCCCTCGCCTTGGCGATGCGTCGGTCGTGCAGCGCCTCGATCAGGCGCCGCCCATGCCGCCGACGATAAACCCGGGACAGATGATCGGGGCTGCAACCCAGATTCTTGGCCAGCCACTCCACCGAAAAATCCAGCCGCGAAAAATGAGCGTCCAGCCAGTCCTCGCACTGCCGTAAAAGCGGACGCTCCACCTCCGCAACCGGAATGTCCCCGTTCACCCCATCCCACAAGCGACTCAACAAGGCCAGGTAGAGACCCTGTCTCAATCGTCTCCCACCCGTGTCCTCGCCGCTCGCCGCCAGTTGCGCGGCATAACCATTGATCACCTCCGGTGTGCCCAGGAACCGGTCCGCCGGTCCACATCGCATGCCCTCCTGCAAATAACCAATATGCAGTGAAAAACCGTCCGGTTGCGTCATGTAGATCACGTTAAGGAAACGTCCCGTCCACCGCTCTCCGTGGGGCAGTCCCGCCGGCACCAGACCACATTCTCCCGGCCGCAACACCAGCCGCTCCTCCGCGAAATCAAAATGCAGGCTTCCTGATTCTTGAAAGAAGAACTCCGGATCTCCGTGGTAAGGCTTTCCCGGGAGCCGCCGCCGTATCCCCAATGGCTTCGGAATACGCAGCCGAGTGTCGCCCCCCGCCGCCTCCGCCAAGCGCCGCTCCAAAACCGCGCGATACAACTTCACCCTCGCTTCGCGCGAACCCAACAAGACTTGAAGCCGGTTTTGGCTTAGAATGATCGGATTTTGGAAACTCTCGCCCATTGCCTGCCAGTCTGCGCCTGTTGCCTTTTCAGTCCAGCAAGAGCCGTCGCGAACACCCTGCACCGCCCGGCCCGCACCCCATCTCCCATGAAACTTCCTCCCTCGTCGGCTTTACTCGCCGTCGCCCTCACCTGCCTCCCGACGCAAGCCTCTCCGATCACCGGCTTGAACGCTTCCGGTCAACTGTCCATCGCCCCGACCCTTTCCGCCCCGGCGACGGCCGGTTTTAGCCATGTTCGGCTTCAGCACGGCGTCCAATTTCGCCTCGGAGATGTGGTCAAGAACATCCTTTTCCACGGCCCTGACACCGTTCGCATCAACGCCAACCTGGGCCAACCGCACACCCCGCACCCGAGCTTGGTTGTCGTCACCGCTCCCGGCGACGTGCGCCTGCGCTACCAGGACTCGCCCTCCCACCTGCGCGTCTCCAGCTCCGCCCTCACCGTGCGCATCGAAAAAGCCACCGGCACGCTCGCGTTTCTCCGGCCCGACGGCACCGAGTTCACCCGCGAGGCGCCACCCGACCGCCAAGCCCTCCGCGAGGTCGTCATCTCCGGCGCGCCCACCTACGAGGTCCGACAGACCTTCCTGCCCTCTTCCGACGAGTCCCTGTATGGCTTGGGGCAATACGACCGGCGCTATCACGACTACCGCGGTCAGGAAGTCCTCCTCGTCCAGACCAACATCGGCATCGTCATCCCCTTCCTCGTTTCCACCCGGTCCTACGGCATCCTCTGGGACACCGCCTCCAAAAGCACCTTCAAGGACGACGCCGACGGCGCTTCCTTCTGGGCCGAAAGCTCCCCCGCCGGCATCGATTACTACTTCATCGGCGGTCGCTCCATGGACGACGTCATCGCGGGCTATCGCCGCCTCACCGGCCCCGCCCCCATGCTGCCGAAGGCCGCCTTCGGCCTTTTCATGAGCAAGGAGCGCTACCGCACCCAGGACGAATTGGTCGGGATCGTAAAAAACTTCCGCGCCGACGGCTTCCCTTTGGATTACATCGTTCAGGATTGGCAATACTGGGGCGGCGGAGAGTGGGGCGGTGAGTGGGACGCCTACTGGAGCGGCATGATTTGGAACCAGGAGCGCTTCCCCGATCCCGCCGCCGCCATCCGCGAGATTCATCAAAACAACGCCAAGGTCATGATCTCGATCTGGCCCTCCGTCGGCAACGACACCGACCTGGCTCGCGAACTCGACGCCAAGGGCCTGCGCCACGAGCCCCTCCACTGGATCTCCAAAAAAGCCCGCATCTACGACGCCTTCAGCGCCGAGGGCCGAGAAATCTATTTCAAACACATTAAAAAGGGCCTGCTCGACGTAGGCATCGACGCCCTCTGGATGGACGGCACCGAGGTCGAGGTCGGCACCGCCTGCCAAGACCCGAAACGCGTCGAAGAGGACATCAAGAGCCTCGGCAAAAACGCCCTCGGCGACTATACCCGCTACCTCAACGCCTACACCCTCGTCACCACCCAGGGCACCTACGAGGGTCAGCGCGCCCTCTCCGATAAACGCGTGCTCACCCTCACCCGCTCCGCTTGGCCCGGCCAGCAACGCTACTCCGCCCTCTCTTGGTCGGGCGACACTTCCGCCAGCTGGGAGAGCCTTCGCAGCCAGATCTCCGGCGGCCTCAACGTCGCCCTCGCCGGTCAGCCCTACTGGACCCAGGACACCGGCGGCTTCTTTATTCCGGGCCATTACCGCAACGGTCCTAACACCACTCCCGAATACCGCGAACTCTTCGCCCGCTGGCACCAGTTCGGCATCTTTAATCCCGTCTACCGTATCCACGGCACCGATATCCATCGCGAGCCCTACCGCTTCCGCCAGTCCGACCCCGAGTTCTATCGCTCCCTGCTCTCGGCCGCCCACCTGCGGTATCGACTCCTCCCCTACATCTATGGCCTGGCTTGGCGCAGCACCGACCAGGGCTACACCCTGATGCGCGCCCTGCCCATGGACTTTCCCGAGGATCTCACCGCCCGCCCCATCGACAACCAGTTCCTCTTCGGTCCCTCCCTGCTCGTGCAACCCGTCACCCGCGCCATCCACCGCGTCGGTACCCCGCCCCCGCCCATCATCCCCGCCGGCGCCCTGCTCACCCCCGACGGCCTCCCCGGCGTGGCGGTCGAGTATTTCGCCGGTCGTAACCTGCAGAGGTTCGCCAGCCGTGCCGTGGACCCCGTCATCGACTACACCTGGCCCGGCCCCCCGCTCACCGCCTTGCCCGCCGGCCTGACCAGCTTGGACAACTTTTCCGGGCGCTGGCAGGGCTTCATCGTCGCCGCCGAGGACGGCGAGCACGAGATCGGGGTCGAAGGCGACGACGGCTTCCGCCTATGGCTCGACGGCCAAATGGTCGTCGAGGACTGGCGCGATGCCGCCATGCGCTACAAAGGCGCCCGCCGCACCTTGCAAAAAGGCCAGCGCATCGCCTTCAAAATCGAGTATTTCCAGGGCCTCCACGCCCGCGGCCTCCGTCTCGGCTGGCGCACCCCCTCCCAGCTCGCCTCCCCCGCCAACGTCGTGGACGACCGCGTCGCCACCTACCTGCCGGCCGGAGCCGATTGGTATGACTTCTGGACCAACCAGCGCCACGCCGGAGGCCGCACCGTCTCCCGCTCCTGCCCGCTCGATACCTTCCCTCTCTACGTCCGAGCCGGCTCCATTCTGCCCCTGGGAGAAATCAAAACCCATGTGCATGAAAAACCCGGAGCCCCCTACGAGATTCGCATCTATCCCGGAGCCGACGCCACCTTCACCCTCTACGAGGACGACGGCGAGACCTACGCCTACGAACGCGGCGAACGCGCCACCGTGGAGCTGCGCTGGAACGATCGCTCCCGCACCCTCACCATCGGCAAACGTGAAGGCACCTTCCCCGGTCTTGTGCCCGAACGCGACTACCGCCTCGTGCTCGCCACCGAAGCCGCCGCCTTCGGCCTCGAACCCGCCTCCGGATCCACCGTCAGAACCGTGCGCTACCAAGGCAAACGCCTCAGCGTAAAACTGTAGACGCTCCGTGCCCCGCCGAGGCGCGGCTGCATTTGACCGACGCGAACGCACCCCTAACGTTCGCGTCCACCATGCGTCTGGGCGATCTCGAAGGCCTGCAAACACTCATGCTGCCGGACGCCTGGCAGCGCGAGGCCGTGCACGCCCTCGCCGCCGGTCATGATGTCGTCGTGGATGCCCCCACGGGCGCCGGCAAGACCCACGTCTTCGAACGCTGGTTCGAACAACACGCCTCCGGACGCCGCGCCATTTTCACCGTCCCCACCCGCGCCCTCGCCAACGATAAATACGCCGAGTGGCGCGCCCGCGGCTGGCGCGTCGGCATCACCACCGGCGACCTTGCCGTCGATATCCACGCCCCCGTGGTCGTCGCTACGCTTGAGGCCGCTCAAGGCACCTTGGCTCGCGCCGCCGAGACCAACGGCCCCTTGCCCGATCTTCTCGTCATCGACGAGTATCAGTGGCTGGCCGACCCCGCACGCGGCAACCACTACGAAGGCGTGATCGCCCTGCTCCCGCCCCGCGTCCAACTGCTCCTGCTCTCCGGCTCCGTGGCCAATCCCGAGGACATCGCCGCCTGGCTCACCCGACTCGGCCGCCGCGTCCAGACCGTGCGCACGTCTGTTCGCCCGGTGCCGCTCGAAGAGATCGACATCGACGACCTCGCCCGCGGCCTGCCGCGCCAGATCGAGGCCTTCTGGTCTCGGCGCGTCGCCGCCGCTCTGCGCGAAAACCTCGCACCCGTGCTCGTGTTCGCACCCCACCGCGCCGACGCCGAACGCCTGGCCCGCGAACTTGCCCGCGAGCTCCCGCTTTCCGATCCCCTCCACCTCACCCCCGAACAGATTTCCCTGGCCGGCCCCGCCCTCGCCAAACTCCTCCAGCGCCGCGTCGCCTGCCACCACAGCGGCCTCTCCTACGAACAACGCGCCGGCCTGGTCGAGCCCCTGGCCAAAGCCGGTCAACTTCGCGCCGTCGTCGCCACTCTCGGCCTCGCCGCCGGCATCAACTTCTCCCTCCGCTCCGTCCTCCTCACGGCCGCCGCCTACCGCAGCGGACCAGTCGAACACGAAATCGCCCCGCACGAACTGCTCCAAATGATCGGACGCGCCGGCCGCCGTGGCCTGGATGAGACCGGTTACGTGCTCGTCTCCTCTCGCACCCCTCGACTGCGTCGCGCCGCACCACTTCGGCTCAAACGCGCCGTCCCCCTGCCCTGGGCCGCCATCCTGCGCCGCCTCGCCCCCGGCGTCTCCGCCCTCGACCCGCTCGCCGATCTCGGCACGCGCTTTTTTACCGAGCGCCCCCTTCACCTCGGCGCCGAACAAACCACCGGGCTGGACCCCGCCAGCGTGCCCTGCGGACAACTGACCGACACCGGCCGCGCCCGCCTCGTGCGCCGCAAACGTGAACCCTTCCTCGCCTGCCACACCTGCCCGCGTCGTCCGGAATGCCTCGCCCTCTCGCCCGAACCCACGCCGCTCTGGCTTTGGCAAAGACTCGGCCTGCTCGACAAACGACTTCACCTCACCGCCCGCGGCGCCATTGCCCGGGTGTTTCTCGGTCCAGAAGGACTCGCCCTCGCCGCCGCACTCGAAGACCGCCGCCTTCCCGTCGATCAAATCCTGCTGGAATGCGCCAATCTTTTTGCCGGCGACCGCTTCGCCGGCACCAACCCCCGCCGCCTCGGCCGCCTGGTGCAAATCTGCGAACGCATCTACCGACGCATGAACGCTGAGGGCTACCTCGAAGAAGGTCTGCCGCCCGGTTATGGCTACGGCGCGAGCGAGGTGGTTGAAGCCATCGTCGCCCGCCACGCCAAACGTGGCGCCCTTGCCCACGCGCTGGCCGACGACTTCGCCTTGGCTGGCAAGGGCGACATTGACCGCCTGCTCGTCGAATGGCGCGGCTTCCTCCGCCAACTCTCCTCCGCCGAGCCTCTCTCAACCGAGCTTCCTTTCGCGACGCCCACCCTCCTCACCCGCTGGGACGAGGCCCGCGCCCGAGCCGCCGCCCTGCTCGGCGACGCCCGCCGCTCCGAGCCCCCCGATCTGCCCCCCCTGCTGCCCGAACAACGCCGCCCCGTCCGACACGGCCTTCTGCGCCCCGCCGCCTGACGGGAGGTCCTAAATTCTCCGGCGGGGACTGCGCGGCCGGGAAATGCGGCTCGGCC
>CAYNUW010000074.1:7277-12882 GCA_964400455.1 uncultured Akkermansia sp. | reverse complement strand
TGCATCGAGATCTGGAACCACGTCTTCATCCAGTTCAACGCCAACGCCGACGGCACCTTCTCCCCCCTCGCCGCCAAACACGTCGACACCGGCATGGGCTTCGAACGCGTCGCCGGCATCTACGCCACGACCAAGGGCTTCACCGATTTCTCCCCCGAGCCTTCCAATTACAACGCCGACGTCTTCGCCCCCCTCTTCGCCAAGGTCGCCGCCCTCTCCGGCAAGACCTTCGCCGGCACCGTGCCCGCCAAACGCGAGGGCCTCTCCGAACAGGAGAACATCGACATCGCCTTCCGCGTGCTCGCCGACCACGCCCGCACCATCAGCTGCGCCATCGCCGATGGCATCCTGCCCGGCAACGAGGGCCGCAACTACGTCATCCGCCGCATCCTGCGCCGCGGCATCCTCTACGGCACCAAACTCGGCCTGAAGACCGGCTTCTTCGAGCAGCTCGTCACCCCCGTGGTCGAAAGCCTCGGCGACGTCTTCCCCGAGCTCAAACAACAGCAGGACATCGTCCGCCGCGTCATCCGCAGCGAGGAGGAAAGCTTCGGCCGGACCCTCGACCGCGGCTTGGCCTTGTTCGAAAAGTCCGTCGGCAAAACCAACGCCGTCCCCGGAGCCCTCGCCTTCGAACTCTACGACACCTACGGCTTTCCCCTCGACATGACCCAGCTGCTCGCCACCGAGCGCGGCCTCACCGTCGACACCGCCGAGTTCGAGCGTCTCATGGAGGAGCAGCGCGCCCGCGGCCGCGCCTCCACCAAGAAGGAGATCATCGTCGCCGCCACCGAGGGCGACTCCGCCACCGAGGCCAAGCCCACTCCGTTCATCGGCTACGTCATCGGCAAATCCCAGTCCTACGCCGTCACCGTCACCGAGCTGGTCCGCTCCGGCGACGACACCTACCTCGTGTTCAACGAGACGCCTTTCTACGCCGAGATGGGCGGCCAGGTCGGCGACTGCGGCGTCCTCCTCGCCCGGGGCCAGGCCGTTCAGATCGGCGACACCATCAAGGACAAGGCCGGCCGCCACCTGCACAAGGTCTCCAACCTCGACGGTCGCGTCCTGCCCGAGGCCCCGCGCGGCTCCGTCCCTGTATCCGCCGAGTTCCTACAGTCCCTCGTCGGCTCCGTGGTCGAGGCCGGGGTCAACATGATCCACCGTCGCGCCATCCAGCGCCACCACACCGCCACCCACCTCCTGCACTTCGCCCTGCGGCGCGTGCTCGGCACCCACGTGCGCCAGGCCGGCTCGCTCAACGCCCCCGACCGCATGCGCTTCGACTTCGCCCACTTCGAGGCCTGCACCCCCGCCCAGCTCCAGGAGATCGAGCGCATCGTCAACTGGCGCATCCTCGACAACGCCGCAGTCCAGGGCTACGAGACCGACTTCGACAAAAAACCCAAGGGCACCCTCGCCTTCTTCGGCGAGAAATACGGCGCCCGCGTCCGCGTCGTCGACATCGGCGGCTACAGCCGCGAACTCTGCGGCGGCACCCACGTCGAGACCACCGGCGAGATCGGCCTCTTCAAAATCGTCTCCGAGGGCGCCATCGCCGCCGGCACCCGCCGCATCGAGGCCGTCTGCGGCCAGGCCGCCTACGACCACGTCGCCGCCGAACAGGCCCGCCTCGCCGCCCTCGCCGAAAAGGTCGGCGCCCCGCTCAGCCAGCTCGAGGCCCGCCTCGCCGCTGTGCTCGCCGAAAAGACCGAACAGGCCAAAAAGCTCGCCGCCCTCGAACAGGCCGCCTCCGCCGCCCAGGCCGCCAAACTCGTCGCCGCCGCCACCACCCGCGACGGCCTGCCCTACGTCTCCGCCGTCGTCTCCTCCGACGGCCCCGAAGCCCTCCGCCAGCTCGCCTCCCAGGTCCTCGGCCAACTCGGCGAGGGCGTCGTCCAGCTCGGCGCCGTCATCGGCGACAAGGCCAGCGTGGTCGCCATGTGCAGCCCCGCCGCGATCAAGGCCGGCAAAAACGCCGGCAAGATCATCCAGACCCTCGCCGCCGCACTCGACGGCAAGGGCGGCGGCCGCCCCGATTCCGCCATGGGCGGCGGCAAAAACACCGCCAAGCTCGCCGAAGTCCTCGCCGGCTGAGAAACCCAACTCCGCCCCATCTCCCCAGCCACGCCTCGCCCGCGTGGCTATTTTTTTCCAGGCGTTTGTTTCGCGAATGCCGGGAAGGTAGCAAAGGCCAAGGCGTTTTCTTTAGCCTCCTTACCACCCTTCGCGAGACACGGTCTGCCATTTGGCATGTCTTATATAGCCAAAATGAAACTTACCCCTTGATTTTGCCAAATGGCATGGCCATATTGGCCACATGAGCAAAGATGTTCCCCATATCCGCAGCGATGCCGACTGGGCCGATGTCGTCGAAGAAGGGCTGCCTGTCCTCGACCTCGTGGCGTTTGGCCGTGCGTCGGGTTTCACCACCGAGGAGCTCGCCAAGCTCGTCCACATCCCGCCGCGCACTTATGCGCGCCGCGTGAAGGCCAAGGCCCGCCTCGACATCCCCGAGGGCGAGCGCGCCGTGCGCATCATGCGCCTCTACGACCGCGCCAGGCAATTTTTCGGCACCCACGACAACACCCGTGAGTGGATGAACAGCCAGGTTCCGGCCTTGGGTGGGCGCACGCCCCTCGACATGGCTCGGACCGAGCCCGGAGCGCGCGAGGTCGAAAATCTCATCGGTCGCATTGAGCACGGCATGTTCTCGTGAGCACGCTCGTCGTCTGGCGACTAGCGCCCGCCGAGCGGGCTTCCGCCATTTTTTCCGGCGAAGGGGGTCTCTACGCTTCCGGTCGTTGGCATTCGACCGGGCACCGCGTGGTTTACACCGCCGAATCACGCGCCCTCGCCGCCATGGAGATATTGGCCAACATTCCCAAGCTATCCCAAGTGAACCGGCATCACTGGGTGCTCGCGCACGCAGAGCTGCCTGAGGACCTCGTCGAAAAGCCCGACCGCTTTCCCGCCGATTGGCGCAGCATTCCCGCGCGCGAATCCACCCGCGCCTTCGGCGATGCCTGGCTCGTCTCCGCCCGCTCCCCCGCCCTGCGGGTGCCGAGCGCCGTGATCGGCGGCGAGTTCAACTACCTGCTGAACCCGCGGCATCCCGCTTTCGCTCAGATCCGCCTCGGCCCGCCCGAGCCTTTCTCCTTCGATCCGAGGCTCGGATGAAAAACCTTTTCGACCAAGCCTTCTACCGCCGCACCGCCGCGCAACTCGCCGCGCTCCACCCACGCTTCGACGCCAAACGTTTCCTCGATCGCGCCCTCGACGCACTCGACCAGCTCGAGCTCATGGCCCGTCTCCAACGCACCGCCGAGGCCTTTCACGCCGCTCTCCCCCTGCCCTTTCCCGCCCAGCTCGACGTGCTCCGCGCCCACGCCCCGCAGATCGGCCACAACTTTGTCGCCATCTGGCCCTCCGCCCACGTCGCCAACCACGGTCTCGACCGGCCCGACTTGTCCCTGCCTGCCCTGCGCGACTTTACCCGGCACGGCTCGGCTGAATTCGCCATCCGCCCGTTTCTCGTCCGCGACTTGTCCGGCACGCTCGCCGTGCTGCGCGAGTGGGCGGCCGACGCCGCCGACGAGCACGCCCGCCGCCTCGCCAGCGAGGGCTGCCGCCCGCGCCTGCCTTGGGGCCTGCGTCTCCGCTCGCTCGTCGCCGACCCGCGACCCGCCCTCCCCATCCTCGAACGCCTGCGCGCCGACCCCAGCCTCTACGTGCGCAAATCCGTCGCCAACCACCTCAACGACATCGCCAAGGACCACCCGGAGCTCGTGCTCGACACCGCCGCCGCCTGGGACCGTTCCGACCCGCATACCGCCTGGATCGTGCGCCACGGTCTGCGCACCTTGGTGAAACAAGGCCGCCCGCGCGCCCTGGCCCTGCTCGGCGCGGGCGAACCGCCCCGCGTTCTCGCCACGCTCCAGGCCTCCCCGGCGCGTATCCACCTGGGCGATACCGTGACCTTCTCCGCCACCCTCGCGGCCGAGACGGGCGCCGGCCCGCAGTCGCTGATCGTGGACTACGTCGTCCACTACGCCCGCGCCTCCGGCCGCGCCTCGGAAAAGGTGTTCAAATGGACCACCGTCGCGCTCGCCCACGGCCAGACCGTCACCTTGGCCAAGCGCCAGACCATCCGTGATTTCAGCACCCGCCGCCACCACCCCGGCCGGCACCGGGTCGAGTTGCAGGTGAATGGTCTCCGGCTGGCGGAGACCGTTTTTACCCTATCCGGCCGGACCACCTAGGCGGCCCGACTGGCAAAACCTCCGGCCGCCCAATCAGGCGGCGGGCGCGGCGGGTTTCGGCGCGGCGGGCGGCACGAGCCCTCCGGTGCCGACCTTGTGCGTGGTCGCATCGGCGGGCAGGATGACCTTGTTGGTCCAGTCGCCAAAGGTCTCCCCGGGTGCGCGCTCGAGGGCGTAGCGCTTGATCACCGGCGCCAGCAGCTTGACCGCGTCGTCGATGGTGATGCTCGGGGCGACGAGACGATTCAGGCGCGTGCCTTCGTAGGCGGCGCCGAGGTAGAGCGCGTATTTGCCGGGCGCCTTGCCCACGAAGCCGATCTCCGAGAGATAAGGACGGGCGCAGCCGTTCGGGCAGCCGGTCACCCGCAGGCTGATCGCATCGTGGCGCAGGCCCGCCTCATCCAGCACGGTCTCGAACTTGGCCAGGATGTCGGGCAGGGCGCGCTCAGACTCGGCCAGGGCCAAACCGCAGGTCGGGAGAGCCACACAGGAGAGGGCGTTGAGACGCAGGCCCGATCGCTCGTTCTCCTTGTCGAGGCCGTGTTTGGCCAGGATGGCGTCCACCTGGGGCTTCAGCTCGGCGGTCACACCGGAGATCGTGACATTTTGCGAGGGCGTGAGGCGGAAGTCGCCGCGCGAGCCGTCGAGCAGCTGCGCGACTTCCCGCAGCGCGGTCTTCATCTTCCAGCCTTCGCGATCAATGATGCGCCCGGACAGGATGTGCAGCCCATAAAACCAGGTGCCGTCGGCGTTCCGATGCCAGCCGTGCTGATCCTGGATGGTGGTGAACTTGCCCGCGCGGGCCGGCCCGAAGGTCACGCCGGAGCGCTTCTCAACCTCGGCCTTGAACCAGGCGATGCCCTTGTCCTCGATGGTGTATTTGAGGCGGGCGTGTTTGCGATTCGTGCGGTCGCCGTGGTCGCGTTGGGTGGTGATGACCGCGTGGCCGACCGCGTTGACCTGCTCCCGGGTAATGAAGCCGAGCGTGTCAGCGATGCGCGGGAAGGTTTCCTCGTTGCCGTGGCTCATGCCCAGGCCGCCGCCGACCGTGACGTCGTAGCCCACCAACTGACCGTTCTCGATCACCGCAATGTAACCAAGATCCTGCGAGTAGACGTCCACGTCGTTCGAGGGCGGAACGGCGAAACCGGTCTTGAATTTGCGCGGCAAGTAGGTGTCGCCATACATCGGTTCCTGCTCGGGTTCGCCGCCGGCCACCAACTCCTCGTCGAGCCAGATTTCGTGGTAGGCGCGAGTCTTCGGCAGCGCGTAGTCGGACCAGCCTTTCGCGTCCTGATAAACCTGCTCCAACACCGGCGATTGCTCGGGATTGACCGGCGCCA
>CAYNUW010000074.1:0-7267 GCA_964400455.1 uncultured Akkermansia sp. | reverse complement strand
GTTGCGGTTCACGTCGCCGCAGGCGGCGATGGAATCGAGCATGATCTTGTGCAGCTCCTGGATGAGCGGCTTCATCTGGGCCTTCATCACGCCGTGAAACTGAAAGGTCTGGCGGGTGGTCAGGCGCAACGACGGGAAGTGGTATTGCTCGGCGATCTTGTCCATCACCAGCCACTGGTGCGGCGTGGCTTTGCCGCCAGGCAGGCGAACCCGGAGCATGAACATCCACGCCTTGTCTTTGCCGGCGCGCTTCAGGGCGATGCGCTGGTCGCGGTCGTCCTGAATATAAGTGCCGTGAAACTTGATCAACTGTTCCGCATCCGTGGAGACATGCGGCGTGGACGCATCGGCGAACTCCGCCTTCAGGTTGCCACGAAGACGATTCGAGGCGGTCTTGATACCCTCGTTGGCGACGAGAGGCTTGGGCGCGGCGGGCACGGAGTCGGTGGACATGGCAAAAAGGAAAAGCCAAAGCTTCAGAAGCGCCAGGCGCGAGGGGCAAATTTAATCTTTGGTAAGTTTTGTTTAATGCCTAGGTATACGTCTTGGACCTTTCGGCGCTTGGCGTAAGCCATGCCACCGACCAGGGTCCCGCCCTGCCCTCATGTCCGAGTCCGTTTTAAATCTCTCCGCCTACCGCTTCACGCCGTTCGAAGCCGACACCCTTCCCAACCTGCGCGACCAGCTCCGGGCCGACTGCGCCGCACTCGGCTTGCGTGGCACCATTCTGCTCGGCACCGAGGGCATCAACCTCTTCGTCGCCGGCACCCCGGAGGCGGCGCGCGGCCTGCTGGATCGCCTGCGCACCCTGCCGGGCCTGGCTGATTTCACCGCCAAAGAGAGCTGGAGCCACGAACAACCCTTCAACCGGATGTTGGTGAAGATCAAAAAAGAGATCATCGCCTTCGGCGTGGACGGCATCGACCCGGCCCGCGCCCCCGCTCCGCGCTTGGATCCGTTGACCTTGAAGCGTTGGCTCGACGAGGGCCGGCCCGTCACCCTGCTCGACACTCGCAACGACTACGAGGTCGGCCTCGGCACGTTCCGCGGCGCCATCGACCCCCGCATCGACTGCTTTCGCGCCTTCCCCGCCGCCGTGCGCCGCCTCCCCGCCGAACTGAAAAACCAGCCCGTCGTGACCTTTTGCACCGGCGGCATCCGCTGCGAAAAGGCCGCCCCCTTCCTCACCCGCGAAGGTTTCCAGGAGGTTTACCAGCTCGACGGCGGCATCCTGAAATACTTCGAGCTCTGCGGTGGCGCCCACTACCAGGGCGAGTGCTTCGTCTTCGACCGCCGCGTCGGCGTTGACCCCGGCCTGCGCGAAACTGCGACCGCCCTCTGCTACGCCTGCCAGCGCCCCGTCACCGTCGAGGACCAGCGGGACCCACGCTACGTGCCCGATGTATCCTGCCCCGCCTGCGCCGGGACTCGCGGCCCCCTCCCGGTCGCCACCGCGCCTACATGCCTTCCATGATCTGGTTCAAGGTCGCCACATAGCGCAGCACCATGCCAAGTGCCATGTAGCCGACCATGCCGGCGACCGAGGCAAACATCAGCCCGGGATAAAACACCCCGGCCATAGCCAGCTTGCGCTCCGCCGCCGTCTCGTGATCCGCCGCCAGCGCCAGCAGTGAGCGCTCCAGGCCGCCCGTGCTCTCCCCGGTCTGATAACGCGCCGTGAACGCATCCGGAAACACGCCCGTCGCCTCCAGCCCCGCCCCGGGCGACAAGCCCGCCTCGGCCTGCGCCGCCAACGCCAGCGCCGCCCGCCGCAAGCGCGGCGAAACCGTCACCGCCGCCGCCTCCCGCCAAGCCTGCACGATCCCCACCCCCGCCTCCAGCAAGGTTCCCAGTCCGAACGACAAATCCGCCAGCGCCCGCTCCCGTCGGTAACCCCGCACGAAAGGCAGGCAGTCCAGCACCCGCGCCACCGCCGGCGACCCGCTCCGCACCCCCGCCCACAGCCACAAACCCACCACCCACGCCGGCAGCAGCACCATCGCCAGACCCTCCAGATACGTGCCCAGCCCACCCTGAAGTCCGCGCTCAAAATCGATCATGCGCACCAGCGGGAAAATCAGCGCCCCGAAATGAAAAACCGCCGCCGGATACGCCGCCGCCCAGCGCGCCTTGCGCAGCGTCACCGCCAGCCGCTCATGCCTGCGCGCCAAATGCGCCAGCACGTGCGGCAAACGCCCCGCCTCCGCCGCCGCCCGCAAAAACGGCCTGTCTTCCACCGGCAACCAAGGCCCCGCGACCGCGACCGCCTCCGCCACCGATGCCCCCGCCTCCAACCCGTCCGCCAGCCGCATGCGCTCCGCCGCCGGCACCGGCGAGGGCGATCGCAGCGCCCGCGATAACGTCACGCCCGCCGCCAGCTGCTGCCCCAGCACTTCGTAAACCAGGGCGATTTTGGCATGGGAAAGCGGCATGGGCGTAAAAGGGATTCTGCCAACCCAAACCCACCCGCCCCCGCCTGGCGACCACCAAGCTACCGCCCCACCAACGCCCCGCAGCGCAAACTATCCGCTCCCAGTGCGCTCACCTTTTCCCCCGCTGCAAAAGACAGCTCCACCCGCCCCCGCCTGGCGACCACCAAGCTACCGCCCCACCAACGCCCCGCAGGTCAACGCATCCGCTCCCAGTGCGCTTACCTTTTCCCCCGCTGCAAAAGGCAGCTCCACCCGCCCGCCCCAGCCCGCGCCGCCGGCGAACCCCGCCCGATACTCGAAACCGTAGTCCAGCGCCCCCGCCGCCAGCGCGTCGTTCAACAGCTCCGCGCCGCCCTCCAAATACACCCCGCTCAACCGCTCTACCGCGCAGCGTCGTTTAAACTCCGCCCAGCCCGCCGGCCCGCGGGTCGTCTCCAGCCGCCACACCGCCACCCCGGCCGCCGCCAGCCGCGCCTCCACCCCCGCGTCCGCCGCCGGCCCGGCCACCACCACCGTCCGCTCGCGCCAGCGATCACGGTAAACCCGCGGCCACCCCGCCTCCGCCCCCGCCGCCGTGGCCAGCGTCGCGTCAAAAATCAGCCGACGTCCGCAGCTCTCCCGCGCCTTGCCCTCGGCATCCGTCCATCGCGCGGTCAGCGCCGGATCATCCGCCCGCACCGTGCCCGCGCCGACCGCGATGGCCGGAAACAGCCGACGCCACCGATGCGCGTCCGCCCGCGCCGCCTCGCCGGTGATCCAGCGCGACGCCCCCGGCGCCGGACGCGAAAAACCGTCCGCCGTCACCGCGATCTTTCCCGCCAGCAGCGGCCGGCCCGTCTGTATCCAGTGATTGAATATGATATTCAGCTCGGCCGCTTCCTCCGCCCGCACCCCGCCGCGCGTCTCGATGCCGGCCGCGCGCAGCACCGCCTCGCCCCGCCCGCGGTGCGCCGGATTCGGATCGGTCGCCGCATAAACCACCCGGGCCACCCCCGCCGCGATGATCGCGTCGCAGCACGCCCCGGTCCGCCCCGCCGTCGAGCACGGTTCCAGCGTCACCACCATCGTCGCCCCCGGCCTGGGCCGCCGCCCCAGCGCCGCCAGCGCCGCCCGCTCCGCGTGCGGCCCCCCGTCCCGCTCATGCCAGCCCTCCGCCACCACCGCGCCGTCCTCCACGATCAGGGCGCCGACCATCGGATTCGGATGCGTCGCCCCCCAGGCCCGGCGCGCCAGCTCCAGCGCCCGCCCCATCCAAAGCTCATCCTGGCTGGCAGTGGCCATGACCGTGATCGTCCTCTCAACCGCGCGCCCTCAGGGCCGCACGAAGGGATTGCCCGCCATCTCCTCGGCCACCGTGGTCCGGTCTCCGTGTCCGGGATACAGCACCGTGGCCGGCGGCAGCGTGTAGATGCGACCGCGGATGGACTCCTCCAGCTTCTTCATGCTGCCGCCCGGAAAGTCGGTGCGTCCCACCCCGCCTTGAAAAATCGCGTCGCCGCAAAAGGCGACCCCGTCCGCCTCGCTCCAGAATAGCAGGCTGCCCGGACAGTGTCCCGGCACATGCCTGACCTCCCATTCGCGCCCCAGTGCCGCCACCCGGTCGCCCTCGTTCAGCCAGCGGTCGGTTTTTACCGGCGCCAACCGGATCGTTCCGGGCAAAAACACCTCCATCACGCCGGGCGTCTCCAGCAGGATCTTGTCATCGACATGCGCGCTGACCCGTGCGCCGGTCGCCGCCACCACCTCGGCCGCGCCCTGCATGTGATCCCAGTGCCCGTGCGTCAGCCAAAGCTCGACCAACCGGCAACCCGCTTTTTCGAGACGCGGCTTCACCTCGCCCCATACCCCGCCCGGGGCATCAACCAAAATCGCCTCCCCCCGCTCGGGCTCCAGCAACAGGTAGGCGTTGGTCTCAATCGGTCCGGCGGGAATGATGTGCAGGTGCAGCGGCATAAAGATTCCCACTCACACCCGCCAACCCCCATTCCGCAAGCCCGCGCACCAACCATCGCGTCAGAATCCTAATGTTCGTAATACGAACATTCACCCGACGCGCACCTCGTTCAGCCCGACACTTGCCAGACCTCATAACCGCCCCCCGCTAATGTTCGTAATACGAACATCGGCCTGAATCGGCGTGGGACTATTTTCCGGCAAACGTCGTGGACGGACACGCGGAGGCTCATAGCGTGATCGACTTTGCCTTCCGCATGACCACCGCGCCCGCCACGCACATTCACATCAAGGGAGCTCGCGAGCATAACCTCAAAAACCTCGAGCTCCGTCTGCCGCGGGGGAAACTCGTCGTGGTCACCGGCCCCAGCGGCTCCGGCAAATCCTCCCTCGCCTTCGACACCCTTTACGCCGAGGGCTACCGAAAATACATGGAGTCGCTCTCCACCCAGGCCCGCCAGGTCTTGGAGCAGCTCAAGCGGCCCGACGTGGACTTCATCCACGGCCTGTCCCCCGTGCTCGCCATCGAACAACGCACCGGCAACGGCTCACCGCGCTCCACCATCGCCACCGTCACCGAGATCGCCGACTACGCCCGCCTGCTCTGGTCCGTGCAAGGCGACCAACGCTGCCCCAAGGACGGCGGCCGCGTGCTCCGCCGCTCCCTCGACGACAACGTGCAACACGTGCTCACCGCCTGCGCCGGCCGCCGCGTCATGGTCCTCGCCCCCGCCCTCCGCGCCAAAGCCAGCGTGCTGCGCGACGAGCTCCCCCGCCTCCGCCAGCGCGGCTTCCAGCGCGTGCGCCTCGACGGCCAGATCAAAACCCTCGACGACCCGCACCTCCTGCCCACCGGCCTCGGCACCCGCGAACTCCCCGTTGACCTCGTGGTGGACCGCCTCGTCGCCGCCGCCGAACAACGCTCCCGCCTCGCCGACTCGCTCGAACTCGCCTTCCGCGAGGGCAAGGACCGCGCCTTCGTGCTCTCCCAGCCCGCCGGCGCCCCGCCCGACCAGTGGGACGAGCTCCCGCTTTCCCAATCCCTCGCCTGCGAAACCTGTGGCGACGTCTTCGACCCGCTCACCCCGCGCCACTTCTCCTTCAACCACCGCGAGGGCGCCTGCCCCGGCTGCGACGGCCTCGGGCGCCGTCTGCGCTTCGTGCCCGACCTCATCGTTCCCGACCCGGCCAAATCCGTGCGCGAGGGCGCGATCAAACCCTGGCGCATCGGCGGAAAAAACCTCATCATCAAACACAACGCCGTCCTCAAGCAGCTCGCCGACCAGCTGCCCTACGACCCTGAAAAACCCTGGTCCGAGCTCGACGAGGCCACCCGCCACGCCTTGCTCCACGGCGCCGGCGACCGACAGTTTGCCTTCAAACTCAAACGCATGCGCGAACCCCGCGCCATGCCGTTCCCGGGCGTCATCGCCGACCTGGAGGAGAGTTTCCGCGACACCGACAGCGACGGCTTCCGCGCCCGGCTCTCCACCTTCATGGTCGGCGGCCCCTGCCCGGAGTGCCGCGGTGCCCGCCTGCGCGCCTCCAGCGCCGCCGTGCGCGTCGGCGGCCTCTCCCTGCCCGAATTCTTCGCCCGCGACGTGGCGTCCGCCCACGCCTGGGCGCGCGACCTGCTCGGCCTCGCCGGCCCCGAAGCCGTGCGCGAGGTCGCCGCCGGCATCGAGCGCCGTCTCGGCTTCCTGCTCGAAACCGGCCTCGGCTACCTCACCCTCGACCGCGACTACGACACGCTCTCCGGCGGCGAGGCCCAGCGCGTGCGCCTCGCCACCCAGCTCGGCATGGGCCTCATGGGGGTCATCTACGTGCTCGACGAACCCAGCGTGGGCCTGCACCCGGCCGACAACGACAAACTCCTCGTCACCCTCCGCGACCTGCGCGACCGCGGCAACACCGTCGTCGTCGTCGAGCACGACGAGGACACCATGCTGCTCGCCGACGAGATCCTCGAACTCGGCCCCGGCGCCGGCGTCGCCGGGGGCGAAATCCTCTTCCAAGGCACCCCGGCCGAGCTCATGGCCCGCTCCACCCGCCACTCCCGCACCGGCCCCTACCTGGCCCGCCGCCAACGCATCACCCGCGAGGCCAAGCCCAAGACCACCGACGGCCTCTTCCTGACCGTGCGCGAGGCCCGAGAAAACAACCTCAAGGGCGTGGACGCCCGCTTCCCCGTCGGCCTGCTCACCGTCGTCACCGGCGTTTCCGGCTCGGGCAAAAGCACCCTGGTCAACGACGTGCTCGCCGCCGCCGCCGCGCGCAAACTCAACAAGGCCAAAACCGTCCCCGGGCGCCACCGCCACATCGAGAACCTCGACGCCTTCTCCCGCCTCGTCCAGGTCGACCAGTCACCCATCGGCCGCTCCCCCCGCTCCAATCCCGCCAGCTACGTCGGCCTGCTGGACCCCTTGCGCGACCTCTTCGCCATGGTCCCGCTGGCCAAGGTCCGCGGCTACACCGCCAGCCGTTTCTCCTTCAACGTGCGCGGCGGCCGCTGCGAACGCTGCTCCGGCGACGGCGTCATCAAGCTCGACATGCAGTTCATGGCCGACGCCTACGCCCCCTGCCCCAGCTGCGAAGGCCGCCGCTTCAACCGCGAGACGCTCGAGATCCTCTTCCACGGCCACTCCATCGCCGACGTGCTCCGCCTCACCGTCCGCGAAGCCCTGACCGTCTTCAAAAACATTCCCAAAATCATGGACAAGCTCGAGACCCTCGCCGCCGTCGGCCTCGACTACCTCTCCCTCGGCCAGAGCGCCGTCACCCTCTCCGGCGGCGAAGCCCAACGCCTCAAACTCGCCCTCGAGCTGAGCAAACGCCAGCAAGGCGACACCCTCTACATCCTCGACGAGCCCACCACCGGCCTG
>CAYNUW010000073.1:0-12893 GCA_964400455.1 uncultured Akkermansia sp. | reverse complement strand
GGCGGCGACTGCGGAGGCGTCGAGGACGACGTTGTGGTCGGCGACGGCGGGATCGTAGCCGACGGCGCTTTCCCAGTCGTCGGGCATGCCGTCGAGGTCGGCGTCGGCCGGGGCGGGGTCGGAGGCGAGGGCGGCGAAGGCGGTGCCGGTGGAGAGGCCGAGTTCGAGGGGGTTGGCGATGATGCCGCGCTGGAGGGCGGCGGCGCGGGAAACGCAGAGGGCGCTGATTTCGTCGCGGAGGGGGCGGGGGCCGATCTCGAGGCGGAGGGCGCCGGTCTTGGACAGGATTTTCTTGTAGGCGGTCATCCGCGGGGAAACGGAGACGGGGACGCCGACGACGGGGCCGGCCGGGTCGCCGTTGGTGGTCTGGGGCCAGGCGGAGGCGACCTGGTCGTAGCCGGCGGCGGAGACCATGGCGTAGTTGGTCTTGGATACATCCAGCATGCCGTTGTTGTTGCCGTCGAGGGCGCTGTCGGACATGTGGAGGCGGAACTTGGAAGTGCCGTCGTCGTTGAGGCCGCCGCCGTAGACCACGGAGCTGGCGGAGCCCCCGTGGGAGAAGGTGCTGCCGCGGATGTTGACGCGGTAGACGTAACCGTTGCCGCCGGTGATCTCGGGGGCCATGTTGAAGCCGTTGTTCCAACCGAAGACGAGGTTGTTGACCCAGTCAAAGACGTCGCAGCCGATGAGCTTGGGGTTGCGGGTGTGGTTGTTGGCCCAGAGGGAGTGGTGGACGGTGGCGTGCCGCATTTTCCAGAGGCCGCCGGCGGAATGGCCGGAGAGGCCCCAGGCGTTGGTGGACCACTGGAAGGTGAGGTGCTCGGGGGCGGCGCCGAAGGAAGACATGTTTTCATCGGTCGAAAACATGACCTCGCACTGGTCGAAGATGAGGCGTTGGGAGCCGTTGAAGTCGACGGCGTCGCCGCCGGCGGCGGAGTAGCCGTAGCGCCAGCGGATGTGGCGGAAAACGAGGTCGTTCCCGGTGATGTTGGTGGTGTTGTTCCAGAAGCAGATGCCGTCGCCCGGGGCGGTCTGACCCGCGACGGTGATGCGACTCTTGTTGATGGTGATGCCGCCGCCGGAGCCGGAGGGGAGGCGGATGTGGCCGGAGACGGCGAAGACGATGGTGCGGCCCTGGGCGGGGGCGGTGGCGATGGCGTCGGCGAAGGAACCGGCGCCGGAGGCGTTAAGGTTGGTGACGCGGTAGACGTCCCCGCCGCGGCCGCCGGAGGAGATGGAGCCGTAGCCCTCGGCACCGGGGAAAGCGGGAATCTGGGCGCGGGTAAGGACGGACGAGAGGAGCGCTAGGCCAAGAATAGAAAGGAGGCGGGGCATGGGGCTGGGGTTGCGGGCGCAGTTCTTTGGGTGGAACTAGGCTGGCAAAGTTAACGATAAATCAATACGGCAAAAAAGCCATCGTATTTGCGGGCGGCAAGCCTGCGCGTCCGATCGGGGCGCAATTGACGGCGCCGCGAGCGGGTCGGGCGGGCTTTTTGGCCCGGAAACCGCGATTGTCTCGGATCGTCTCACGCAACCTGCTGAACCTCCGCTCGTCGCGTCACCGCCGGCCAGCACTCTCCGAGTGCAGGCCGGGGATTCCTTACCGAACGGCCGAATCAGCCGCTTGTGCGATACTCAGCCGATCCAATCGCGGAATCCGGGTTTGGCCCAAGGCACGGTTTTTTCGACCGCTGCTGAAGCGCTCAGATTTCCCTCTATGAGAACTCGTTGGCGATGCGAGCGTCGCGACGGGCTTGGACTCGGGAACCGACGAGGATCGCGATTTCGAACAAGACGTAGAGCGGAGCGGCGAAAAGTGTTTGGGTAAAGGGATCCGGCGTTGGTGTGACCACGGCGGCGATGATGAAAATGAAAACAACGGCGTGGCGACGATAGCGCCGCAAGGTCTCCACCCGTAGCAGGCCAAAATGAATGGCGATGACGATCAGTAGAGGAAACTCAAAGGCCACGCCCACGCCGAGCACGAGCCAAGTCAGCAGGCCGTAGTAGCTGGCCGGGGTCCAGATGGGCGGGGCGTAGCCGAGGAGTTCGTTGAGTTCCAGGGAGACGCGCAGCGTGCTGGGGACGAGGAGGAAAAAACCGAAGGCGGAGCCGAGGGTGAAGAGTAGAACGGCGGCCGTGCCGGCCGGCATGATCAGACGTTTTTCGCTCTTGGTCAGGGCGGGAGCGACAAACTGCCCAGCGAAAAAGATCAGCAAGGGGGAGGCTAGTGCGAGGCCTCCAAAGCCGCATAACTGAATAACGATGCCGAAACTCTCCATGATCGTGCGGGTGACCAGGGAGAGTTCAAAATCGGGGCGTGAGGCTTGAATGTGGCGAAGCGGCCAGAGCAAGACGTCGTTGAAGTCGCGCAAAAAGAGGCCAACCGCGCCGGCGGCCGCGAAAAACGCCAGGGCGCATTTGACCAGCGTCCAGCGAAGCTCCTCCAGATGCTCAAGGAAGCCCATGGGCTTTTCGTCTGGAGCGGGAAGCGAATCGGGCCCGGTTTCGGGGAAGTCGTCCACCGGGGCGGGTTCGTCGGCGGGATTTTGCACGGTTGGCGGCGCCGGGGTGGTCGCGGGTTAAAGCGACTCGATCTTTTGCACGCGGGGAAGGTGTCGGCCGCCTTCGAAGGGAGTGGCCAACCAGACGCGCACGATTTTGAGCGCCTCTTCCTGGGTGACGGTGCGCTCACCGAGTGAGAGGACGTTGCCGTCGTTGTGGGAGCGATTCCAGATCGCGACCTGCTCATTCCAGCACAGCCCGCAACGCACACCCTTGACCTTGTTGGCCACGATGGCCTCGCCGTTTCCGGAGCCGCCGAGCACGATGCCTCGGGCGAAATCGCCGCGGGCGACGGCCTCGGCTGCAGGGCGTATCCAGTCAGGATAGTCGCAGGAGGCGGCGGAGTGGGTGCCGAAATCCTTAACGGTGTGACCTTCGGCCAAAAGCATGGCTTTGATGGCTTCCTTGTAGGCGAAGCCGGCGTGGTCCGAGGCGAGGGCGATGGTGGTAGGCGCGGGGGAGGACATGGAGTTGACGCTTCCATGGGGAGGCTTTGCGGACGGACAGGCAAGACGGCAGTCATCAGGGAGTGGTTCTCGGTCGTTGGATTTTCGCATCCGGCCCGGGCCGGCGGTGTATTGCCTTCTCCGGTTTACTCGCGTCATAAAAGAATCCCACCATGCGAACCCCACCCCTTCGACAGTCGTTTTGTTTGATGATGTTCTGGCCCTGGGCGGTGTTTTCGCAGCCGGTGTATCTTGACCCGACCCAGCCGATTGAACGTCGAATCGACGATCTGCTGCCGCGTTTGACACTTGTGGAGAAGATTTCGTTGGTGCACGCCGACTCGAAATTCAGCACCGCCGGCGTGCCTCGTCTCGGGATCCCGAAGTTGTGGTTGTCGGATGGTCCCCATGGCGTGCGGGAGGAGATTGGGCCGGATACGTGGGACCCGGCGGGGCGCACCGATGACTTCGCGACTTGGTTGCCCGTGTCGATGGCACTGGCTTCGACCTGGAATGTGGAGCTGGCCGAGGCGTATGGCGGGGTTATCGCGGCGGAGGCGCGCCAGCGCGGCAAAGTCATCATGCTCGGGCCGGGAGTGAACATGCTGCGCACGCCGCTCAATGGTCGCACTTTCGAGTATCTGGGCGAGGATCCGTGGTTGGCGTCGAGGCTGGCGGTGGCCGACATCCGGGGCATCCAGGCGGGGCAGGTCGCCGCCTGCGTGAAACACTTCGCGGTCAACAACCAGGAGACCGATCGAATGAGCATCAATACCGAGGTGGACGAGCGCACCTTGCGCGAAATCTATCTGCCGGCCTTTGAAGCGGCGGTGAAAGAGGCCGGGGTCCTGAGTGTGATGGGGGCCTACAACCGGTTTCGCGGGCAGTTCTGCTGCCACAACGACTACCTGCTCAATCGCGTGTTAAAGGGCGAGTGGGGTTTTGCCGGCCTGGTCGTTTCCGACTGGGACGGGGTGCATGACACGCGCGAGGCGGTTTTTAACGGGCTCGATCTGGAGATGGGCACGAGTAATCGCGCTTACGACGAGTTTTATCTGGCGCGGCCTTTTCGGGAAGGCATCGAGCGCGGCGAGTTTCCCGTGGCGCTGCTCGACGACAAGGTGCGTCGGAATCTCCGCGTGCTGTTCGCCACGGGTGCGGTGGATGGGCGCAAGCCCGGCGCGATCAACACGCCAGCCCACCAGGCGGTGGCGCGGCGGGTGGCGGACGAGGCCATCGTGCTGCTCAAGAACGAGAACGGAACGCTGCCGCTGGATTTGACTCGTATCCGGCGAATCGCGGTGATCGGGGAAAACGCCACCCGGCTCCAGGCGCGCGGCGGGTGGAGTTCGGAGATCAAGGCGTTTTACGAAGTCTCGCCCCTGCAGGGGTTGCTCGCTCGGGTGGGCGCGCGGGCGGATGTGACGTTTTCCCAGGGGTATCAAACACCTCAGCGTCGACGTCGCGGAGGTGCCGACGGGGCCGGCGTGGTCGCGATGGAGAGCGCGGCGGCCGCGGAGGCGCGGGAGGCCGAGGCGTTGATCGAGCGCGCGGTCGAGGCGGCCCGCTCGGCGGATGTTGCCATCATCGTGGGTGGCTTGAATCACGACACGCATCAGGACACCGAGGGGTCGGATCGGCTCGGGTTGGAATTGCCCTACGGGCAGGCCGATTTGATCGGGCGGGTGACGGCGGCCAATCCCCGGACGATCGTGGTGCTGGCCGCCGGCTCGCCCGTGGCCATGGATCCCTGGCTCGCCACGACGCCGGCGGTGGTGCAAGCTTGGTATGCTGGCATGGAGGGTGGTCACGCCATCGCCGGTGTGCTTTTTGGTGATGTGAATCCCTCGGGAAAGTTACCCTGCACCTTTCCGCGCCGGCTGGTCGATTCACCAGCGCACGCCAGCGGCGCGGCGCGGCAGTTTCCCGGTGAAAACGGAACGGTCCACTACGACGAGGGGGTGCTGATCGGTTACCGGTGGTTCGATAGCAAGGGCATCGAACCCTTGTTCCCCTTCGGTCACGGCCTCAGCTATACCCACTATGCCTATTCTGAATTGAGAATATCGGGTTCGGCGGGCAAGCCGACCGCCCTGGAGGTGGAGTGCACGGTGACCAACGCGGGTGCCAGGGCGGGGTCGGAAACGGTGCAGGTTTACGTGCATGACCGGGCGGCCGCGGTTCCGCGGCCCGAGCAGGAGTTGCGCGGATTTGCCAAGGTCCGACTGGCGCCGGGCGAGTCCCAAGTGGTGCGTATCCCGCTTTCGCCCCGGGCGCTGGCGTATTATGATGCAGTGGGTGGGCGCTGGCTGGCCGAGGCGGGCGACTTCGAGATTCGGGTCGGGGCGTCCTCCCGGGATATCCGGCTGCGCGGCGAGTATCGACTCGAGGATACAGCGTTGCTGCCTTGAGCCGGATCAGGGCAGCACCAGTTTTAATGCGGCGAGGGCGAGCACGCCGGCGAGGGCGGGGCGGAGTTGGGCGGGCAGGGCGCGGGCGCTGCCCCAGCGGGCCCCGAAGGTGCCGCCGAGGATGACGGCGACGGCTAGCAAGGGCCAGGCTGGAGGGAGGTAGGCGAACGGTGCGCCGTGGCCGGCGAGGCCGGCGGCGGAGTTGACGAAGATGAAGGGCGCGGAGACGGCGGCGGCGGTCTTGGGGTCGGCCCAGCGGGCGAGCAGGAGAAGCGGAGTGAGGAAGATGCCGCCTCCCACGCCGATGAGCCCGGAGAGAAGGCCGAGGACCGCGCCAACGCCGAGCATGGCCGCGAGGGGCGGGGTGCGCACGGCGGAGGTTTTCGGGGCGGGAAGGACGAGGCGGACGGCGGCGAAGGTAAGGGCGAGGGCGAGGATGATTTTGAAGGCCGAAGTAGGAAGAGAGAAGGTGCCGCCGAGCCACGCGAGGGGAATGGAGGCGAGGGCGAAGGGCCAAAACGTGCGCCAGGCGAAATGGCCGGCGCGGGCGAAGAGCAGGGTGCCGATGCACGAAACGGCCAGGTTGAGCGTGAGGGCGAGCGGGCGCATGGTCTCGGGCGCCACGGAAGCGAGGGCCATGACGGCTAGGTAGCCGGACGCCCCGCCGTGGCCGACCGATCCGTAGAGGAGGGCGACGGCGAGAAAGGGGACGACTAGCCAGAGTAGATCGGTCACGCTTTCAGGGTGAAATGACGAATCACCAATGTCCAATGACCAATGGGGTGACGCGGAGGTTGGTGTGGGCGCGGCGTCAGGCTGGGGCGAGGGCGACGGCGCAGGCTTTGTAGTTGGGTTCGCGGCTGTGGGGGTCGAAGGCGGGGAAGGTGAGGCGGTTGGTGGCGGTGAAGTGCATCGGCATGAAGACCTCGCCGGGGCGGACGATGGGCGTGATCACAACGGTGGCTTCGACCTCGGCGCGGCGGGAGCGGATGCGGCAGGGGGCGGCGTCGCGCAGGCCGAGGCGGGCGGCGTCCTCGGGGTGAACCTCGACGTAGATGGAACGTGGAGCGAGTTTGCGGAGGACGTCGCTCTTGTCGGTGCGCGAGCCGGTGTGCCACTGGGACGAGCTGCCGCGGCCGGAGTTGAGGAGAAGCGGATACTCGGCGCAGGGGGGCTCGGGCATGGGACTGGGCGGATCGAACAGGAAGCGCGCGCGCTGGTCGGGGGTGAAAAACTTGCCGTCGGCGAAGAGTCGGCGCTCCGGCGCGGGGCGGGGAAAGGTTTCGTCGGGCGCGGTGGCGGAGCAGGTGGCGGCGTCGGCGGCGGTGAAAGGCCACTGCACGCCGCCGACGGCCTCGAGGTGGTCGTGGTCGCGCACGCCGGTGATATCACAGGGTCGGTCGCGGGAGAGTTCCTTGAGGATCTGGAAGGCGGCGGCGGGGGAGGTCCAGCGGGCGAAGAGAGGTCCGACGCCCCAGGCCTCGGCGATGAGGCGGAAGATGGCGAAGTCGGAGAGGGCCTGGCCGGGGGCGCGGGCAACCTTGCGGATGGCGCCCAGGCGGCGTTCGGAATTGATGAAAAAACCCTCCTTTTCGCCCCAGCCGGCCGCGGGGAGCACCAAGTCGGCGAGAGCGGCGGTCTCGGTGGTGTGATACATATCCTGGACGACGAGGAAATCGAGTTTCTCACGGAGTTTTTGGAAGCGGCCGGAGTGGATCCAGGAGTGCGCGGTGTTGGTGGCGATGATCCAGAGGGCTTTGATTTTGCCCGCGTCGATGGCGTCGAGGATCTGGTCGTAGGCGATGGGGGGCTGGTCGGGGATGCTGGCCAGGGGCAGGTCGAGGATGCGGGCGACCTCGGCGCGATGGGCGGGGTTTTTGATGTCCCGGCCGCCGGGCAGGGAGGTGGTGTTGGCGTAGAGGCGCGAGCCCATGGCGTTGCATTGGCCGGTGATGGAGTTGGCGCCGGTGCCGGGGCGGCCGATGTTGCCGGTCATGAGGGCGAGGTTGATCATCGCCTGGATGGTGCGGACGGCCTCGTAGCCCTGGTTGACGCCCATGGTCCACCAGAAAGACACGGCCTTGCCGGTGGCGATGCGGTCGGCGAGCCAGTGGAGGGTAGCGGGGTCGAGGCCGGTTTCGGTCGCGACGGTTTCGGGGGCGTAGGCGGGGTCGGAGACGAAGGCGGCGAAATCGTCGAAGCCGGCGGTGTGGGCGTCGATAAAGTCGCGGCGTATCCGACCAGTGGTGACGAGGAGGCGGGCGATGCCGTAAAAGAGCCGGAGATCGCTGCGGGGCTTGATGGCGAGATGGCGGGTCGCGGCCAGGGCGGTCTCGGTGCGGCGCGGGTCGATGACGATGATCTCGGGCGAGTGGGGGTTCATCATGACCCGTTGCCACATGATGGGGTGGGCGATGGCGGGGTTGGCGCCGACGAAGATCAGGGTGTCGCTGAGTTCGAAGTCCTTGTAGGTGAAAGGCGGGGAGTCGAAGCCGAAGGCCTGTTTGTAGGCGACGTGGGCGCTGGCCATGCACTGGCGGGTGTTGGAATCGCAGTGCAGTCCGCCCATGCCAAATTTGAACAGGCAGCCGAGGAAGGCCATCTCCTCGGTGGGGATCTGGCCAGTGGAGAGGAAGGCGATGGCGTGGGAACCGTGGCGGTGTTGCGCGCCCTTCATGCCGTCGACGAAGGCGCGGAGGGCGACGGGCCAGGAGGCGGGAGAGAGTTGTCCGGTGGCGGGGTCGCGGAGAAGCGGGGTGGTGGCGCGGTCCGGGGCGGAGAGCGGGGTGAGGGCCTCCCAACCCTTGGGGCAGGCCATGCCTAGGTTGACGGGGTAGGCGGGGTCGGCGGAGGCATTGATGGCCCGGCCTTCGGCGTCCAGATGGATGTGCAGGGAACAGCCGGTGCCGCAGAAGCCGCAGATGGAGCGGGTGGTGGCGGCGGGGGCGAGGCGGGCGGGGAGCTGGGGCAGACCGAGACCGTGGGCGGCGGGGTCGCGCACCAGTTCACTGGTCATGGGACCGGAGCGAGCGGTGGGGACAAAAAGCGAGGGGTGGAGGGAGCGTGTGGCCATGACGACGACGGGTCTTCGTCAGCATTAGTCCGGCCGAGATGAGAGGAGGCGGGCGAAATTATCTGAATGGTTTGGGGCTTAATGAGAAATAGCGCTCATACGGCAGCCGCGGTGACCGAGCGCGGTTCGAAACGAAGGCGGTTTGGTTTGGCGGGAAGGGCGGCTTACTCGGTTTCGGTGAAGCTGCACAAGGTGTGGACGCGCAGGCCGGCGGCGCGCAGTTTTTCCGAGCCGCCCAACTCGGGAAGGTCGATGATGGCGGAGACGCCGACCACCTCGGCCCCGAGGGAGCGGACAAGGCTGGCGGCGGCGAGGAGGGTGCCGCCGGTGGCGATGAGGTCATCGACAATGAGCACCCGGTCGCCGGGGCGGCAGGCGTCGGCGTGGATCTCGATGGAGGCCTTGCCGTATTCCAGGGCGTAGTCGGCGCCGATGGTCCGGAAGGGCAGCTTGCCTTTTTTGCGCACGAGCACGAACGGACGGTGCAGCTGGTAGGCGAGCGCACCTCCGAGGATGAAACCTCTCGCGTCGATGGCGGCCACCAGGTTCACGCCGAGACGGGTGGCGTCCCAAGAGAAACTTTCCACCATGATTCGGAAGGCTTCGGGGTCTTGAAAAAGGGTGGTGACGTCCCGAAAGTTCACCCCCGGTTGCGGCCAGTCGCGCACGGTGCGAATCTGTTGTTTGAGGGAGTGCGCAGGGTCGAGATTGGGCATGGTGGAGAGTTGTATGGGGAGGTGATCCGGGCTGGGCGAGCGGGAAGCGGGGCAGGCGCGGTTTACGAGGTCAGTGGATGAGATGTTGCGCCGGTGGCTGCGGGGGTGTGTGTTGGGGCGTGTTTTTTTCCCAGACACACCTTTAGGCAACTTGAAGCGCGCAACCTATTCCGAATGACCCTGATCGATCGTTATCTTTTACGTGAGTGGCTGGCTATTCTGGGCATCGTGCTGGCGGCGACCTTGGGGCTGTTGGTCATGCATTCGATGTATGATGATTTGGAGGAACTGTTGCGCTACGGTGCAGGGGTGGGTGAAGTGGCGGCTTACGTGGTGGTGAGCATACCCGGTTTTTTGGCGACGGTGCTGCCTTTGTGCTTGTTGGTGTCTTTGTTGTATACCTTGGGGCGTTTGCACCATGGCAATGAGTTGACCGCGTTGAGGGCCGCTGGGGTGGGACTGTTTCGCATCACCCGCAGCCTTTGGGTGGGCGGGGTGTTCTTTTGTGGCGTGGTTTGGAGTTTGAATACCACGTTGGTGCCCTGGTCGGTCGAGGAGGCGCGCCGGATGTGGGAGACCTTGCAGGTGCGGGAGCAGCTGGAGGGGCGTAGTGCCGATCAAGTGGGAGCGCGTTGGGCGCTGACTTATGAAAACGGGGTCGAGCGTCGTTTGTGGTTTATAAACCGTTACAGCAAGTTTACGGAACGCGCCTACGGCTTGACCATTAGCGAACGCACCCCCGAAGGAGTGGAGGAGCGACGCTGGTTGGCGCGAGAAGGTTGGCGGGCCGACGATGGTCAAGGATGGGTTTTACGGGATGGTCGTGAGTTGATTTTTGATTCCGGGACTGGAGAAGTAGTTAAAACGCAGGCTTTTGACGAAGTGAAGATCGGCCGCTTCGATGAGGATCCGGAGTTGATGCAGGTCTATGATGCAAAGCCAGACAGTCTCTCGTTGTTTGAGCTAAACCGGGTGATCGCGCATCATCGTGAGACGGGTAGTCCAAAGCTGAGGGCTTACGAGCTGCGCCACGCCAGTGTATTGGCGGAGGGGTTAATGCCTCTGGTGATCATCGCTTTTGCCATCCCCTTTGCCGTAGCGGGGGTAAGGGTGAACCCGGCGGTGGGGGTATCGAAGGCATTTGGCTTGTTTTTTGTGTATTTCGTCGCGGTGCGATTGGGCCTGGTGTTTGGCACGAGGGGTGGAATTGATCCGGTTCTGGCTGCGCTTTTGCCGCATGGTGCGCTCCTCTTGGCGGGCGGCTGGGCTTGGGCGAGGGTTCGTTAAGAAACGCATCAACATATTTGAATTTGTTGATACATTTATTTCGTGACTCAGGTAAAATCGAGGGTTAGCCCTAGGGAATAATCGCCATGCCTCACCGTGCTGATCGTCCCATATCCGACCTGTTTGCTGCAGGACGTCCGCTCCGCTCTTTGGAGTTTTTTCCGCCGAAAGACGACGCTGGGGTGGAGGCGCTGCGGGGTGCGGCGGAGATGCTGCGACGCATACCTTGGGATTTTGTTTCCGTGACCTATGGGGCAGGCGGCACAACCCGGGAGCGCACGGCGCAAGTGGGGGCGCTTTTGAAGGATGAGCTAGGCTACACGGTGATGCCGCATCTCACCTGTGTCGGGCACTCCAGGTTGGAGTTGGAGACGATTGCGGACACCCTGCATGCTCAAGGATACCGCAACATCATGACCCTGAGGGGAGATCCGCCGAAGGGGGTGGCGACGTTTACGCCCGCGCCGGACGGTCTTCGGTATGCCAACGAGTTGGTGACCTTGTTGAAAAATCGTCACCCGGATTTCTGTTTAGGAGTCGGGGGGTATCCCGAGAAGCATCCCGAGGCGGTTTCTTTTGAGGCGGATCTGGATGCCTTGAAACGCAAAGTGGATGCTGGGGCTGCTTTTGTGACCACTCAGTTGTTTTTTGATAACGAGATTTATCACCGGTTCGTCGATCGTTGTCGCGCGCAGGGTATCACGGTCCCGATTGTTCCTGGCATAATGCCGGTGCTCTCGTTGCGACAGATCCAACGTATCGCCACCTTGTCGGGTTCGTTGCTTCCGAAAGCGCTAACTCAGCGTTTGGAAGTGGCGAGTGAGGATCCGGATGTGGTTGAGTTTATCGGGGTGGATTGGGCGTTGGACCAGATCCGAGACTTGCTGGCACGCGGGGCTCCGGGTTATCATCTCTACATTCTCAACCGGGCGCGCAGCGCTTTGGCTTTGGCCGCGGGTTTGGCGGCATGATTTAGCTCGGAAGCCGTGATGGTCCCGGGTCGTCTGGGCGAGTAGTTGATGGGCAAACCGTGGTTTGTCACCGGTGTTCGCCGTGGCGGTGGCTGGAGTGTTCGGGGAAAAGGGGCACGCCGGGAAAGTGGAAAACCTGGCGGCCGGCTTGTTGGGTCGCGACCGTCGGTGGCAGGTTGAGGCGTTCGAAGGCGGCTGCCGCTTCCGGTCCACCACCGTGCGAGACCTCGATGATATCAAATCGATAGTGGCGGGCTGGCGGGCGCAGGCTGGCCAGATAGGCTCGACAGGCGCGGAGCAGCACGGACTTTTTCTTTTTGTTCACGGCGCTGTAGCCACGAACGCGTGCGCCCGCGACCCGCGCCTTGACTTCCACGAAAACCAACACGGCGGCGGCGTCACCGGGACCGGCAGGGGCTCGGCAGATCAGATCGATCTCCTCGCGCGAGTCGCGCGGATTGCGCCAGTTTTGGATCAAGATACGATAACCGAGCGAGCGCAGGTGCTGGGCGGCGGCTTCCTCGCCCTTCGCCCCGAGGGTGGCATTGGAGGAGCGGTTGATACTGTCGTTGCCGGTTGGCGGCGGAGGCCGGAAAAAATGACGTTTTAGCCAAGCGATCAACATGACGGCTTTGTCGTTGCCGCAACTGCCGAGCTTGGCAACGTGAGTTTGACGGCGGCAACGCCCTCCGAGACACCTATGGCCACCACATCACTCGTAAACACCCTGCGTCGGTCCTTGTTGATCAAGGTTATTTCCAAACCGCAACCCAGCCGTGAGGATATCGCTTCGGTGGTGGAGTTGACGGCCAGCAAAGTGGTGGAGGCCCTTCAGGCGCAATCGATGACCTTTTATTTGGTGGAGGGGAATGAAATCGCGTTTCGCCACGTCTATTATTCACCGACCCTTTGGAACGGGGATAAGTCCACCGAAGCCGCTTTTAAGGCCACTGGAGAGAAACTGCTTCAGTTGCGTCTGCCTTTAGGCAAAGGCGTTGTGGGCAAGGTCATCGCAGAGGGTGAGCCGGCGTTTTTTCGAAACAGTGAAAGCCAGGCGCCCTTCATGAACTCGGTGGCCAGCACCACTGGTTTCGATGTGCGCTCGATGTTAACGGTCCCATTGAAAACGCCTCAAGGCGTGATCGGTGCCATCCAAGTGCTTAACAAAGAGCGTTCGGCGGGAACGAATGGTGAGTTCACGGATGGCGATTTACCCCTGCTGCAAGAGGTTTCGGAGTATTCGGCGACACTCATTCAGCGCATGATGGACCCCAAGTTTCAATTGGGTCCGGAGGACACCGCCAAGTTCATCGCCCGGTTGACGGATCACCCACTGATTACGGCGGCGGAGCAGCTGAGTGATCTCGACGAACAACTTATCCAGATTGTGGGGGACGCCGTCATCCGGCGCGAGCGTGCGGGAG
>CAYNUW010000072.1:0-13322 GCA_964400455.1 uncultured Akkermansia sp. | reverse complement strand
CCAGACTCAGGTTTGGCCTTGTTACCAATCGCCTGCCTCGTCGTCGTTTTACCCCGGATTTGTCGTGCAACTTGTTCTATTTCTCTTCGTTTCCGCCGTGCTGTTATCGCTGGCCTATCGCTTGATGGGTCGGTGGTTGTTTCGGGCGGCCGGGTTGGCGGAGGATGGCGACGCGGCCACGCCGGCGCACACGCAACGAGATGGTTTGGATTATGAACCGGCGCGTTGGTCGTGGTTGTTGCCCCAGCATTTTTCCGCCATCGCCGCCGCGGGGCCGATTGTCGGGCCGATCCTCGCCGCGACGTGGTTTGGCTGGTTGCCGGCGTGGTTGTGGATCATCGTGGGGGCGATTTTCATCGGCGGGCTGCACGACTTTTTCACTTTGGTCGCATCGGTGCGGCACGCGGGGAAGTCCATCGCCGAGGTGGTGCGGCGGCACATGAATGGGCGTTGTCACTTGCTATTTCTGGCCTTCGTGTGGGTCTCGCTGGTTTACGTGATTGTGGCGTTCGCGGATGTGACCGCGGGCACGTTCGTGGCGGCGGGCAAGGCGGCGGACGGGGGCGATGCGCCGGGGCCGGCGGTGGCGACCTCGTCGTTGCTCTACCTCGGGCTGGCGTTGCTGATGGGCTGGATCATGCGTCGCACCGGGTTGGGCGAGGGCAAGGCGCAGCTGATCTTTCTGCCTTTGGTGCTGTTGGCCATTCTGGCGGGCCCGTGGATGCCGTTTGACCTGGCGTCTTGGTTGCCAGAGGGGGTGCGACCGGTGGTGGCTTGGAACGTCGGTCTGCTGGCCTACTGCTTCCTGGCCGCACTCGCGCCGATGTGGCTGCTGATGCAGCCGCGTGGAGCCTTGGGCGGCTATTTTCTCTACATCGTGACCGTGGCAGGCGTGCTGGGCGTGGTGGTGGGTGGGCTGACCGGGAGGCTGGATTTGCAGGCTCCGGCTTGGACGGGGGCAGACCTTTTTTCCGCGCAGGGCGGGTTGCCGCCTTTGTTTCCGGTGCTCTTCATCACCATCGCCTGCGGAGCCTGTTCGGGTTTTCACGCCATCGTCGCGAGCGGCACGACTTCCAAACAACTGGACCGGCTGCGCGACGCCCGTCCGGTTGCTTATGGCGGCATGTTATTGGAGGCGTTTTTCGCCTGCATCAGCCTGGCGGCGGTCATGGTGCTGGCCAAGCCCACCGGTCGACCCGATGCGATTTTTGCCGATGGGGTGGCGTTGTTTCTTCATCATGCCAGCTTTGGCATCCTGCCGATCAAGATCGCCCACGGGTTTGCGCTGCTCTGCTTTGCGACCTTCGTGTTTGATACACTCGACGCCTGCACTCGTCTGGCCCGCTACGTGTTGATGGAGCTGCTGGGCTGGGGTGGGCTGGGGCGTTCGCTGCTGGCGACCGGGCTGACCTTAGCCGGTCCCCTGGCGCTGGCCCTGCTGCCGCCCGCCGAGGTGAACGGTCAGGCACTGCCCTTGTGGCGGGTGTTCTGGGGGCTGTTCGGTGCGTCGAACCAGTTGTTGGCCGCGCTGACGCTGCTCGGGTTAACCATGTGGCTGCATCGCACCGGGCGCGCTGCGTGGCTGACGCTCGGGCCGGCGGTAGTCATGCTCGTCGCTTCGATCTGGAGTTTGATCAACATGGTGCTCGCCCATTTCGGGCGTATCGGCGCGGGCAAGCCGCCGGCGATGGTGCAGCACGTGGAGGCCGGCGTGGCCGCGCTCTTGATCGGCCTCGCGGTGTGGCTGGTGGCCGAGGCGGTGGCGTTGGCGATGCGCTTGCGTAGCGGAAACGTCACATAGATTCTCCTTGAGGTATATACTCTAAAAAGTATTCAGTGGTGGCGTGGACCTCTTGGATGTATATGGCTGTCTTGGTGATCGCACGCGGCTTCGGATTGTGAATCTGCTGACACGCGGGCCGCTTTGCGTGTGTCATCTGCAGGATATCCTGGAAGAGCCGCAGGTGAAGGTTTCCAAGCATCTCGGTCATTTAAAAACCCACGGTGTGGTGTCGGTGCGCAAGGCGGGCAACTGGCGCATCTACAGTCTGAGCAGCCGCCCCGGCCGGGTGTTGGCGGCGCAGCTCGACTGCCTGCGCGAAGTTGCCGTCGAAGATAAGACGCTGCGCCGGGATCTGGCGCGTCTTGATGCGCTGGGGCTGGCTCCGCAGGACGCCGGTGACACCACCGGCTGTTGCGGGTCCGCTGCCAAGGCTTCGTGTCGCTGATCCTGGGCGTGGCGGCTTGTGACGTTTCGTTTTCCCAACATGAAAAAAATCCGTATCGGTATAAATGGTTTTGGTCGTATCGGCCGGCTGACCTTTCGCGCTGCCTGGGGCTGGCCTGAGTTTGAAGTTGTCGTCATCAATGACCCCAAGGGAGGTGCGGAGTGCGCCGCACACCTGCTCACTTTTGACTCCGTGCAGGGCCGCTGGCCGCATGAGGCCGCCGCCGAAGGGAAGGATGCCATCCGCGTCGGGCACCAACGCATCGCCTTCACCGAGCACGCCAAGTTGACCGATGTCGACTGGGCCGCGCACGGCGTCGACATCGTGCTCGAATGCAGCGGCAAGTTCCGCACGCCCGAGCAGATCGTTCCCTACTTCGACAAGGGCGTGAAGAAAGTGATCGTGGCCGCGCCGGTAAAGGGGGGCGACGCGCTCAACATCGTCATGGGCGTAAACGACCACCTCTACGACGCCGCCAAGCATCGCCTGCTTACCAACGCGTCCTGCACCACCAACTGCCTCGCGCCGGTGGTGAAGGTCATCCATGAGCAGCTCGGGATCGAACATGGTGCGATCACCACGGTTCACGATGCGACCAACACCCAGACGATCATCGACGCTCCGCACAAGGACCTGCGGCGCGCACGCGCCGCCGGGCTTTCGCTGATCCCGACCACCACCGGAAGCGCGACCGCCATCGGGCTCATCTATCCGGAATTGCTCGGCAAGTTGAACGGCCACGCCATCCGCGTGCCCCTGCTCACAGGTTCGCTCACCGATTGCGTGTTCCAGGTGAAGCGCGACACGAGCATCGAGGAGGTCAACGCGCTCCTCAAAGCCGCGAGCGAAACCGCCCCGCTCAAGGGCATCCTCGCCTTCGAGACGCGTCCGCTTGTTTCCATCGACTTCAAGGGCAATCCGGCCTCCGCCACGATCGACGCCTTGTCCACCATGGTCGTGAACCAGCGTTTGGTGAAGCTCTACGCTTGGTATGACAACGAGTGGGGCTACTCCTGCCGCATGGCCGAGCTGACCCGCAAGGTCGCGCTCTCGCTCTGACCGCCCTCCAGCGATCGACTCGCGCCACGCGTGAACCTGCGCAACTACATCCTCGTTACCGGCGCCTACTGGGGCTTTACGCTCACGGACGGAGCGCTGCGCATGTTGGTGCTGCTGCACTTCTTCAACCTCGGCTACTCCCCGGTGACGTTGGCCTTCCTGTTCCTGCTCTACGAGTTCTTCGGGATTGTCACCAACTTGCTCGGCGGCTGGCTCGCCTCCCGCATGGGGTTGCGGGTCACGCTGGTCGCGGGTCTCGCGCTCCAAGTCGCGGCGCTGGGCATGTTGGCCTTGCTGAACCCGCACTGGTCGGAGTTTGCCTCGGTCGCGTGGGTGATGATTTCGCAGGCGCTGTCCGGCATCGCGAAGGATCTCACCAAGATGAGTTCCAAGAGCGCGATCAAGGTGCTCGTGCCGACCGACGCCAAGGGCACGCTCTTCAAGTGGGTCGCGCTCCTCACTGGCTCGAAGAATGCGCTCAAGGGCGCGGGCTTTTTTGTCGGGAGTTTCCTGCTTGCGACCGCTGGCTTTTCCGGGGCGCTCTGGATCATGGCCGGGGCGCTCGCCGTCATCTGGCTCGGTTCCTGGGCTTCGCTGCCTCGTGAGCTGGGCAAGTCCAAGGGCAAGGCGGGCTGGAGCGATCTCCTGTCGAAAAGTCGCGAGATCAACGTGCTCTGTCTGGCGCGCTTCTTTCTTTTTGGTGCACGCGACATCTGGTTTGTGGTCGGGGTGCCGGTCTTTCTGCGCGGCGTGCTTGGATGGAGTTTTTCCCAGGTCGGTGCGTTCATGGCTTTCTGGGTGATCGGCTATGGCTTCATCCAGGGTGCGGCTCCGGCCATCCTGCGCGGACGCGCGCCGGCGGGCGGCACGGCGGCGGGCATCGCCTTCGGCCTGGCGGCGGTGGCGGCGGCGATACCGCTCGGCCTCGTCGCCGGGCTGCCCGCCGGCGCGGTCATCGTGGGTGGATTGGCGATCTTTGGCGCGATCTTCGCGCTCAACTCGGCCGTTCATTCGTATTTGATCCTCGACTACACGGACGGCGACAAGGTCGCGCTCAACGTCGGCTTCTACTACATGGCGAACGCCGGCGGCCGCCTCGTCGGCTGCCTGCTCTCCGGCGTGCTCTATCAGGTCGCGGGCCTTCCCGGTTGCTTGTGGGGCGCGTTTGCCTTCGCCGCGGCCGCCGCGGTGGTCGCGCTTAAGCTGCCTCGCGAAGCGCTCCATGCCGAAAAACTCGCCCGCGCCTCGATCAAAGCCGGCGACGGCGATTGAACCGACCTTTTTCCATGGAATCCGAAAGTGTCGCTCAACGCCTGTCGTTTCTGGACCGCTACCTGACGGTCTGGATTTTCGCCGCGATGGCGCTGGGGGTTGCGGTCGGGCACTTCCTGCTGGAAGATCCCGAGGCGTTTTTCGCGCCCATGACGGTCGGGACGACCAATCTGCCCATCGCGATCGGACTTATCCTCATGATGTATCCGCCGCTGGCGAAGGTGAAGTATTCGCAGCTGCCCGGGGTCTTCGCCAACGCTCGTATCCTCACGTTGTCGCTCGTGCAGAACTGGATCGTCGGGCCCGTGCTCATGTTTCTTCTGGCGGTGCTGCTTCTGCACGATCAACCGGACTACATGGTCGGCCTCATCCTGGTCGGCATCGCCCGTTGCATCGCAATGGTGCTGGTCTGGAACGAGCTCGCCCAGGGCAGTCGCGAATACGCCGCCGGGCTGGTGGCGCTCAATAGCATCGCGCAGATCCTGTTCTACAGCTTCTACGCGTGGTTTTTCATCACGGTGCTGCCGCCCTATTTCGGCCTGGAGGGCGTCGTCGTGCCGGTGGCGATGAAGGATATTTTTTGGAGCGTGATGATCTACCTCGGCATCCCCTTCGCGGCGGGTGTGCTCAGCCGCGTGGTGCTCGTGCGACTCAAGGGCGAGGCGTGGTATGAAGAAAAATACGCGCCGCGCATCGCGCCGCTCACGCTCGGGGCGCTGCTTTTCACCATCGTGGTGATGTTCATGTTCAAGGGCGAAGCCATCGTGCGGCTGCCGCTCGACGTGCTGCGCATCGCCCTGCCGCTGACGCTCTACTTTGGCGCGATGTTTCTCGTTAGCTTCCTCATGGCGAAACGCCTGGGCGCGGATTACCCCCGCACGGCGTCATTGGCCTTCACCTCGGCGGGGAACAACTTCGAGTTGGCTATCGCCGTCGCCATCGCGGTCTTTGGCATCAACTCCGGCGTGGCATTCGCTGCCGTTGTCGGCCCCTTGGTCGAAGTGCCCGCGCTCATTGGTCTGGTGCATGTCTCCCTCTGGCTGCGCCGCCGCTTCAGCCCCGCGCAGGCAACCTGATCTTCTTTTCCAAGCTTATGACCAAGCCCACCGTCCTCGTTCTTTGCACCGGGAACTCGTGCCGCAGCCAGATGGCCGAAGGCATCCTCCGCGCCGTCGCGGGCGACCTGATTGACGTGGCGAGTGCCGGGTCCAAGCCGGTTGGGCGGCTCAATGCCCGCGCCGTGCAGGTCATGCAGGAGCTCGGCATCGACATCACCCATCATCGCTCAAAGCACATGAGCGAGTTTATCGAGCGCGGCCCCATCCACACCGTCATCACCGTCTGCGGCAACGCCGATCAAGTTTGTCCGACGTTTCCCAGTCAGGCGCGGCGTTACCACTGGGGCTTCGACGACCCGGCGCACACGCAGGGGACCGAGGCGGAGGTCATGGAGGATTTTCGCCGGGTCCGGGATCAAATGCGCCTCGTGTTTGGAGCGTATGCGGCTGGGCTGCGCCATGCTGACATCGCACTCGGTAGATAATTGTGCGATTTCCCGCGCCTAATTGCGCCCGCCCGAGTATGCTTTGTCTATGACCACCAACACCCACGATCCTGAGTTGCTCCGCGAAGAAGTTCGCCGCCGCTACGGCTCCATCGCCAAGGACGGTGTCAGCCTTGCGGATAGCGCCCCGACCCAAGTCGCAGACTGCTGCGCGGGGGATCCGCGTGCCGATACCAAAGTCGGTCAGACTTCCGCCGGTTGTTGCGGCAGCGAGGCCCAGGCCCGCACGCTTGGCTACTCCGCTGAAGATCTGGCGGCGGTGCCGGACGGCGCGAATCTCGGTCTGGGTTGCGGCAATCCCGTCGCGCTTGCTTCGCTCAAGCCTGGTCAGACCGTGCTCGATCTTGGTGCGGGCGCGGGATTCGACGCGTTTCTCGCCGCCCGCGTAGTGGGGCCGGAAGGCAAGGTCATCGGCGTGGACATGACGCCGGAGATGGTCGCGAAGGCGCGGGCCAACGCGAAGAAGGCGGGACGCACCAACGTCGAGTTTCGCCTGGGTGAGATCGAGGCGCTTCCAGTTGCCGATGCCACGGTGGACGTCGTCATCTCGAACTGCGTGATCAACCTCTGTCCCGACAAGCGCCCGGTCTATCGCGAGGCGTTTCGTGTCCTGCGGCCCGGTGGTCGCATTGCTGTGTCCGATGTGGTGGCGCGAGAAGAGTTGGGCGCGGAGGTGAAGCGCGACCTGGCCTTGCACAGCGGTTGCCTCGCCGGTGCCACGTTGCACGAAGAGTTGATCCGTATCCTGCAGGAGGCGGGCTTTGTGGATATCGCGGTGCGCGCCAAGGGTAATAGTGACGAGGTCATCACGAGCTGGGAGGCCAAGCGCGGCTTTGAGTCCAAGGTGTTTGCGGCCGAGGTTACCGCGGTGAAGCCCGGTGGCGAACGGCCCTGCGCGCCCGAGCCTTGCCACGTCTCGTCCTGCTGCGGGTGAGCCGGGCCCCGATTTGCGCCACGCCGTTCCCTCCGGTCGTGCCGCGGGACGCTATCGGACTGGCATGAAGGGGGCGTGGTCCTCGTGGCTTTACTGCCTCGCGTCGCCTTGGTCGCAGTCAAAATCACCCAGCCCTTCGGTCGCGTTTCCGGATTTTTAGGCGGTCGGGTTGCGTGCGTCCGGTCGATTGCCCGGCGATCATAGATTACGTTGGTGCCCGCGGTGCAGGACGGCTCCCGGCCACCCGCAACGATTGAGTGATCACCGCAGGGCGACCGGACGGTCGAGGACCTCGCGTAGCACGTAGGCGTGGCGGAGGGCGCGCGGGCTGCGGAGGGCGTCTTTGATCGTGCCGGTGGAGGTTGGCGCAGTGCGCTGGCTAGAGTTTGCGGTTGAGGCGTCGGGTAGCTCGTAGGCCGAGGTCCGCCGCATGGCCTCGGCGGCGCGGCGACTCTCGGCGCGGCGAGCCTTCAGCTCTTCCATTTGCTCGGCGAGGCGGCGCTGACGCTCGATGGCGGCCTGGTCCGCCTCGAGGGTCGAGGTTGCCGGGGCCGGCGCGAAGGGTGGGGAAGCCGGCGGAGGTTCGGGCGGGGTCTCGACCAAGACCGGACGCAGCAGTTCTCGCAGCGGGTCGAATTCCGCGGGTTCGGCCGAAGGGGCGGGTGCGGGGGCGCGGCCCTGGCGTTCGGCGATTTTGCGCCGTATCTCCTCCTGGATACGACGCACACGCTCGTCCTGCTCGGGGTCGGAACCGTCGCGGCTGGCGGGCGCCAGCGGGCGGGTGGGCGACTCGGGGATGCCGTCGCCGTCGTAGTCGGCCTGCTCGCCGGCTTTTTCGCGGGCGCGCTGGTTGAGCCAGTAAGCGATGGCACCCGCCACGAAGACGATGATCTGGAGGTGTTCGAAAATCCAGGACATGGCGGGGCGGCGGGTGCGGGTTTAGGGCTGGCCGGGCATCACTTCTTGTCGTCGCCGCCGATGGTCTTTCTCATGCCGGTGTCGGCTTGGAGATTCTCCATCTTGTAGTAGTCCATGACGCCGAGGCGGCCGGAGCGGAAGGCCTCGGCCATGGCGAGGGGCACCTCGGCCTGGGCCTCGACGACCTTGGCCTGCATCTCTTGGACGCGGGCCTTCATTTCCTGCTCGAGCGCGACGGCGGCCGCGCGACGAATTTCCGCCTGGGCCTGGGCCATGTTCTTGTTGGCTTCGGCCTGGGCTTCCTGGAGTTTGGCACCCACGTTTTCGCCCACGTCCACGTCGGCGATGTCGATGGAGAGAATCTCGAAGGCGGAGCCGACGTCGAGGCCGCGCTTGAGCACGACCTTGGAAATGGCGTCAGGGGACTCGAGCACGGTTTTGTAGCTTTCGGCCGAGCCGATCGTGGAGACGATGCCCTCGCCGACGCGGGCGATGATGGTGTCTTCCTTGGCACCGCCGACGAAGCGGTCGAGGTTGGTGCGCACGGTGACGCGGGCCTTCACTTTGACTTGGATGCCATCTTTGGCGACGCCGTCGATGGTGCTGCGGCCGGCGGCGGGGTTGGGACAGTCGATGACCTTGGGGTCAACGGAGGTGCGCACGGCCTCGACTACGCTTTTGCCGGAGCCCTTGGTGGCGAGGTCGATGGCGCAGGCGCGGTTCCAGTTGAGCTCAATGGCGGCTTTTTGAGCGGCGATGAGGGCTTGCACGGTGGCCACGACGTTGCCGCCGGCCAGGTAGTGGGCTTCCAGCTCGTCGATCGAGATGTCGATGCCGGCTTTGCGTGCGGTGATACGGGCATCCACGATCAGGCCGTAGGGAACTTGACGGAGGCGCATGGCGACGAGGGTGACGATGCCGACGTAGGCTCCGGCCAGCCAGGCGCGTAGCCAGACGCTGAAGAAGGAGAAGATGACGCCGACGACCACGAGGGTCGCGATGACCACCGCGATGATGAGCACTAAGCCCAGGTCGAGGCCGATGGGGAGGATGGGAGGCTGCATGGTAGGTAGGGTTAGAAAAGTCGTGGGAAGGGGAAGAGCGAGACGAGTTAAGGAGAAAAGGTCTAGGTCGTTGCGATTACAACCAGCTGAAAGGTTTCGACTCGGGTGACGCGCAGGCGGGTGCCGGCTTCGGCGTAACCGGAGTCGCACCGGGCTTCATAGCGTTTGCCTCGCACCTCCACAAGGCCGGTGGGGGCGAGGGCGGTGAGGGCGACGGCGTCGGCGCCGACCACTTCCTCCTGGGCGGCGACCGGCGGTTGGCTGGCCCCGGAGATTTCAGAGCGCAGAAACATGCGTCGACCGAGGCGGGTGCGGGGGAGGATGCGAAACTCAAAATAGAGCAGGGCACCGACCAGGCCGAGTGCGGAGCCGAGGGCGATGAGGCCGCCGGCCAGGCCGTGGTCGATAAAGGCGAGCGCCACGCCGGCCAGCAAACAAAGGCCGCCGGCGAGTCCGAGGATGGCTCCGGGCACGATGACTTCGAAGCCGAGGAGCACGAGGCCGGTGGCAAAGAGTATGGGAATGGTATTGCTCATGCAGAGGTCTCCTTCTCCACCAGCAGGGTCCGGCCGGAGCGGCCGATGACGCGCACCGGGTCGCCGCGTTCAAGGGTTTCGAGATCGGCGCGGGCTTCGTGCCGACGCCCCGCGATTTCCACCTCGCCCATCGGGCGGAGGGCGGAGACGGCGGTCCCGGTGGCGCCGAGCAGCCCGTCGCCTCCTTCGGGTGCGGCGGCCTCGCCCCACGGAGAGGCGGAGGGGCCGGCGCTGCTTTTTTCGCCCACTGCGGTCTGGAGAACGAGTTTGTCCCAGAACCAGCCGCGCGGCAGCACGCGAGTGAGCAGCAAGCCGCCCAGACCGGCGACCAGTATGGCCAGGCCGAGGTCGGTTAGCGGGCCGAGAAAGGTGTCGGCGTCGAGCGAGGGCATCTCGCCCGGCCAAAGGTCGAGCATGGACCAGACCAGGCCGCCGAGGATAAGCAGGACGCCCAGGATGCCGGGAATCAGGGTGCCGGGGAAGAGGAAGAGCTCCACGTCGGTCAGGGCGAAGCCGATCAGGAAAACCAGAGCTCCCTCATGGCCGGATAGACCGGCTACGTGGTGGCCGAAAAAGACGACGCCGAGCAGGAGGCCGCCGACCACGCCAAAGATGCCAAAACCGGGTGTCTTGAGCTCGACAAACACGCAGAGCAGGCCCGCGCCCATCAGAAGCGGGGCCAGGCCGGCCAGCCAGCTGGCGACCCGTTCCGACCAGGTGACCTCGAGGCGGCGGACGGTGTATCCATCCTGGCCATACCGCGCGTCGAGCAGCGCCTCCAATGTGGCGTGGGTGCCGGAGGAGAGCAGCGGGGTGGGGGGCTCGCCGTAGGTGCGGGCGGCCTCTTCGGACGTGAGGGAGAGGAGTTCGCCCTTGGGCTTGAGGATTTCTTCGCCGATGCGGAACTCGAAATCGGCATCCATCATCGCCTTGATCACTTCGGCGCGACGGCCCTTGCCTTCGCTGACCGAGCGCACCTTGGCGGTAAGGTAGCTGTTGATCTTCTGCTTCATCGTTTCCGGTATCTCGGCTCCGCCACCGCTCACTGCGGCGGCCGCACCGATGACGGCACCAGGTGCGAAAAAAATCTCGTCGGCGGCGGAGGAGATGATGGCTCCGGCGGAGATGGCCTCCTTGTTCACGTAAACGAGGGTCTGACCCTCGAATTTGTCGATGGCCTCCATGATCTCGAGGGTCACGCCAAGTTCCCCGCCCGGTGTTTCCATGTCGATGATGACGGTGGCGATGCCTTCCGACTGCGCCTCCTTCAGGCCGCGGCGTAGCACGTAGAGCACTGGTTTGCCGATGGCTTCGCGGACGGGGATGACCTTGACCAGACTGGACGCAGCCGTGGTCGCGGCGGGGGTTTCCAGGGGCGCGGCCGCCGGGCGATCAGGAGCAGGCGCCTCGGGAGTGCTCGGGGCCGAAGTGGCCGGGGGCTCGTCCAACACGACGGTTTCGGTGCGCCCGAGGCTGGGCGCAAACAGGGTGACCAGAAGGAGGAGCCCTAGGCGGGGAAGTGACATGGCGTGATTACGCAATACGCAGAGGGGTGGCGGCGCAAGCGTGGGCATTGGGATGGGTGGCAAAGTAGCATCAGGCGCGCAGACCGAGGGCGCGGCGCACGATGTGGTGGACGTCGGTGTTGAGCATGAAGCCGCCGACGTGTTCCGAGCCGGGTCCGAGGGCGAGAAGTTCGGCGAAATCGGCGGTGTGGGCGACGCCGCACCATCCGACGGAGGTGTGGTTGGCGAGAATCTGGGCGAGGGCGATGAGGGCGTCCTCGCGCACTCGGTAGCCCTCGCGATGTTCCTTGCGCAGGGCGCGGCGCAGCAGGTCCACCTCGCGCGTTGAGAGGCTCAGTCCGCAGGCGGTCTCCACTCGGTCTCTCACCGTTTGGGCGGAGCTGCCGGCATCGAGACCGGCCAGGGTCCATACGTTGGTCTGGCGGAAGCGGGCGACACGGTCGAAGGCCGCGAGTGAATCCGTGTAGGCTTGGCCGGTGCCGTTGAGGCCGGGGTTGGCGTTGCCATGGTCGGTGGTGACGATGAGCAACGTGTCGTCGCGGTCGGCGACAAAGCGCAGGGCGACCTCCAGGGCGTCGTCGAGTTCGATTTGCTCGTGGAGGATGCCGGCGGCGTCGTTCGCGTGGGCGGCGTGGTCGACCCGGGCGCCTTCGATCTGAAGGAGGAAGCCCCGACCTTGATCGGCGGCGGGAGCGAGGCGGGAGAGGGCGGCGGAGGCCATTTCCGCCAGAGACGGGGTGGCGGCGGCCAGCGCCGGATCGGCGCGGCGATCCAGCGCGTAGGGCAGGTGGCCTTCGGAGAACAGGCCGAGGACAGGTCCGGCGGGTGCTGAGGCGAGGGCGTCGCGGTTGCGCACCACGGTTCGGCCGGCGGCGGCGAATTCGTTGGCGAGATCGCGGCGATCCGGTCGCCGGGCGGGGTCGAAGAAGCGGGCTCCACCGCCGAGCAGCACATCGACATCGGCATCGAGGTAGAGGCGGGCGATGTCGTCTTCGCGGCCGCGGGCATCGATATTCACCGTGAACCCCGCCGGTGTGGCATGGGTGATGGTGGCGGTGGTGACCAGCCCGGTGGCGAGGCCGGCGTTGCGGGCGAGGGTGAGCAGAGGGGTGTGAGGCGTGCCGTCGGGGGCAAGGTTGAGCGTGCCGTTATTGACCCGTTGGCCGCAGCCCCAGGCGGAGGAGGCGGCCGCGGAGTCGGTGACGGGGGAGTCGGCGGAGGCGGTGTCCACGAGGGCTCGGCGCACGCCTGGGCGGTCGAGCAAAGAAATCCAGTGAGAGCGCCGGTCCGCCTGGCGGCGCAGATACAGGTCGGCCAGCCCGAGAGTGCCTAGGCTCATGCCATCGCTGACCACAAAGATGAGGTTTTGGGCAGGTCGGGCTGGGCGCGTCACCGAGGCGGGGTTGCCCGCGGCGGCGGTTGCGCGCGGCATGGCTGCAAGGGCGGAGCCGGCGAGGCCGGCGCGGAGAAAGGCGCGACGATTCATGGCGATGGGTCTATTGTGCGCAAAGCGGCGGGGGCAGGCGAGCACGGTGTGCGCTGCGGCTTGTTACGACTCCACGACGGCGTCGGCGGGGCTTCGGGCTTATTTTTCTCAAGATGATTTATAATTATATCAATTTGTCTTGATTTGCTAGAAAAATGTATCATTTAGTTTCTGCATTATGGGAATGCAGGTCAACGTTCGTTTAGAGGAAAGCGACTGGGAAAGGATCGTGGAAGCGATGCCTGGTTTGAGTAATGCCGAGCGCATGGCCTGTTTGGTGCGGCAGCAACTGACCTTGCTTGAATCGCGTCGGGATCTGGCGCGGGCGCTGGAAATGGTCGAGTCGGAGCTGGATCCGGTGCGTCAGTCGCTGCGTCGCGAGCGTTTGCTGGGTCGTGGTTCAGATGTGGCCGAAGAGTTGGCCGAGTGCGTGATCGAATCGGCGGCGATGCTGCTGGCGCATACCGAGCAGTTACAGCGCACGCCGGAGCGGCATTTGGCTGAGATGGAGGCGGGTCTGGTGCGTCGCTGGGCGCGGGCCACGTTGCAAATTCTTCGCACGGCTGCGCTTGATCCAGCGCGGATCAGGCATCAGAACCAGAGCCTGCCCGAGATACAACGCGTGCTCAGTGAAGCGCGAACATTGCCCCACCCGTCGACCAACTTCGTTTCTCCCTCAACCGCAGCCACCCCCAATCAAGGATAACGTCATGGAAAACCGACTACGCGACCGTA
>CAYNUW010000071.1:0-13380 GCA_964400455.1 uncultured Akkermansia sp. | reverse complement strand
GCGAATTCACCACCACCGATGTGGCCACCTTGGTTAACAACCTCACCAGTGGTGTAAACAACAACGGTTTACGCGCCGGTGCATTGCTCGGACTGGAAGTGAATGCCGCCAGCACCTACTCATCGGTTCTGACCGACAGCACAGGCACGGGGTCCGGCTCGCTGGGTCTCGTGAAAACCGGCGCCTCCAGCCTAACCTTAGATCAGAACAATACCTTCACGGGTGGAGTAGCTCTGAACGGTGGCCTCTTGTATGCCGGTCACAACAACGCACTGGGAGCAGGCACTGTTACGATCAATAACGGCGCAAGCCGCCTAGCCGTTCTCGACGGAGTGAATGTTGCCAACAACATCGTCATCAACGGCGGTGGCAGCATTAGTAATGGTTTGATACAAAACCGTAACCTTGCCCCTGGCGAAAACGCCACAGTGAGCGGTGACATCACGATCAATGCCTCTACATCAGCCGGCGGACACTTCGGCTCCGTCGGCACCGGAAGCACGCTTACACTCACCGGCAGTATCACGTCGTCAGTCGGCGTGACTCAACGGCTCGGCACCGTAATCTATGGCGGTGGCGGTAGTTATACCGACTTAGGTATCTCTGGCACCGCGCGGCTCGGAGCCAACAACGGTCTTGCCACCAATGCCACCGCAGACCTCGGCCTGAGTGATAACGCAGTGCTCGATTTAGCCGGATTTAATCAATCCTTGGTGGGGATTGTAAAGAATGCCGCCAACGGCTCAAGCTCCGCGATGGTCGGAAACAGCTCCACTACCGCTGATTCCACGCTGACTTTAACCGGCACTTCTAGCTTCGCAGGCGTGATTCAAGATGCCGTTGGTTCCGGTAATCGAAAAGTGAACCTAAGCGTTAATGGCGCAGGTCAATCTTTCACCCTTACCGCCGCGAACACCTTCAGCGGCGCAACCACGATCAACGCCGGCTCGCTTGTCATCGGCGCAGGCGGTTCCATCGCCAACACCTCCGGCATTAGTGTCGCCGGCGGAGCCACCTTCACCAACAACAGCGCCACGGGCATCACCAAAGCCCTGACCGTCTCGGAAGGTGCCACCATCAATGGCACCGGCAGCGTAACGGCCTCGGGTATGAGCTTCGCGGCCAATCTGGCTGACGGGGTCAGCTCCGTGTCCTTGGGTGCAGCCTTCTCCAAGGGCGGCGACCTCACCCTCAACTTCACCAACGTTCAAGCCGGCAGCTTCACCCTCTTCTCGGGTGCCAGCATCGGCGGTAGTTTCTCGAACGTTTTCGTGGGGAGCAACGCCTTGGCCCAATCCGGCAGCGTCTTCTCCGCCCTTATCGATACCTTCAACTACAGCTACGACGACAGCACCCAGGTCATGACCGTCTCCGCCATCCCCGAACCCGCTACCTTCGCCGCCTTGGCCGGTCTGCTGGGCCTCGGTATGGCCGCCACCCGCCGCCGCCGCGTCTCGGCGTAAACCAGGCCCCCATCAGCCTGGACCGACTCAACTTCAATCACACCCGGCCCTCACTCCCACGGAGTTGGCCGGGTGTTTTCGTTTTTCGCCTAAACCAAGACCCTGGTTTCACTGGGTTCAAATTCGTGGTGGAACCATCGCCGACTCATCCGCCGGCCACGAACCGTGGCGCCGATCCAAGACCTCACCACCACCTCAGCCTCTGCGCATGGTGCAATGCCTTATCTAATTCCGGGAGATAGGGATGCCACATACGCTCCCACTCCAGGGAGATCACGCCGTTGTAAGCGTCTTCCCGCAACGCCGTGCGCAACTCCGCCATCGGAAACTCCCCGTCGCCCGGCAAAACATAGGTATAGGGGTGCGTCCCATTGGGACTGGGCGTGTTCACGCTGTCCTTCACGTGCAAGTGCACCACGTGGTTTCGGATCGCGCGCCAAGTGGTCAAAGGCGCTTCGCCACCTTTTTTCCACGTGTGATGTGCATCCCACAAAATGCTGATCTGCGGAGCATAGGACACCAAACGGTGCAGGGCATCGGAAGTTACAAAGCCACCGTAGGTCTCCATCACCAACTCGACCGCCCAGTTGTGTTTTACGCGCTGCTCCCGCCACCAACGCAAAGTCGCCGTCGCCTCTTCGACCTCGGCCGCATCCCCACGGCGACCACCGTCCATCACCCTCAGCCAAGGCACGTTGGCCTCATCCGCCCAGCGCACAAACATCTCCAACTGCGCCCGGTCGATGTCGTCGCTGCCCACCAGTTTAAACGACGTGTCGAGCGCACAGACCTTTACCCGCCGGTGTTTTAAATGCGCCGCCAAGCCGGCCGGAGAACCATAGTGGTCCTGAAACCACGCCGGCAAATCGGTCGTATTGTTCAACGCCCGAAGTTCCAACGTGTGCAAGCCGTGCCGGGCCGCCAATTGTATGGCTCCGTCAAGATCCAGCTCCGGGCATCCCAAGGTCGAGAAGGTATGAAGCATCATGGGGTTTAGGGGTTGTCCCCAGCATGGGCGAACGCCCGCGCGAGGACAAGCCAACAAAAACCTCAAAAAATTGCTAAAAATAAGCACGCCACAGCGGGTTGCGTGAGGTTGAACCACGCAATTTTTGTCGCCGTGCACAGCGCCGCCAACGCGATGCGTCAGTCGTTTTTAAACAGCTCCCGACTCAGAAAAGCCGTCTGCGCCGCCGCCAGCTCTCGAATGCCTTTTTGCGCCAGAGCCAGAAGGGACTGAAACTCCTCCCCGCTGAAGGTGGCCTCCTCGCCGGCACCTTGGATCTCCACAAAACGCCCGCGTCCGGTCATCACCACGTTACAATCCACCTCGGCGTCCTTATCTTCCAGGTAAGGCAAATCAAGCAGGGGACGGCCCTTCAGCAGCCCCACACTCACCGCCGCGACCGAATCGAGCAGCGGATTCTCGCGAATCTTGCCCGCGTCGATCAAGGTCTGCACCGCCAGCCGAGCCGCCAGGTAGGCGCCTGTAATCGATGCCGTGCGCGTGCCTCCATCCGCCTGCAACACGTCGCAGTCGATCCAAAGGGTATTCGGGCCCAACTTGTCCAAGTCGAGAACCGCCCGGATGGAACGCCCGATCAAGCGCTGAATCTCCACCGTGCGTCCGTCCAGTTTGCCCCGGGCAATGTCCCGCTGCTTGCGCTCGTGCGTGCTGTAAGGAAGAAGTGAATACTCGGCGGTCAGCCAGCCTCCCGGCACCTTTTGCTGCCGCATCCAGCTAGGCACCGCATTCTCGATCGTCGCCGCGCAGATCACCCGGGTGTTGCCGAAGGACACCAGCACCGAGCCGGTGGCATGAGGAGCGATGCCGGCCTCAAAGGCGACCGGCCGTAATTGGTCAGGTTGGCGCCCGTCGGCGCGAAGTTCTTGGCTCATGTGAAAAATGCTTTAGCTTAGGAAAAACCAACCGCTCGCGTTCAGGGCGCGGGCCCCCAGCGCCGAGTGAAAGGGTAATAAATGAAAAGCGGCCGCCCCACCACGTCTTTCTCCGGCACGCCACCCCAATAGCGACCATCGTAGCTATTGGCGGAGTTGTCGCCGAGCGCCATATAGTCGCTTTCGCCGACCTTCACGGTCGCCCCGTCGCGAAAAGCGCCTTCCGGCCGGTAGCCAACATAACCATACTCCCCGCTGGCATTCCGCCCAAACGCCGGCGCCCCGTCGATGGGCTCTCCGTTGCGAAACAAAACCGGTCTTTCGATCCGCAACTCGTCCCCGGGCAGACCCACCAGTCGCTTAATGTAGTACTGATCGCCGCCGCTGCGCGCCAGATCCGGGATGTTTCCCGTGCGAAAAACAAAACCGTCACCGACCTTCGGCCGCACAAAGTGGTAGCTCATACGGTCCACAAAAAGCTGATCGCCGGTCAGTATGTCGAAGGACAACACCCGTTGACCCGCACCCACCGTTTTCCCGGTGCGCAGGAACAAGCCCCTTCGCTGCCCAGCGCTGGTATTCAACACGCCCTCGATCAACTGCCCCTTTTGCCGCGCCTCCGCCGCTATCTCCGCCAAGGTCCTTTTATCACCCGGGAAAAACGCATCCCGCAGAACCCAATCCATATCAAAATCCAGAGGCACCCGTGTCGTCACCGACCGTTGGCCGACAAAAAACGTATACTCGCGCAACTTGGCCGGCAGCACCAACCAAGAGCGGCCGGCGACCTCCTGAAAAGAGGCCGCCCCTCGATTGCTACCCCCGATCGGAATCAACACCTCGCCGTCCGACGGCGCGTCAATCCGCCGCGTCTTGGCGCCGACGAGCACAAACCTCGCCGCCCTCGCCACCGCCGACGGCTCCTCCGTCACCTGCTGAAAAACCTCCCCCGTCATGCCGTAGTAAGACGGCCACATCGAGTTGGTCGGAATTTTGAAGGGCTGAATAAAAAACGCACGGAGCCCCAGAATCACAATCGCGGCCACCAGAAAAAATTCCACGTTTTCCACCAGAGAAGACTTCGGGTAATGCCCGCCGCCCACTTTGCGCAGCACCCGCTCCAGTTCGTCTATCCCCAGCTTGAGACGCGCCGCATCCGCCTTGTCCTTGGTCAACTGTCGCAATGCCCCGGTGGCTTCCCTGAGCCCGCCTCGCTCGGCTTCACTCAACACATCCCGGCGATAATGATACACTTTATCCGCCACCTCCAGCCAGTCTTGGGCGAGGCGGCGGGTCTTCTGGTGCTGAGAAGCGAATAGACTAAACATACGAGTTAAACCTCTAACACAGACCGCCGCGCCGCCGGGTGCCAGCCCGGACTTTTGCCGTCTTCACCTCGCGTCGCGCTTGCGCTCACTCCCACTCCCGCAAGGCTCCTCCTTTACTGATGATAGGCCTCAGCGATCAATCCGCCCCCCACGACCCCGCAGCCGGGGACGTTGACGCCTTGCCACCTTCCCGAGCCCCCGAGCTCGCCGCCCGCCTCTTCGGCGCCGGCGGCATTCTACAAACCGCCCTCGCCCTCGAACATCGCCCCCAACAGGCCCGCATGGCTTCCGCCGTCGCCCACGCCTTCGTGGACGACACCCCGCTCGTCTTCGAGGCTGGCACCGGCGTAGGCAAATCCCTCGCCTACCTGTTGCCTGGCATCATTCACGCCACCGACCGCCAACGCCAGCTCGTGGTCTCCACCCACACCATCGCGCTCCAAGAACAGCTCGACCGCAAAGACATCCCCCTCTGCCGACGCGTGCTCAAAGCCGACCCCGCCACCACCCGCTACGCCGACTTTCGCTCCACCGTGCTCATGGGCAAGGGCAACTACCTCTGCACCACCCGCCTCGCCGCCGCCCTGCGCGACAAACACGAACTCTTCTCCACCCCCGAACACGCCGAGCTCCAGCGCATCGCCGCCTGGGCGGACTCCACCCCCGACGGCCTCCGCCAGGAACTCAATCCCCCGCCCCACCCCGAGGTCTGGGACCTCGTCAACGCCGACTCCTCCGCCTGCGCCCGCAAATACTGCAACCCCGAAACCTGCCCGTATCAACGCGCCCGCGCCCGGCTCCGCGCCGCCCACGTCATCATCGTCAACCACTCCCTGCTCTTCGCCCTCATCGCCGCGGGCGGCGCCTCCGGCGGCAAGGGCGTGCTCTTCCCCGACGACTTCGTCGTGCTCGACGAGGCCCACACCGTGCCCGAAGTCGCCACCGACTACTTCGGCCTCCGCCTCAGCAGCTTCGGCCTGGAGCGTATGCTGCGCTACCTCTACAATCCCAAGACCCGCCGTGGTCTCCTTCAGAAGTATGGCGCCCCCGAGGAGCGCCAGCTCGTCGCCGACGCCCTGGAGGCCAGCCATCAATTCTTCACCCACCTCCAGGAAACGCTGCTCGCCCGAGTCTCCATTGCCCGCGTTCGCGCCCCCGAATGCGCCGAACCCTGGCTCGACGGCCCCCTGCTCGCCCTCGAAAAAGCTCTGCGCACCCGGGCTGACCAATTGGAAGAAGGCAGCGAACGCGACGCCCTTCTCGAGCAAGCCGGCAAGGTCCACTCTGCCCAACTCGGCATCCGACGGTTTCTCGCCCTCGCCGATTCTGATCAACACGTGTATTGGGTCGAACGCACCGGCCGCCGCCAGACCGTCGTCGCCTTGCGTTCGGCCCCCATCGACATTGCGCCCCAGCTTAAAGAGAGCCTGCTCGACCGCCAGACCGGCGTCGTGCTGGCCAGCGCCACCCTGGCCATCGCCGACGATCCCAAACCCTTTCTGCAGCGCATCGGAGGCCCTCGCATCCGAGCCGAAATCCAGCACTCACCTTTCGACTACACCCGCCAGATGCGCGTCTTCCTCGCCACCGACGTGCCCGCCCCCACCCGCGACGAGGCCCGACTCGCGCTCGAGGTCCTGGCCGATCACATCGACTTCTGCGTGCGTCGCACCCACGGCGGCAGCCTCGTGCTCTTCACCAGCTACGCCGACATGCAACGCGTCGCCGAGCTCGTCGAACCCGTGCTGAACGGCGCTCGGCGCCCGTTCTACATGCAGGGCCGCGACGCCTCCCGCACCGAACTCGCCCGCCTCCTCCGCGAAGCCGGCGACGGCGTGCTCTTCGGCACCGATTCCTTCTGGACCGGGATTGATATCCCCGGCGACTCCCTCTCCCAGGTCATCATCACTCGTCTGCCTTTCCAGGTCCCCACCCACCCCGTGCTCGAAGCCCGCACCGAACACGTCGTGGCCCGCGGCGGCAATCCGTTCAACGAAATCACCCTGCCCGACGCCCTCATGACTTTTCGCCAAGGTATCGGACGGCTCATCCGCAGCCAGAGCGACCGCGGACTTGTAACCATTCTCGACTCACGCATTCTGCAAAAACCTTACGGACGCCTCTTCCTCGCTTGCCTCCCCCAGTCTCGTCACGTCCGCTTTAACCGGTTAAATCGAGCAGAGGTCTTTCAACCTTTTGTTTGAAGCATCCTTTCACCGCCGCCTAGCTTCACCGCTCAACTTATGCTTTTGCACTCCGCCGCCCAAACCGACCTCGGGCTAGTCCGCTCCGAAAACGAGGACCGTTTGCTCTGCGCCGACGACCTGCGGCTCTACGCCGTGGCAGATGGCATTGGCGGTCTTCCAGGCGGAGGCGAGGCCGCCGAACTTGCCGTCACCAGCCTCTTGCGCACCGCCCGCGCCGCTTCGGAGAAAAAGCAACGATTTGACCTCGCCCAAGCTTTTGCCGCCGCCAACGCGAATGTGGTGGATTTAGGACAACGTATGACGCCCGACACCGGCCTGGGCACCACCCTTACCGCCGCGCATATTGCGGACGACGTTCTTCACTTGGTCAGCGTAGGCGACTCCCGGTGCTACCTGCTGCGCGAAAACCGGCTCAGCCTGTTAACGACCGACGACACCGTCGAACAAGAAGTCCTCGTCCGCCGCGCCCGAGGTGAAAATGTGCGCCTCGAAGAACGCTACCGCAACGCCCTCACTCGCTGCATCGGACAACCCATGCCCTTGGAGGTCGTCATCAGTCGGCACCCCCTGCGAACCGGCGACCGCCTGTTGCTCTGCTCAGACGGGGTTTGCCGCAGCCTGCACGACTCCGCCATCGCCCGCCGCTTGGATCAGCCTGGCGACCCCTCCATCGCCCTCGCCGGTCTCGTCGCCGATGCCCTCCGTCAGGGCGGGCCGGATAACATCACGGGCATTGTGATCGACGTGCGCGACTGATCCTTCCCCGCGCCCGGCCCACACTTCAAAGCCGCGTGTAATCCAGCACGCTGTGAGAAATTTTTCCCGCCGACACCGCCGCCTTGTCCGTAATCAAATCGGCCGGCGAGCGGTCGATCGCTTCGGCAAAAACAAAACGATGGGTGCCGTCATCCGCCGCCGGACTAAACAACCCCGGCACCACCACCCGCGCCGGCACTGTCCGCACCACCTCCGTATCCGGCCCGCACGGGATGGGGAAATTCAGATTGTGCACCCAAAAGCGCTCCCGTCCCGTCTCGGCTAGCAGAGCAGGAGCCAAACGCGCCGCGCAGGCCGCGCTCGCCCTCACCGTCTGCAAGGCCCGCGGCAACTCGGCCAGCGATGCTCCGGCCGTCAACGCCCGCCACTCCTCCACCGATAAGTCCTGCGAACAAGCCGCCGCCGGCAAACCGTGCAGCGCTCCCTCCCACGCCGCCGCAATCGTCCCGCTCGCGTTGATAAAACCCAAGGTTGTGTTCAACCCGAGATTGATCCCGGTCACCACTCCGTCCACCCCCTCGCGGCCGTTCGGCAACAAGTGCGCCAGCGCAATGTTCACACAGTCCGCCGGCGTGCCGTCCACCGTCCAAGTCGGCACACCCAGCCCGTGATCGCACTGCGCCGAAGCCACCGGCCGATGCCGACACTTGCTCGCACCCGTCCAGCTCTGCTCGCGCAGCGGCGCCACCACAAACAACTCATGCCCCTCCTCCCGCAACGCCGCCACCAGCGCGTGCAAAAATGCCGAATGTATGCCGTCGTCGTTGGATACCAGAATACGCATGTCGAAGAAACTACCAACACCGCTTCGCTCGCTGGCAAATACCTAAAACGCATCGTTCCGATCTAGTTTTCCCGCCGCCACAACCACCAGCGCGCTTGCCTCGCGTCGCCGCGCGGTTAGGCCCGCCGTGCATGATCGGCGTTTTCGATTCCGGCTTCGGTGGCCTCACCATCCTCTCCGCGCTGCTGCGCACCCTGCCAGACTACGACTACCTCTATCTGGCCGACAGCGCCCGCGCTCCTTACGGCGCCCGCTCCGCCGAGGTGGTCAACGAATTCACCCTCGAAGCCGTGGAGTGGCTCTTCGATCAGGGCTGCACGCTCGTGGTTCTCGCCTGTAATACCGCCTCCGCCCGCGCCCTGCGCAACATCCAGCAACTCCACCTGCCGCGCCACCGCCCCGATCGCCGGGTGCTCGGCGTCGTGCGCCCCTCGGTCGAAGCCCTAGCCGGCCTGCCTCCCGGCGTAATCGCCATCCCGGACCATACCCCACCCACCGACGCGTCAGGACTCGTCGCCGTGCTCGGCACTGAAGCCACCATCGCCTCAGACTCCTACGGCATCGAACTGCGTAAACTCGCGCCCGGTCTGCGATTGCTCCAACAGGCCTGCCCGCTTTGGGTCCCCTTGGTCGAAGCCGGCGAACTCGACGGTCCCGGCACCGACTACTTCCTCCGCCAATCTCTCACCCCACTCCTGCCGCCCCACGAGGTCCCGCAGCGAATTCTCCTCGGCTGCACCCACTTCCCGCTCCTCCTACCCGCCCTCCGCCGCCTCTTGCCGACCAACCTCGAGGTCCTTGACCAAGGCGAAATCGTCGCCGAACGACTCGCCGACTGGCTGCGCCGCCATCCAGAGCAAGCACAGCGCCTCACCCGAAGTCGCGCGCGCCGCTTTGCCACCACCGACGACACCGCCTGGTTCGCCGCCCGCGGCGAACCCCTGCTAGGCCTGCCCCTGATGGCCGAACGAGCACGCCTCCGCTAGCCATCGGCCCGCCCCAGGCCTCGCCAGCGGCCGGGAAAACACAAAACCCTGGGCGGCTGCGGCGGGCCCCGCTCGTTGCGCTGCAATTGCGCGATCACCAAATCCACCGCGTGCGCCGCGATGGTGCCATACCCTTGGTCCACGCCCGGCAACCCCTCCTCCGGCCTCCAGTCCAAAGTCAACAAACTGCCCTCGCCTCCCCGCCAGCCCGCCTGCCGCAGACCACGCGCCCTGCGCCCATCACTCACCACCACGGCATCCGGCCGCACCATCTCCAACCATCGCGCCGCCGACGCAGCCTCCGAGGGGCGGCCGCCCAGCCATAATCTCGCCGCCGCACTTCGGCCCGCGTAAGCCAACCAGGCCGCCTGCCACCCTCGATGCGCCCGCTCGTTGGTCTCGGCGTCCACCCATGCCGCCGGCCGGCGCGCCCCGGCCCGCTCCGCCTCGCGCAGAGCCAGACGCATCGCCTCGTAGTGGTGGTGAGTCGCCCGCGAAAGCTCACAACTCCATTCCGCCGCCCCCACCACCGCCATCGCAAATCGCTCCCACGGCCAGGCCAGCTCCACATTGGCCCGCCTAAAAACCGGCCCGAGCACCACCCCGGCTATGCCGCGCGATACCAGGATGTCGGCCAGCCGCCCGGGCCGCGCACCCGCCTCATCCAGATCAAATTCCTCCATCCCGTAACCACGCTCCTCCGCCCGGGCCCGGGCTCCCTTTGCCACCTCATCTCCCGCCCCCCGCCGCGACCGCGCCTCCACCCAGACCAGCGCCAAACGATCACCCGCCGCCGGCACCCGCCCGCTCCTCACCTGCGCCATCAACTCCGCCACCCGCGCATTCACGCGATACCCCAACCGCTCCGCCGCCTCGCGCACCCGCAGCGCGGTTGCCGCCGGTATGTTCGGCGCGCCCCGCAACGCGTAGGACACGGTGGATACCGCCAAACCCGTCGCCCTCGCCACATCCTTTAAACTACACGCGGACATAATTAGTGAACGGATTCACTAGCACCGGATTCGCCGGGCGCAAGCCCCCGGCGCCAAACTCCCGCCATGCCCTCAACCCTGCATCATTTGGAAACCGATCTCCTCGTCGCCGGCGGCGGCCTTTCCGGCGTCTGCGCAGCCCTCGCCGCCGCCCGCAACGGCGCTCGCGTGATCCTCGTCCAAGACCGCTCCGTCCTGGGCGGCAACGCTTCCAGTGAAGTAAAAATGCACGTGGTCGGCGCCGATTGCCACGGCTCCAAACCCGGCGCCCGCGAAGCCGGCATCATCGAGGAACTGCGGCTCGAGGACGCCGCCCGCAACCCCGCCGGAGTCTACTCCCAATGGGACCTCCTCCTTTATGAAAAGGTGGTGCTCGAGCCCAACATTCAACTCCTGCTCGACACCGATCTGGTGGGCGTGGTCACCGCCGGCGACCGCATCGTCTCCGCCCGCGCCCTGCGCTGCTCCACCGAGGATGAATTTGAAATCCGCGCCCGCTTCTTCGCCGACTGCACCGGCGACGGCCGGCTCGGGGCCGAGGCCGGCGCCGACGCCCACGTGGGCCGCGAAGCCAAAGCCGACTACGGGGAAAGCCTCGCCCAAGACCAAGCCGACCGCCAGACCCTCGGCAGCTCCATCCTCCTGACCGGCCGCAAACACGAGACCCCCCAGCCATTCGAACGCCCCTCCTGGGTTCGTCGTTTCAAAAAGGGAGATTTCAAACTTCGCCCGATCAAGAGCTTTGAATACGGCTACTGGTGGTTCGAATGGGGCGGCCAGCTCGACACGCTCAAGGATAACGCCGCCATCCGCCACGAATTGCTCCGGATCACCCTCGGCGTCTGGGACTACATAAAAAACTCCGGCGAATTCCCCGAAGCCGCCAACTGGGGGCTTGAATGGGTCGGCTCCATCCCGGCCAAACGTGAATCCCGCCGCTTCCACGGCCCCTACCGGCTCACGGAGAAAGACGTGCTCAACCCAGGAGGGTTCGACGATACCGTCGCCTACGGCGGCTGGTTCGTGGACACCCATCCGCCCATGGGCGTGGACGCACCCGACGAGCCGCCCTGCATTCAACACCACTTTAAACACCTTTTCCCCCTCCCCTTGCGCTGCTATCATTCGCGCAATATCGCCAACCTCTTCTTCGCCGGTCGCAACATCAGCGCCACCCACATCGCCTTCGCCAGCACCCGCGTCATGGCCACCTGCGCCGTCGGCGGCCAGGCCGTCGGCACCGCCGCCGCCCTTTGGCTGAACGATAGGACCAACGACATTCGCGCCCTGTCCACCCCCGCCAACATCCGCGCCCTACAACAACGGCTCCTGCGCGACGACGCCTTCCTCCTCGGCCTGCGCAACGCGGATCCGGCCGACCTCGCCCGCACCGCCCGCGCCACCGCCAGCAGCGGCGGCGACACCGCCCCGCTGGCGCTCGACGGCATGACGCGCGACCTGCGCGCCACGTTCGGCGCCTGGTCCTCGGACAGCACGCACGCCTGGTCCTCCGCCGCCCTGCCCGCCACCCTCGCGCTCGAGTTCGCCGCCCCGGCCCCCATCCGTGAAATCCACCTAACCTTCGACAGCGGTTTCGAGAAAGAGCTGATTCTCACCCCCAGCCACCACCATCAGAGAACCAGCGCCCCGCGCGGCCCCCAAACCAAGCTCGTCCGCCATTACCGGGTGAAGATCGACGGCGTCGTGGTGCACGAAGAAACCGCCAACCTGCTCCGCAAACGCGTCCACCGCCTGCCCAAGCCCGTGCACGGCCGACAAGTGGAGATCGAATGCCTCGCCACCCACGGCGCCCCGATCGCGCGGATCTTCGAAGTGCGCTGCTACGCCAACTAAAACGAAGGCCTTGCCACTCATCCGGAACCTCAGCCTTCACCTCGGCATCCGGAACCCCGACCCTGGCTCAGGCGCGCTTCACCCGCACCGCCCTGAGCCGCCCGGGAAACAGCTCGCGGCACAAGGGACAAACCGTGCCGTCGCAGCCCCGGGCCGTGCAATGCTCGCGTCCGTAAAAGATGATCCTCAGATGCAGCGCGTTCCACCGCTCGCGCGGAAACAAACGTTTCAAGTCCTTCTCCACCCGCTCCACGCTCGCACCGGAGCTTGTCAGGCGCCACCGCTGCGCCAAGCGGTGGATGTGTGTATCCACCGGAAAAGCCGGCACACCGAACCACTGCGCCATCACCACCGAAGCCGTTTTGTGCCCCACCCCCGGCAACTCCTCCAAGGCCTCGAAATCCGCCGGCACCACCCCACCGTGCTTCTCCAGCAAGATTTCCGACAAACGCCGGATGGCCGCAGCCTTGCGCGGCGCCAGCCCGCACGGCCTCACCTGGGCGTCGATCTCCTCCACCGTCAAACGCACCATGTCGGCCGGCGTATCCGCCAACGCAAACAAACCCGGCGTCTGCAGATTCACCCGTTTATCCGTGCATTGCGCCGACAACAAGACCGCCACCAGCAACGTGTAAGCCGAATGGTGGGTCAACGGCACCGGCGTGTCCGGATAAAGCTCGGCTAGTCTCAAATCCACATGGGCGGCGCGGGCGGCGGCGGTTTTCATCTCCTTCCCCATAAACACGACCAATCCGCCCGCCGAGAAAGAACCCGACCGCACACCTTGTCCAAAATAACCTTTCCCCCGCCCGTCCCCGCCCGCACCCTCGACCCTTTCACCCACCCGTCCACGCATGAGCGCTCCCCGCCTGAAGATTTTCTCCGGCAACTCGAATCGTCCTCTCGCTGAGGCGATTTGCCAACACGTGGGCATCCCCCTCGGAAAGGCCACGGTAACCAGCTTCCCCGACGGCGAGTCGTTCGTTCGCATCGAGGAAAACATCCGCGGTCAGGACATCTACCTCGTCCAGTCGACCTGCACCCCCACCAATCACCACTTGTTGGAGCTGCTCATCATGATCGACGCCGC
>CAYNUW010000070.1:0-13479 GCA_964400455.1 uncultured Akkermansia sp. | reverse complement strand
ATGCAAGTGCCAATGATAGCTGTGCGCATGGATGATAGAGCCATGCATAGACCTGCCCTCACCCCGCCGACCGCGCAACCGCGAATCCCGGTTTATTTCATTACGCACCCTTGCCGCCCAACGCTGACACCGACAAACCTATCACAAAAATGCGCGAAATCGAAGTCCACCAGCGCCACCCCCGCCTCCGCGCCCAACGCCGCGCCCTCATCGCCGCCATCCGCCACCTCGACTTGGTCTTCCACCCCACCCCGGCCGATCTACCACACCTCTCGCCGCACGCCCGCCGACGCGCCGCCGACGGCCCCGGCCGCCTCGTTCCACCCGGCGAACTTTCCATCGCCTTCGTCACCGATGCCGCCATCGCACGGCTCCACGCCGACTACCTCGACGATCCGACCGCCACCGACGTGATCACGTTCGAGGGCACGCCCGAAGCCGGCCTCGCCGGTGAAATCTGCGTCTCGGTGGACACCGCCGCCGCCTACGCTGCCGCCCGCGACCTGCCGTTCGCCGAGGAATTGTTGCGCTACGTGGTGCACGGCTGGCTGCACCTTGCCGGCTACGACGACCTTGCGCCGGCAAAAAAACGCCGGATGCGCGCCGCCGAAGAACGCGCCCTCCGTCTCCTCCGCGCCGCCGACCTCATCCCACCCTTCTCCCTCCGCCCCGCCTAAGCACCAACGCCCCCGCCCTTCGTCATTGGCCCCAGGTCATTTCCCCAGATGTCTTCGCCGCTCCACGCCACCGAGGCACGGCTGCTTGCCCGCCAGCCGCACGCCGGCGACCACCTGGTGCTCACCTGTTTCTCCGCCGCCGAGGGTCTTTTCACCGCTTTGCTCCGCCCCGCCGCCGCAGCCCGGCGCGACGCTCCATCCACCCCAGACCTCTTCGACCAACTCGCCCTTCAACTGGCCCGGCCACGGGGTGGCGGCGAATCCGCCCCCTGGTTCGTGCGCGAACATCGCATCCTCCGCCGCCACCCCGAATTGGGCCGGAACTACGCCACCCTCGCCGCCGCCTCGCGCCTGGCCCGTTTTGTTTGCCGCAACCCCGTGCCCGCCGAGTCCCGCGTCGCCGTGCACGACTTGCTCGGCCGCGCCTTCGAAGCCCTCACCCGCCCCTCCATCCGTCCGGATCTTGTCCTTTTTAAAGGTTTTTATCTGCTCGCCCGCGACGAGGGCCTGCCCGTCCGCGAGCACTGGCTGCCTGGCCTCTCCTCCGCCGACCAAAATCTGGTGCGCACCGCACTGGCTCTTCCCGCCGACGCGCCCGAGGCTCCGCCGCCCGCCGACCTCAACCGCTTGCTCCAACGCCTGGAAACCTATCTCGCCGCCGAGGCCGATCTGCTATTGGATTAAACCATCGCCACCCAACCGCGCCACCACGCACTCGTTCCCCCTCCCCATGCAATTTCGTCCCGCCCTGCTCGCCCTCCTCTCCGCCCCCGGCTACCGCCCGGCGAACGACGCCGCCCTCTTCCGCGCCCTCGGCCTGCCCAAAAAATCTCGCGCCCGCTTCTTGCACGAGCTGCGCCTCCTGCTCTCGCGCGGTGAAATCCGCCAGGTGCAGGGGGATCGCTACTCCCTGCCCGAGGCTCAACACCCCGGCCCCAAATCCCCCAAGACCCGCTCCCAAGCCGGCCCCTCCGCCAAAAAACAAACGCGCCCCGAAGATCTCGCCGACGACACCGTGCTGGGGCGCATCCAATTTCGCCAAGGCGGCTCCGCCTACGTCGTCCCCGAACTCGCCGACGATGCCGATCCCGAGGCTCCCCGTCCCGACGAGATTCAAATCGGCCCCGGAGACGCCCTCACCGCCCTGCCCGGCGACACCGTCGCCGTGGCGGTGGACGCCTCCCTGCGCGGTCGCCGCTTCGCCCGGGGCGACTCCCGCAACGACCAGCCGCGCGGCCGGGTGGTGCGCATCGTCCGCCGCGCCCGCACTGAAATCGTCGGTCGCCTCGCCCGGGTGCGCACCCAGCACGTCGTCATCGCCGACGATCCCCGCTTCCCGCTCGAAGTCTGGGTCGCCGACCCGGGCCTGGCCCGCGTGCGCCCCACGCCCCGCCTCGACGACAAGGTCGTGGTTGCGCTCGAGGACTGGGACGACCCGCGCAAACCCCTGCGCGGCACCCTCACCGAGGTGCTGGGCAAGACCTTCGAGCCCCGCGCCGAGCTGCTCGGCGTCTTCCGCAAGTTCAACCTCCCCTCCGCCTTCCCCCCCGAGGTCGAACGCGAGGCCGCCGCCCTGCCCGACCGCGTGCCCGCCGCCCAGCTCACCGGCCGCCTCGATTACCGCGAAGTCCCCGTCTTCACCATCGACCCCGACGACGCCAAAGACTTCGACGACGCCCTCTCGCTCGAACCCCGCCCCGACGGCGGCCTGATCGTCGGCGTGCACATCGCCGACGTGTCCGCCTACGTGCGCCCCGGCACCGCCCTCGACAAAGAAGCCCAGAAACGCGGCAACTCCACCTACCTCGTCGGCGTGGTGGTGCCCATGCTGCCCGAAAAACTTTCCAACGGCCTCTGCTCCCTCGTCGAGGCCCAGGACCGCCTCTGCAAAGCCGCCTTCCTCCACTTCGACGCCAAAGGCCGCCTGCTCGACAAGGACACCACCTTTGCCGACACCGTCATCCGCAGCCGCAAACGCCTCACCTACAAACAGGCCTACGCCTTGCTCTTTAAAGACGATCTCGCCGCCATCCGCGCCCTGCCCCTCCCCCCCAAGCACCAGACCGGTTCCACCGGCCGCGCCCTCTCCTCCCTCGACGACCACGAACTGACCGATCTTCAGGGCTGGGTGCGTCAACTTTGGACCCTCGCCGCCCGCCTCCGCCGCGAGCGCATGAAGGCCGGCGCCCTCGATCTCGACATGCCCGAGACCAAGATCTTCGTGGACGAGCAGGGCTACGCCGACCGCCTCGAACGCATCGAACACGACGAGAGCCACCAGCTCATCGAGGAATTCATGCTCGCGGCCAACGAGGCCGCCGCCCGCCTCACCCGCAGGGAAAAACTCCCTTCCATCTACCGCGTGCATGACGACCCCGACGGCGAAAAACTCGACGATCTTCGCCAACAACTCGCCATCCACGGCATCCGGGTCGGCGACCTCTCCGTGCGCTCGGAACTCGTCGCCCTGCTCCAGCGCCTCGCCGACCACCCCCAGGGCTACGCCCTCCGCACCCAGCTCTTGCGCAGCCTGCGCAAAGCCGCCTACCGCTCCACGCCCGACGGTCACTTCGGCCTCCACAAAAAAGACTACACCCACTTCACCTCCCCCATCCGCCGTTACTCCGACCTCGTCGTCCACCGCGTGCTCGCCGCCCGCTTCGCCCGCGCCGCCGCCCCCGCCGCCAAAATCAAACCGCCCTACACCGCCGCCCAAGCCCGCGACATGGGCGAGCACCTCAGCCTCACCGAGATCAACTCCGCCGAAGCCGAGCGCGAGAGCGTGAAGATCAAGCTGCTCGAATTCTTCGAGCGCGAAGCCGCCAAACCCCAACCCGCCGCCTTCGACGCCATCGTGACCGAGGTCCGCCCCCATGGCTTTTTCATCGAGCTGACCGCCTCCATGACCATGGGCTTCGTGCCCGTATCCCAGCTGCGCGACGACTACTACCAACTCTCCTCCGACGGCGGCTCCCTCGTCGGCGGCAAAACCAAGAACCGCTACACCGTGGGCGTGCGGCTGTCCGTCCACGTCGCCAAGGTGGACCGCGTCAAACGCCTGCTCGACTTCCGCCCCGCCCCCCGTTCCCGCGCGTGATCCTGCACGACGCCCACAACCACCTGCACTTCGCCGAACTCGGCGCCCACCGCGAGCGCATCCTCGACGCCTGGACCCGCACCGCCGGGCCGTCCGGTCTCATGATGGTCAACGGCACCCATCCCGACGACTGGCCCGCCGTCGCCACCCTGGCCGCGACCGCCCCCTGCATCCGGCCCGCCTACGGCCTCCACCCCTGGGATGCCGGCGCACCCCGGCCTCCGGACTGGCTCGACGACCTGGAGGCGCGCCTGCTCGCCGACCCCGCCGCCACCATCGGCGAAATCGGCCTCGACCGCTGGCTGCTCGACGCCCGCCCCGACGACCCCCGCCTGGCCGGCGTGGTCCGCGCCCCCATCGAGTCACAAACCACCGTTTTCCTTGCCCAGCTCGCCATCGCCGCCCGCCACCAACGCGCCGCGAGCATCCACTGTCTGCGCGCCCACACCCAACTGCTCGAACTGCTCCGCCGCCACCCCCGGCCCGCCCCCGGTTTTCTCCTCCACGCCTACTCCGGCCCGGCCGGACTGGTGCCCGCCTTTGCCGAACTGGGCGCGTATTTCTCTTTTAACACCGCCTTTCTCGACGAGGCCCGCCACGCCGCGACCCGCGCCGCGTTTCACCGGGTGCCACCCGAACGCCTGCTGATTGAAACCGACGCCCCCGCCATGCCTCCGCCCCACGTTTGGCGCACGCACCGCCTGCCCGGCGACCTGCACGGCGCCCCGCTCAATCATCCGGCCAACATCGAGGTCGCCCTCCTTGGACTCGCCACACTCCGAGGCGAGGACCCCGCCGTCCTGGCCCGCCAGCTCGCGGCAAACTTCCACACCTTGTTCTCCGCCCGCCCCTGACCCCGAAAACTCGCAAAGGACGGCCAATCGTTAAACCGCCCGCCTCCAGCCCGCTCTCGCCAAACCTTCGACCCCGCCTTATCCCGCCCTTTTTCCCGTATGCGCTACCCGCCGATCTCCTCCGAGCTCTTCACCCTCAACCGCCGCCGCCTCGCCGAGCTGCTGCCCGCCAACACCCTCGCGGTCGTCAACGCCAACGACACCTGCCCCACTAACGCCGACGGCGTTCAGGCCACCGTGGTCAACTCCGACCTGTTCTACCTCACCGGCGTCGAACAGGAGCAGTCCATGCTCCTGGTCTATCCCCAGGCCGACGATCCTCGGCACCGCGAGATTCTTTTCCTGCGCGAGCCCAACGTCGAAAACGAACTTTGGGAAGGCCACAAACTGACCAAAGAGGAGGCTCGCGCCCTGACCGGCGTGCAAAACATCCAGTGGCTCTCCGCCTTCCCGCGCCTCTTCCACCTGCTGGCCTGCGAAGCCGCCGCCCTGTGCCTCAACACCAACGAGCACAAACGCGCCGTCGTCGAGGTCCAGAGCCGCGACGCCCGTTTCATCGCCGAAACGCTCCGTAAGTATCCTCTTCATCGATACGAACGTCTCGCCCCGCTCATGCACCGGCTCCGCGCGGTCAAGTCCGCCCACGAGATCACCCTGCTCCGCGCCTCCTGCGACCTCACCGGCCGCGCCTTCGAGCGCGTCCTCCGCTTCACCCGCCCCGGCGTCGTCGAATACCAGGTGGAGGCCGAGTTCGCCCACGAATTCATCGCCAACGGCGCCCGCTTCGCCTACCCGCCCATCGTCGCCTCCGGCCGCAACGCCTGCTGCCTCCACTACGTGGCGAACAACCAGCCGTGCCGCGACGGTGATCTGCTCCTGCTCGATGTCGCCGCCGCCCGCGCCAACTACAACGCCGACATGACCCGCACCATCCCGGTCAACGGGCGCTTCACCCCGCGCCAGCGCCAGGTCTACGACGCCGTCCTGCGCGTGCTCCGTCGCTGCACCGCCGGCTTGGTCCCCGGCAAAAAACCCCGCGAATGGCAGCTCGAAGCCGAGGCCTTCGTTCAGGAAGAACTGCTCTCCCTCGGCCTGATCACCGCCGCCGAGGTCCAGAACCAGAACCCCGACGCCCCCGCCCTTAAAAAATACTTTATGCACGGCGTCGGCCACCCGCTCGGACTCGATGTGCATGACGTCGCCATCACCACCGGCCCCATGCAGGTCGGATGGGTCATGACCGTCGAACCCGCCATCTATCTGCCCGAGGAAGGCTTCGGTGTGCGCCTCGAAAACGACGTGCTCATCTCCACTTCCGGCCCGGTCGATCTCATGGCCCACATCCCGATCGAGGCCGAGCACATCGAGGAAATCATGAACCAAGACGGCAATCCCCGCTTTGGTTGAACTAGACCCGCCCCGCGCCTTTCCCCTTCGTGCAACGCCCGGCCAAGCGAGGCCGGGCGTTTTTTTGGCGGTATGGTCGGGCATTTTTCGCTAAAGAATAATCACCCCGTCGTTTATGACCTTCCCCCACCCGCTTGGACTACCCCGTCTTTTGGCCTTGGCGCTTGCCTGCGCCCCCCTGGCCCTGCCGGCCGCTCCCGCCCCCATCACCCTTACCATCGACGCCGCCGCGCCCGACAAACCCATCAGCCCCCACCTTCTGGGCGTTTTCTTCGAAGACCTCAACTACGCCGCCGACGGGGGCCTCTACGCCGAACTGGTTCAAAACCGCTCCTTCGAATACTCGCCTCTTGCTCGTCGCGAGTGGAACAACCTCACCGCCTGGGACCTCGTCACCCGCTCCGGCCGCGGCCATCTTGCGCTCGACGCCGCCTTCCCGCTCCACCCCAACAACCCCCACTACGCCGTCCTCGAAGTGCATCAACCCGGCGAAGTCGCCCTGAGCAACGCCGGCTTTGGCGGCATCGCCGTGCGCGCCGGTCGCGACTACGACTTTTCCGCCCACTTCCGCCGTCTCTATGCCGGCGGCCGCTGGGACGGCGTAAAGTCCCCCGCTGCCCTGCCACTGCGGGTCCGCCTAGAAACCCCCTCCGGCGCCGTGCTGGCCGAACAGCGCCTCGAGGTCGCGGAAAACGCCTGGCGCAAGCTGGAGTTTACCCTGCGCCCGGAAGCGGACGCGGACGATGCCCGCCTCGTCCTTCTCGCCACCGAACGCGGCGGCCTCGCCCTCGACGAAATCTCCCTTTTCCCGCGCGACACCTTCAAGGGTCGCAAAAACGGCCTCCGCGCCGACCTCGCCCAGACCATCGCCGACCTCCGCCCCCGCTTCGTTCGTTTCCCCGGCGGCTGCCTCGTCCACGGCAACGGCATCCCTAACTTCTACCGCTGGCAGGATACCATCGGCCCCGTCGAGCACCGCCGCCAGCAACACAACCTTTGGGGCTACCACCAAACCGCCGGCCTCGGTTATTTCGAATACTTCCAATTCTGCGCGGACATCGGCGCCATCCCGCTTCCAGTCGTGCCCGCCGCCGTGAGCTGCCAGAATTCCGGCCACTCCGGCGGCACCGGCCAACAATGCCTCCCGCTCGAGGACATGGACGCCTACCTTCAGGACATTTTTAACCTGATTGAATGGGCCAATGGCCCGGCCGACTCCACCTGGGGCGCCAAACGCGCCGCCGCCGGCCACCCCGCTCCCTTCGGCCTCAAATATCTCGGCGTCGGCAACGAGGACCATATAACCGACGGCTTCGAGACTCGCTTTCGCCTCATCCACGAAGCGCTGCGCGCCAAACATCCCGAAATCATCGTCGTCGGCACATCGGGCCCGTCCCACTCCGGTCCCGACTTCGAACGCGGCTGGCGCTTCGCCGATCAGCTCGGCCTCGCCATGGTGGACGAACACTACTACGTCCCGCCCGATTGGTTCTGGTCGAATCTCAGCCGCTATGATCGCTACGACCGGGCGAAGTCCCTCGTTTATCTCGGCGAATACGCCGCCCACGAGCCCGATCGCCGCTCCACGCTTCGCGCCGCCCTCTCCGAAGCCGCCTACCTGACGTCGCTGGAGCGCAACGGTGACATCGTGGCCTTCGCCTCCTACGCCCCCCTGCTCGCCAAACGCGGCAACACCCAGTGGAGCCCCGACCTAATCTACTTCACCAACACCGCCGTGTATCCGACCATCAATTACGAGGTGCAGCGGCTCTTCGGCGAAAACTCCGGCGACCGCTGGGTCGGGCATCACCTGGCCCCCGCACCCGGCGCCGCGTTGCCCCCGCGCCTCGCCGTCTCCACCGTCCGCGACACCGCCACCGGAGACCTCATTGTCAAAATCGTGAACGGAAGCTCCACCCGGGCCTCCCTTCGCCTCGCCGGCCTCGGTCCCGCCACCGCCGCCCGGCTCATCCTGCTCTCCGCGCCCGATGAGAATGTCGCCCGCGAAGATGGCCGCCCCGACCCCGTCACCCTCGACCGACTTTCCGTTGCCGTTTCCACCGGCGCGCTTGACCACGAAGCGCCTCCGTTTTCGCTCAACGTCATCCGGCTACCCTCCCGTTGAATCGCCCTTATGCCATATCGCCCGTTAATCACCCCGTAACCATGTCCCGCACCTTTCTAGCCCTCGCCTCCGCCATGCTACTCACCGCCGCCACCGGCTGCCAAAGCGCCACCGACCGCAAGTCGCCGCCCGCCGCCGAAACCCACGCCTGGACCAACCCCATCGTGCCCCAGCGCGCCGATCCCCACGTCTTCCTCCACGCCGACGGCTACTACTACCTGGCCGCGACCGTGCCGGAATACGACCGCATCGAGCTGCGCCGCGCCCGCACCCTCGCCGGCCTCTCCAGCGCTGAACCCAAGGTCGTCTGGCGCAAACGCTCGACCGGCCCCATGGGCGCCCACATCTGGGCTCCCGAAATCCACCATATCGACGGCAAATGGTATGTCTATTTCACCGCCGGCTCCGCCGAGGAAATCTGGGCCATTCGCCCCTACGTGCTCATCGGGGAAGGGGCCAACGCACTCGAAGCCACCTGGAGCGACGGCCAGCGCGTCCAGCTCGGCTGGGAATCCTTCTCCCTCGACGCCACCGTGTTCGAACATCGCGGCCAGCGTTACTATTCCTGGACCCAGACCGAGGAGGGCATCCGCGGGACCAACATCTATCTCGCCAAGATGACCAGCCCCGTGGCCATCGACACCAGCCGCATCGCCCGGCTCACCGTCCCGGATTATGAGTGGGAAAAACGCGGTCACTGGGTGAACGAAGGCTCCTCCTTTCTCATCCGCAACGGCCGCATCTGGATGACCTACTCCGCCAGCGCCACCGACGCCAACTATTGCCTGGGCCTGCTCGTCGCCGACGAAAACGCCGACCTGCTCGACCCCGCCTCGTGGACGAAATCCCCCCTGCCCGTGCTCGCCTCCTACGAGCCCGCCAGCCAATTCGGCACCGGCCACAACAGCTTCACCACCACCCCCGACGGCAAGACCGACGTCCTCGTGTATCACGCGCGCAACTACCGCAAGATCGACGGCGAACCCCTGCACAACCCCGATCGCGCCACCCGCGCCCAGGTCCTGCGCTGGGCTCCCGACGGCTCCCCCATCTTCGACGCCCCCGTCGCCGACGGCGCCTACCGCCTGCCCTGAAACCAAACCCACTCGCCAGCGCCGGGCCGGCCAATGCTTGGTGCCTGCCCGCACCCGAAGCACCCTCGCCTGCTTCCCAACGGCCAACAACCCGGCCCGGGCGGCTGCACCGCTCAGGTTGGATCTACAATAGGAGTTACACGCCTCCTTGATTTTACGATAAACCAAAACCTTTACAAAGGCTATTGGCGGGATTCCTTCGCATACTCACGGTAACGTAATCCCCGTTCCTAGGACCCTCTCCAGTCGCCTAGGTCCGAACGACCACTCACCGATGCTTATGCGCCCCCGACGACTCCTCCAACTCGCCCTCCTGTTGGTTGCCTCCTTCAGCCCGCCCCTGCGCGCCGCCGACGCCGCTCCCACCACCGGCCGCGACTCCACCTTCACCGCCGACGGTGCGTGGTGCTGGTTCAGCGACCCCCGCGCCCTCTATCGCGACGGCCGCATTTTCGCCGGCTGGGTATCCACCGACGGCTCGGTGCAGGTCGGCGCCCTGAGCACCGCCACCGGCGCGGTCGAAATCGCCACCCTCGCTCCACGGTTCGAAGTGGACGACCATAACAACCCCGCCCTCCTTTTCCTGCCCGACGGACGACTCGCCGCCTTCTATTCCCTTCACGCCCGAGGCGACATGCGCCTCCGCATCACGACTCGTCCCGGCGACTTGGGCGAGTGGACCGCTGAGCGTTCCCTGGGGTTTCACACCGGCGGCGGCCGGGGCGTCACCTACGCCAACCCCGTTCTGCTGCGCGAAGAAAAAAACGCCCTCTATCTCTTCTGGCGCGGTGCCGACTACAAACCGACGTTCTCCGTTTCCCGCGACCTGGGGGAAACCTGGGAAAAACCTCGCACCTTGCTGCTGCGTCCGGATGCCGGTCATGACAACCGACCCTACCTCAAGGTCTGGAGCGACGGCCTGAAACGCATCTCCTTCGCCTTCACCGACGGCCATCCCCGTAATGAACCGACCAACAGCCTCCACTACTTTCGCTACGAGAACGGCGTCTTCTCCACCGTAAACGGGACCCGCCTCGGCACCTTGGCCGATCTGCCGCTCGACCCCGCCCGCGCCGACCGCGTCTACGACGGCGCCTCCGCCGGTCGCGCCTGGGTTTGGGATATCGCCGAACGCCGCGGCCGCCCCTTCATCGCCTACACCCGTCACCCCGCCGAAACCGATCACCGCTATCACTACGCCTTTTGGGATGGCAAAGCCTGGCAGGACTCCGCCATCGCCGACGCCGGCTCCTGGTTCCCCCAGACACCCGCCGGTAAAAAAGAAAGCGAACCTCACTACTCCGCCGGTCTCGCCCTCGACCATCGTCACCCCGACACCGTCTACGTTTCCCTCCCCGTGGACGGCCGGCGCGAAATCATCAAAGCCCGCACCCCGGACTCCGGTCTCACCTGGATCAAGGAACCCGTAACCGTCGGTTCCACCGCCGACAATGTCCGGCCCTTTGTCGTTCGCGGCGCCCCTCCCGGTGAACCGTTCTTGCTGTGGATGCATCTGGACGGCCGCTACGTGCACTACACCAATTACCGGACATCGTTGCGCCTCAACCAGGCCCCCTCGCCGCAAAACCCCACGCCCCTTTCCCCAGCCCTCGAACCACGCGCCATCATGGAGGTCCTCCGCCGCGTCGGCGACCACCACCTCACCATAGATTGGCGCGTCCGCCCCGACGACTGGGTCGCCGCTGTCGGCCATACCGGTCTCTTCGCCCTCGCCGAGACCAGCGGCGACCCCCGTTACTTCGACGCGCTCCGCACCATCGGTGAAACCAACCAGTGGAACCTCGGGCCCTCCCCCTACTTCGCCGACGACCACTGCATCGGCCAGGTCTTTGCCGACCTCTACCTGCGCGAACGCGATCCGCGTATGATCGCCCCCATGCGTGAACGCTTCGACTCCATCATGGCCGCCCCCAAGGACACGAATCTCGACGTCACCCGCCCCGGCGCTTTCAGCAAATGGTCCTGGTGCGACGCCCTCTTCATGGCCCCCCCAGCCTGGCTGCGCCTCACCATCGCCACCGGCGATCCGCGTTATCTCGAATTCGCGGTCAAACACTGGTGGATCACCAGCGACTATCTCTACGATACCGAAGAACACCTCTATTTCCGCGACAGCACGTTCTTCAAACCCCGCGAGGCCAACGGTCAAAAGATCTTCTGGAGTCGCGGCAACGGCTGGGTGATGGGCGGCCTCGTCCGTATGTTGCAATTCCTGCCCGCCGACCACCCTTCCCGCCCCCGTTTTGTCACCCAGTTCCAAGAAATGTCGGCCCGCCTGCTGTCCATCCAGCAAGCCGACGGTCTATGGCGCTCCAGCCTGCTCGACCCCGCCTCTTACCCCGCCCGCGAAAGCAGCGGCACCGGCCTCATCACCTATGGCTTGGCCTGGGGCGTAAACCACGGCCTGCTCGACCGCGCCACCTACGCCCCGGCCATCACCCGCGCGTGGACATCCCTCGTCGGCTGCGTGGAGCCCGACGGCCGCCTCACTCAGGTTCAGCCGGTCGGACTCGCTCCGGTGCGTTTTCCCGACCGCTCCACCGACGCCTTCGGCGTAGGCGCCTTTCTCCTCGCCGGCTCCGAGGTGCATCGTCTGGCCGCCACCCCTTAAGTCGCGTCTTATTTGTCGGGTTTTCCGCCGTTTCGCCGCTTGGAGGTAGGTAGCCCCTTACTCTAAATTTCTCCCATGCGCTCTACCCTACTCCTTGTCTACGCCGTTCTCGCGGCGCCCGCCATCGCCGCGACCAACCCCATCATCACCGACATCTTCACCGCCGACCCCGCCCCGCTCGTGGTCGGCGACACCGTGTATGTCTACGCCGGCCAGGACGAGGCCCCACCCAACCGGTTCTACCAAATGAACCGCTGGGTCGTTTACTCCTCGCAGGATATGCGCACGTGGACCAGCCACGGCTCCCCCCTCGCCCCCAAGGACTTCGCTTGGGCCAAAGGCGACGCCTGGGCCTCCCAAGTCATCGAGCGCGACGGCAAATTCTACTTCTACGCCACCGTCGAGCACGCCGACGGCCCCCACCGCGGCAAAGCCATCGGCGTCGCCGTGGCCGACTCCCCGATCGGCCCCTTCAAGGACGCCCGCGGCTCCGCCCTCGTCACCAACGACCTGACCAAGGCCACCCAGATCAGCTGGGACGACATCGACCCCACCGTCTGGATCGAGGACAACGGCCAGGCCTGGCTCTTCTGGGGCAACCAGAAATGCTACTACGCCAAACTCAAAGCCAACATGATCGAGCTCGACGGCGACATCCACGTCATCCCCGACGACCAGCTCTATCGCTTCACCGAAGCCCCTTGGATCCACAAGCGCGGCGATACCTTCTACCTCACCTACGCCACCGGCTTCCCGGAAAAAATCGCCTACTCCACCGCCACCAGCCTCGCCGGCCCCTGGACCCCGCGCGGCCTGCTCTCCGAGGGCGCGTTCAACTCCAACACCATCCACCAAGGCATCATCACCTTCAAAGGAGTGGACTACTTCTTCTATCACACCGGCGGCATCCAGCACGACAACCCCCTCGGTGCCGGGGACAGCTTCCGCCGCTCCGTCTGCATCGACTACCTCTACTACAATCCCGACGGCACCATGAAACGCGTCGTGCAAACCACCGAGGGCGTCAGCCTGCCGCCGCTCCGCTAGCGTCCCGCCGCACGTCGTGTCGCCATGCGTTTAACCATTCTGCTCGGTCTCGTCACCTGCGCCACCGCCTTTGGCCCTCCGGTCCGGGCAGACGAGCCAAACCGCTCGGCCAGCTCCGCCCCGCTCCGCCTGCCCGACATGCAGCTTCACGATCCGTGGATTGTCGCCCACGCCGCCACCCGCACCTATTACCTCTACACCTCCAACCGCCCGCGGGTCAGCGGAGTCGAAGGCGTGGGCACCATGGTTTACACTTCCCGCGACCTGCGCGATTGGTCGCCGGCCAAGGTCGTCTTTCTGGTGCCGCCCACCGCCGTCTCCACCCAGGGCGGCTGGGCTCCAGAGGTGCACGCATACCAGGGGCGCTATTACCTGTTTGTCACCTTGCACGACGAAGCGCGCGTCTTCGCCGAGCCACCCGAAGTGCCCTACAAAACCTACGCGCGCGGCACCTTCGCCGCGGCAGCCGACTCGCCGGATGGTCCGTTCACTTTACTCAACGAGGGCGCGCCCGTTCCACCGGCCGACTTCATGACCCTCGACGGC
>CAYNUW010000069.1:0-13581 GCA_964400455.1 uncultured Akkermansia sp. | reverse complement strand
AGCCTGCGCGGGCTGCGTAAGTCTACCGTCGCTTAAAAACAAACGCCTACTTTGAGCGTCGCGTTCTGAAAAATCGATTAAACACCTGCGAGTTTGCTCAACGTTTGGATACTCTACTCGGTCTGGACCCGGCAGTAGCCGCGAACGATCTCGGGACGCCTTGCAGGTCGCACCGATGGGACTGGGATATCGGATCAACATTCGAAGCAAAGCTCTGGTGCAATACTCCACCCGCGAAGGTCGAGTTTGGGCTCACGGCTCCAAAGCAAAAATGCGCAGCCGCACAAACAGCTTGCCACGCTCCCCCGCCCCTACCGAGAGGGTAACCGTAGCCGTGCCATCGTCTCCCGAACCGTCCGGCACAAAAGTCGGCACGAGCTCAGGCCGGTCCGTCCACGAGCCAGGCTCGAGCGTCTCACTACTTTGCAGGACCACACCCACCCCTGCGGCCGATACCCGATAGGGAAAACCGAATACCAACGCCGCACCCGCGCTGTGCGAGGGACCTTCTTGCCATGCAACCGACAAGCCAGGTCTGGACGCTGCATCAAGCGGCCTACCGCCGAGAAAATACTCGGCTAGATTCCCTAGACCATCCTCGTCCGGGTCGGCCCGAGCCAGCTCGTCCCAATCACCGCCGAGATCGAGTCCCTGAGCAGCGGCCCACGCCTGAAACTCGTCGGCCGCAGTCACAGGTCCGTAAGTGAACTGCGCCGTGACCGCCGTGGTCGTGTCAGCCTTGAGGCGCACCCAGTGGGCGTGAAAACCGTCCGGAAACCGATGCACGATACTCTGGCCGGCAGGCACATGGAAGGTGCGGTAGGGAACCCAGGAATTGTCGCCAAGAAAATCCACCTCAACCGTAAACACCACCGGCGTCGTGGCCCCATGCGCGAGCTCCAGGGATTTGTGGTCGTAACCATACATCAAATACGGGTCTGAGCTCCCGCCGGCCGTGACCGGGGTGTCCAACCAAGGGCCGCCGACTCCACGAGGCTCGCCCATGCGCCAGAGGTCGTCCACCTCACCGAGCCACAGCGCTGCGGTGCCGTCGACGTTTCTAATCAACTTGTCCGAAGCCGGCGCATCGTCGCGCACGCCAGTAAGCACGAGCAGGCCGCGCCAAGAAGCCATGTCGGTGATGCGTTTGCCGTGTGTCACCAGCGGACGCATCTTGCGATAGCCGCCGGATACACCGCGCGGCACCTCATAAAAGGTCCCATGACAATTAAGCAGTTGCCGCTCGGTCACCACCTCGCGAAAACCACGGGCCCAGCCGGCGGCAAAAGGTTGATCGTAGCGCGGATCCAACCGGGGCAGCCGGAAACGGTTGGAGCCTTCGGTGACCCAAGCCGAAGCGGCATCGGACCCGAAATCCCGGGTGGTCGCCGCCGCGGTGCGGAGTGTCGTCTCGGCGGCGGCATTCACCACGTCCTTCAAGACGAGATCACCGCCCACTTGATGGTAACGGTGAAGTGTCGTCACGTCGGCCCCATCCGCACGCGCCGAAGCGAACTCCAACCGCAGATCCGCCGTGTTGGTAACGCGAATCAAACCGTCGGAATGCGGACGCGCATCATCGATGTCGACCAGAGCCGCGAATTCGGCCGCACCAGTCGCGGACGTAGCGCGATGCGGATAAGGCGAGTGCAGGTGGAAAAAGGCCGTGAGGCTCGTGGATGCAGTGCCGGCCTTGAGACGCAGCCACGGAACGGAAAGGTTGTTAAGCAACGTGTAAACATAACCCCCACCCGGGACCGTGATGCTACGCAGGGTTGTCCACCGGGGCGAGCCCTGGCTCGACTGGAGCTCGATCTCAACCGGCGACGCGCCGAGGTTGCGCAAGTGAAGGGTGCCGCGCGGAAAACCGAAAACGAGAAACGGATCGGACAACTCGCCGGCCGCCACGACATTGTTCATCCACACCGCGCCATGGCCGGTCGGCGCGCCCCAGGCTTCGAGGTCCGAGAGCTGGCCGAACCAGAGGTTCGATTCGGCTTTGGGCACAAGCGCGTTGGAGAAACGCGAGGTGTCGTTCTTGCCCATGACCAACCGCCCCTCGAACATGCAGTAGTCGACCGGCATCTTGTAGTGGGAGGAAATCGGCCGCAGCCCGGAGAAATTCGCGGCGGAAAACGTTTTGGGGAAATCATAGAACAACCCGTGCATGTGCATGAGATACGGACTGGCCGGATCGCCTGCATCCAATTGACGGATACGCGGCCACTCCGTATGCCAGCCGTGCGCCCCGTCGTGGGTGTAAGAGGCCTTGGGCAGGCGCCAAGTATGCCAGACACCGGCCTCGTAAGTGTGCAGCACCACAGATTTGGCGTCGAAGCCGGTGGTCCATAACGGATCGGTGGCGGGATTCGGATTGCCGAAAATACCGCCCGGTCCGGTGACTTCGCAGGTCTGCACCCGCTCGACCTGCGTCCAACCGGTCATGCGGCCGGATTCGAGCACAGAGCCGTCCCAAGTGGCGAGCACGCCGGACGGCATGGTCTGGTTGGGCTCGCCGTTGTTACCCACCGCAAGCACTCCTTGGCCGGTGTAGGCACCCTTGCCATGGTAACCGGCGAGAAAGTTGTCCCCGGTGCCCTGCACATCGGGATAACGAGTGATAAAGCTCAAGTCATGGACGTTCACGTCGTAGAGTCCGTCCTCCATGGTGAACATGTAGATACGATTGACGGGGTCGAAGAGATGCGCGGCGGTGGCGGTGTAACGGCCGGGAGCGCTCGAGTAGGAGAGGCTACGCACGGTGCCGTCCGGACGAATGAAATAGGGTCCGATGATGAGCTGCTGCGACGCGGCATGGATGAAACGGTTGGCCGGCGTGCCGCCGATCGACTCCGGCCGGATGACGCGGCTCAAATCAGGCGCGATCTCGTAAAGCTTGTCCGAGCCACCGCGCGGCACATGCGGACCGTAGGTGATGACCCAGAGCTTGCCAGCCCACGAAACCACGGCGCCCACCCCGCATTCATCGTGGGTATTGGTCATCGCCAAATGCGGATACACCCCGGAGATGTTCACCACTTTTTCCGGCGCTGGTTGGATGATCTGGTAGTCTGCTTCCGGCGCGGACTCGGTGGCTGCCCGCAGGGAAACGTCGTCGATCAAGAACGAATTGTCCGCCGCCACCGCCCGATCAAAGCGCAAGCCGCGCACTCCACCGGCCACCGCATTGGCCACACTGGCGAAATGCCGCAGACCCGTCACCGCATGGCTGAACGAGGTCTGGCCCGGCTCCGACCAAACCAGATCGTAGGAGGCGGAAGCCGTGCCGAAGCCACGGCCGATGATGCGCAGGCGGAGAGTTTGGTTGGGCGCAAGGTTGAAGACCCCGCCATCGGCGACACGCGTAGGCGTCAGCCAAACATCACCGGAACGCACTTGCAGTTCGCCACCCGCGGCGGTGCGCACGCTGAGCGCGGAACCAGCCTCCGTGTCCAAAGCCATCACAAAACCCTGAGGCGTGGTGTTCCCAGCGAGGGAAAACGAGACTTCCAAGGTGAAAGCTTGCGCCGCCGTCGCTACGTTCTGCCGGGCCATCGCCATCGTATTGTATGGCAAGCGTGCCGCCGTGGCGCTGCCATTCAGCCCCGGGACAGCAACCACTGCGGATGTCGTCCACCCGGTGCCGAAAGGCAAAGCCTCGAAGTCGCCATTCGTGACCAGCTCCGTCTGGCCGCGCAGGCAGCACGAAAACAAAGCTGCCACCCAACACATCAAAACCGGGAATCGGGCAATCGAACGCAAGATGTCGCAACACATGGGGTATTTTGATTTATCGATAATTTAAGACCGGCGTCAACGGGTCGTTGCGCACGATTGCGCCCCCACGCTCGTCGTTCATTCTGATCGCGTGAACCCCGTTCCCGTCGTTCCAGCCCCCCCGCCCTCAACCAAGCCTCTGCACTGGGGCATCCTCTCCACCGGCCGCATCGCCGGCGTCTTTGCCCGCGCCCTCGCCGTCTCCCGGCACGGGCAACTCGTCGCCGTCGCCAGCCGCACGGCCGCCCTGGACACACGTTTCGGCACCGAGCAAGGCCTGCCGCCCTGCGCCGCCCACCCCACCTACGAGGGCCTGCTTGCCGACCCCGCCGTCGAGGCGGTTTACATCGCCACGCCCCACCCGCAGCACGTCGAGTGGACCGAACGCGCCGCCGCCGCCGGCAAACACGTGCTCTGCGAAAAACCCGCCGCCCTCGACCTCGCCGGCGCCACCCGCATGGTCGCCGCCGCCCGCGCCGCCGACGTGCTCTTCATGGAGGCCTTCATGTATCGCTGCCACCCGCAGACCGCGCGCGTCGTCGAACTGGTGCGCTCCGGGGCCATCGGTCGCCTGCGCCACGCGACGCTAGCCTTCGGTTTTCGCGCCCCCTACTCCGCCACTGGCCGCCTCTGGAGCCGCGCCCTCGGCGGCGGCGGCATCCTCGACGTCGGCTGCTACCCCATGTCCTTCGCCCGCCTGCTCGCCGGCGCCGCCGCCGGCCTGGACCACCCGGCCGAACCCGTCGCCCTCACCGGCACCGCCGACCTGCATCCGGAGACCGGAGTCGACGCGGTGGCCGGCGCGACCGTGCGCTTCGCCGACGGTTTCATCGCACAGCTCACCGCCGCGATCGGCGTCGCAACCGACAACACCGCGCGTCTCTTCGGCGAGCACGGGCGCATCGAAATCGACCACCCCTGGATCCTCGACCGCCGAGGCGGCCCCGAGACCATTCGCCTCTGGCGCGAAGGGGCCGCCGCGCCGGAAATCATCACCACCGCGGCGGGCAACCTCTACGCACTGGAGTCCGACACCTTTGCCGAAACCCTGCGCGCCGGTCGCCGCGCCGTGCCCGCCATGACCCCGGAAGACACCTTGGGCAACCTCGCCGCCCTCGACGTCTGGCGCGCCGCCGTCGGCCTGCGCTATCCGCATGAGACCTAAGCACCTACACAACACTCATCACAACCGCCAGTAAGGACTTATCTATCGCCTAAAATACAACTAATACCCCACAGATCGCTTAAAATTGGCGATTGCTGATCCAGCGGGATCGGGATGTCCTCGTTCGGACCCCACGCAACCACGCCCCCCTCCCTGGTTGCGCGCCTTGCCTGATCACGCGCGTCTCGATGCAAACGCTTTCTTGTCCCGACACCCTTCGCCTCCTCCTGCGGGTGTGGCTATTTTTCGCCAGTTTATTGGCCGGACCCTTCACCACGAGGGCCGCACCGGAGATTGCCGCACCCCCTGTCGAAACCCAGATCCGGCTTGGGCGCTCGGCCATCTTTCAGGTCCGGGCCACTGGAGCCGGCCATCTGACTTATCAGTGGTATCGAGGCTCCTCCGGCGATACCTCCCAGCCAGTGCCAGGTGCCACCGCCGCCCTGCTGGTGTCGCTGCCGCTCCACAGCTCGGCAAGCTTCTGGGTTCGCATCACCGACGCCGAGGGCGCGACCGACAGCCCGACCGCCCGCGCCCTCGTGCAGGAACCCGGTGCGCAAGGCCTGGCCGGCTTTGGCCGCAATGTGCAAGGGCAACTGACTGCCGCCACCGCTGAAAACCTGCTCCTTCCCGCTCAACTGATGGAGCCAATTCTGGGTGCCGCCGTGGGCACCGATCAGACCTTGGTCATCCGCGCCGACCACACCCTTTGGGGCTGGGGCTCCAACGCCCACGGCCAACTCGGGATCGGCCCACCCTCGCTTCGCGTCGCCCCACGCCAACTCGCCCAAGACGTGATCGCCGTCGCCTCCGGTTACGCGCATATCTTGTTTCTCAAAACCGACGGCACACTCTGGGCCGCAGGTCAGAACGGACACGGGCAGCTCGGCGACGGCACCATTTTTAACCGCTACACACCCAAACCCGTCGCCACCAACGTGGCCTCCATCGCGGCCGGCGGTTTTCATAATCTTGTGCTCAAAACCGACGGCACCGCGTGGACCTTTGGTCTCAACGAATTCGGCCAACTCGGACTGCCCATGCCCGCGCCCGACTACGTCCCCAAGCTCACCCACATCGCTGATGAAGTCATCGGGGTGGCAGCCGGTTGGGACCACTCGCTGCTCATCAAAGCCGATGGCTCGCTGCACGGCTTCGGCTCGAATCGCTCCAACCAAATCTCCCCCACCAGCGCGAGGTTTCTACCCAAACCCACCCTCATGGCAACCGGCGTCATCCAAGCCGCCGGCGGCTACAACCACACCGTGCTGCTTAAAGCCGACGGCACCGCCATGACCTGCGGCGACAACGGCGCCGGCCAGATCGGCGACGGCACCACTTCACGCCGCACCCACCCGGTTCGGGTAGCCGATGGCATCGTCTCCGTGGCCGCCGGACTGCATCAGACCTACTTTCTGCGCCCCGACGGCCTGTTGCTCGGCACCGGCGACAACTCCGAGGGCCAGCTGGGTGACGGCACTACCGCTTCACGCAGCGGACCCATCATCGCCTACCGTGGAGCACGGGAGTTCTTCGCCGGCGGCGACCACGTGCTCGTCCTCGCCCCGCTTTGCACCATCACCTTCGACCTCGACGAACGCCTCGGCGGCGGTCGCTACACCCAAACCCTGATGCAGGGCCTTCCGATCCAGGCCCCGCCCTACACCGTCGCCACCGGCTGGGTTTTCACCGGCTGGAGTTCAGACCTCGCTTTCGCCGTCGGCGACACCCTCATCACCGGCCGCTTGGAAGCCACTCGCCCACCGGTGCTAACCCTGGCCCCGCTCGATACCCGAACCCGTTACGGAGGTCCCGCGGTTCTCAGCGCGGCCGCCACCGCCAACGGTGCCCTCACTTACCAGTGGTATCGCGGGGAAGCCGGAGACACCTCCCGCCCGGTTCACGGCGCAACCGGTCCGCTCCTGGTCGGCCCGCCCCAGTATCTGCCCGATCGATACTGGGTGCGAATCGATAACAACGGCTCCCACACCGACAGCCCCTCTGCCTCCGCCACCCCCGAAGGCCCGCTGGTGGCCGCCGCTTGGGGCGACAACGAGTTCGGCCAGCTGGGCCAGTCAGCCACTTTCGTCCCCCGCCCCGTTCAACTCCGGGCCGGTGTGCTCATGGTGGCCACCAGCGGCCAACACACTCTCGTGCTCGACGGCGACCACCGCTTGTGGGCCACCGGCCAAAACCACGGCGGCCAGCTCGGCGATGGGACCACTGAAAATCGCACCCACCTGGTGCCGGTCGCCGAGGATGTGATAGCCGCCGTAGCCACTAACAGTAGCTCGGCCATGCTCAAACGCGACGGCACCCTCTGGACGTGGGGAAGCAACGCCGGCGGTCAACTCGGAGACCGAACCACCACGCACCGCTCCCGCCCCATCCACGTCGCAAACGATGCCACCAGCCTATTCGGCGAGGCCGGCTGGATCTACTTCAACGACTCAAAGGGCACCTTCTGGGTCTTAACCAACACCCCAACCGCCGATTTCCCGGGCCCGGGCTCGGGCCGCCCAAGCGACACCGGCATCGCTGCTCTGGCACGCGGCGCGTCGCACTCCCTGCTCCTGAAAACGGACGGCACCGTATGGGCCCGCGGCATTAACGATTTCGGCCAGCTCGGCCGACCCGGTTACGACTCACCAGCCACGGCCCCCTTGGCCGATCAGGTAATCTCCATCGCCGCCGGTGCCCAGCACTCGCTCTGGGTCCGTCGCGACGGCACCGCCTGGGGCTGCGGACGCAATACCTACGGACAACTAGGAGACAGCACCACCCAATCACGCTACACCCCGATCAAACTTGCCGAACACGCCGCCGTGGTCGCGGCCGGCAGCCACCACTCCCTCATCCAGATGCGCGATGGCGCCCTGCTCGCCTCCGGCTTCAACAGCCGCGGCCAAATCGGCGACGGCGGCTTGGTCAACCGTCTGCGTTTCGTCCGCGTCGCCGATGGCGTAGAAACCGTCACGGCCCGCTCTGCCGTGACGCTGCCCCTGGTCACCGGGCACACCGTGACCTTCGATCCCGGCCCGCACGGCGCACTGGCCGAAACGGAATCGCCCACCCAGATAATTGGGCAAGGCCTGCCCATCACCCTGCCCAGCACCGTCGCCGCACCCGGCTGGTTGTTTGCCGGTTGGGACCCCGACCAACCCGTCGTAACCGCCGACCTCACCGTCACCGCCCGCTGGGTGCCGGACAACGGCATCACCATCAACCAACCCCCGGGCGCGCACCGCATCGCGCCAGGCGACTCCACCCACCTGCGCGCCGAGCTGCTGGGCTCGAACATCCCCGCCGAGTATCAATGGTATCGCGGCCCGCGCGGCGACACCTCACGCCCGATCGCCGGCGCAAACGGACCCCTGCTGGTCACTCCGCCCTTGCTCGAATCCCAGAGCTACTGGGTGCGGGCCCGACTTGGAGAAGCCGAGCTCGAGCGCGCCGCCGAGGTCGTCGTCGCGCCTCACCCGACCCGGCTGGGCGTAGCCGGTCTCGGTCTCAACCGGCACGGCCAACTTGGTCTCGGCCACCGTCAGAACGTGTCCACTCCCACGCAAGTTCCAGGAGCTTACGACCGAGTCCAGGCCGGCGCCAACCACACCCTTCTTCTCAGTCGCGAGGGCATCCTTTCACTCACCGGCCAGAATGTTTATCATCAGCTCGGCAGCTTCGGTCCCGAGATGAGCCTGAGTCCAGTGGCCTTCATGGATCGAATTCGCGTCCTTGCCGCCGGCCTGCAACACTCCGCTGTGATTGATGCCGATCAGCGTCTGCTAACGTTCGGCGGCAATACCGGTGCTCAACTCGGCATGGGCTCTTACGAACCTCACGAAGGCCCCTTTCTTCTCTCCCACCGGGTCGTGTCCTGCCACGCCGGAGCATACCTCACTTTTTTCGTGACCGACGATGGCACGCTCTGGGGCGTCGGATCCTACATTCTCGGCGACTACACCGAGACCGACTACACCCGCCCCGTTCGCATCGGCACCGGAGCCGTCTCCCTCTCCGGCGGTCTCTGGCATACCCTGCTGCTCAAGGCGGACGGCACCCTCTGGAGCTTCGGTCAAAACCCCTACGGCCAACTCGGCGACGGCACCCTCGAAACCCGCCACTTGCCCGTGTTGATCGCCCGTGACGTCGTTGCCCATGCGGCTGGCGCTTCCCACAGCGCCTACCTCACCGCCGACGGCGAGCTATTCACTTTTGGCTACAACCACCACGGTCAACTCGGCGACGGCGGCACCACCGACCGCCATCGACCCCAACTGCTCGACCGCGATGTGACCGCCGTCGCCGCCGGCTCCAATCACACCGTTTACCTGCGGCGCGACGGCATCCTCTGGGGCTGCGGCCTGAACAGCGCCGGGCAACTCGGCGCAGCCGCAACCTGGAAGGGCTTGCGCCCCATCGCCGCCGGCGTGGTCGGCGTCACCGCCGGCATGCAACACACCCTCTTTCTCGCGCCGCTCCACACTGTCCACTTCGACCTCGGCGCACACGGTCGCCGCAGCGGCGGCGGCGCACAAAACCAAGACGTGGTCCACGGCCTGTCCGCCACCGCGCCCGATGTCATCGCCAACCCGGGCTGGACCTTCGAGGGCTGGGACCGCTCCGTCATCGCCGTAGTGCACTCGCTAAACGCCCGGGCCATTTACCGCCGCACTCCCGAGACCTGGGCTTCGGCCCATGGCCTCAACGGCACCGCCGCCGCCCCGCAGGCCGACCCCGACGGCGACGGCATGCCCAATCTGCTCGAATACGCCTTGGGTTCATCCCCTTCCACACCTTCGCCCGCCGCCCTTCCCCGGCCTTCGCAAACCAACGGCCACCTCGCCCTCACTTTCGACCGCGTCACCGACCCGCTGCTCACCTATCTGGTCGAAGCCACCGACAGCCTGTCCGGCGGCGCGTGGACGACGATCTGGTCCAGCACCGGCGAAGCCAACGTAGCCGGCTCCGTGACCGTCGCCGACCCTCTCTCCCTTAACGACCGTCCATCGCGTTTTCTCAGACTCGTGGTGCGACAGCCCTAATCTGCCACCAACCGGCGGCCATCGCCGCCCCACCCGCCCGCAAAAAAGCGCCCCGCCGGACCTCGGCGGAGCGCTGTATAAAGCGATCGATGTGTCGGCCGACCGCGCTTCACGCGGCCCGGACCGCTACGGACCACCTCAAGCCGGCAGGCTGGCGTAGAGCGCACCCTTGCGGACCTGCAAGATGTAGTGCTTGGAGGTGTCGAAACCGAACTTGTCCTTCAACAGCGCGCGCGCGGCGGCGAGGTCGTCGGCCTTGGCCGGATCGGCCGCCAGACGGCCCACGCGGTCGCGCAGCGCCTGGAGCTCGTCGTAAGATTCGCTGGTCAGGAACTCGGCGACGAGCGTGGCCTTGGCCTCGTCCTCGCTGGGCTTGCCCTCGGCATCCACACCCTTTTCGAGCAGGGCCGCGTTCACCGGCACCAGCAGGTAGTTATGCTCGACCGAGTAACCATAGGTCTTGGTCATGAACTGCATGTTCAGCGTCAACCGCGCGTCGAGCTGGCTGATCTGGTTCTGCAGCGCGGTGCGCTCGGCCTCGACGGCGGACTTCGGCAACGCCTCCAACTGCTGGCGAGCATCCGCAAGCAGACGACGCTGCTGGCCGATAACTTGAAGGTTGCTGATAAACTGGGTGTTGGCGGCCGCCCCCTCAATCAAGGCGACAAGCTGAAAAGCCTGGTCGTCGCGAACGATGCGCTGGGGGATGCCGGTGCTAAGGATTTTAGTCATGGATTCGGATTAGGTAAAAAAACAGTGAGCAGGGTAAACACTTGCACTTGTGAGCAACCTACCCAGCCAGCGCGAGCCCGGAAGCGCCCCGCCAAGCAGAAATTACCAAGGCCCCAGCCCACCGCCCGCCGAGCCCGGACGGCTGTCCCAGAAACGTAACAAAACCCTGGCGCCAGAACACCGCCCAAAAACCGAGCGGCGTATTCTCGACAATAAACTTGTAAATTGCGTCCACACCGATCGCCCCCTTGGCTCGTCAGTAGCGATGTCAAAGGCACCCTTTGTCCTTCGATCGCACCCTCGCTCCCACCGCTCCCACCTCCGCCATGATTTCCGCCGCACCCGCCATTCGCGTCACCGTCTGGGGCGAATATCGCCACGAAAAACAAAATCCCAAGGTCGCCGCGCTTTATCCCCACGGTATGCACCAGACCATCGCCGACGCCCTCGCGCGCATCGGCCCCGCCGATCTGGTCGTGCGCACCGCCACCCTCGACCAGCCTCTTCACGGTCTCGACGATGCCGTGCTCGAACAGACCGACGTGCTCATTTGGTGGGGCCACATGGCCCACCATGAAGTTTCCGACGACGTCGTCGCGCGGGTTCGTCAACGCGTGCTCGAAGGCATGGGCCTGGTCGTGCTACACAGCGGACACTACTCAAAGATTTTTAAGGCCCTCATGGGCGATACCTGTTCGCTCACCTGGCGCGAAGCCACCGACAAGGAACGACTCTGGGTCACCTGCCCCTCTCACCCCATCGCCCAGGGACTGCCGCCCTACTTCGAGATCGCCGCCGAGGAAATGTATGGCGAACCCTTCGGCATCCCCACTCCCGACGAGCTGATCTTTATCAGCTGGTTCACCGGCGGCGAGGTGTTCCGCTCCGGCGCCACCTGGCGGCGCGGCCACGGCAAAATCTTCTACTTCCGCCCCGGCCACGAAACCTATCCCACCTACCACCATCCGCTGGTGCAACAGGTCATCGCCAACGGCGTTCGCTGGGCCCACTCGGGCATCCGCATCCCGGACCAATGCCCCAACATGCCCCCGCTCGAACCCCTGCCGGCCGATCCCGAAGCCGCCACCCGCTCCGCCATCGCGCACCGCTGAACGCTCCACCCATCCCCTCCATGCCCGCTTCAACCACCCGAAAAACCTCCTCCGCCACTCGCAAAAAAAAGCCGGCCGCCTCCCTCCGTCCGGTGCGCGTCGCCATCCTCGGCACCGGCGGCATGGCCCACCGCCACGCCGACCTCTACCGACAAATCCCCGGCGTGGAGCTGGCCGCCGCCTGCGACATCGACCCGCAACGCGCCGCCGACTTCGCCGCCCGGCATGGCATACCGGCCACAAACGTCTTTACGGATTTCGGCACCCTGCTGCGCACCTGCCCGGTGGACGCGATCTCCAACGTCACCCCCGATGCCTTTCACGCCCCGCTCTCCATCCAGGCCCTGAAAGCCGGTAAACACATCCTCTGCGAAAAACCCCTCGGACTCGACTACGCCCAGACCCGGCGCATGGTCGCCGCCGCCAAAACCGCCGGCACCGTCGCCATGGTCAATTTCTCCTACCGCGACTGGCCCGCCATCCAAGCCATCGCCGCCCGCGTGCACGCCGGCGAACTGGGCGAACTGCGCCACGTGGAGGCGAGTTACCTGCAAACCTGGCTTAGCTCCCCCATCTGGGGCGAATGGTCCACCACCCCCGGCTGGCTCTGGCGGCTCTCCACCCGCCACGGCTCCAAGGGCGTGCTCGGCGACGTCGGCGTCCACATTGTGGACTTCGCCACCTACCCCGCCGGACCGATCAAATCCGTCTACGCCCGCTTAAAAACCTTTCCCAAGGCCCCGCGCGATCGCATCGGCGACTACGTGCTCGACGCCAACGACAGCGCCGTCCTCCAAGTCGAATTCGCCAACGGCGCGCTCGGCATCATCCACACCACCCGCTGGGCCACCGGCCACCCCAACCGGCTCGCGCTCAAACTCCACGGCACCCTCGGCGCACTCTCCTTTGACTCCGACCTCGGCGTGGACTGCTACCGCGCCTGCCTCGGCACCGACCGCACCACCGCCACCTGGACCGACGTCAAGGCCGCCCCCACCCCCCACAACCACGCCCGCTTCATCGCCGCCATCCGCGCCGGCTCCGCCGCCCAGGACGCCCAACCCGACTTCGCCCGCGGCAGCGAAATCCAGCGCGTGCTCGACGCCTGCTTCACCTCCGACGCCGCCGGCCGCCCGGTCAGAATCCGGTCCTGATTCAGCCGCTTGCCCAAGCACCGGGACTACTCGGAATGATTTCCCCAAACCATAGTTAATTGTCTGTTACGGACCATAAGCATCTTTTATTCGTAGATCGAAGTCCGATTTCATCAGCACCACCATGAATGCAACCCGCCTCCTCACCCTGATCGGTGGTCTTTTTACCACCTCGCTGCCCGCCTTCTCGCTCTCGCTCCCCGCCCTGAACCCCCTGGTCGGCGACTGGCACCTCACCGCCTTCGAACAAGAAACAACCGCCAACCCAACGCCTAAGTTCGTCTTCAACCCACTCGCGATCAAACGCATCACCGTCACCGAAACCAGCCCCGGCACGCTACGCCTGGAACTCAAAAATGCCGCCGGCAAAGTGATCGAAACCGACACCAAAACCTTCACCCAAGACGGCAACTTTTTCGAGGCGATCGAAACTTCGGAGGAGGAGGGAGGTCGCGAACGCACCCGCCTCGGCCTCCAGCTCATTCGCGACGGTCTCGTGCTCGCCCACGACATCGGCGGCTGGTTCAGCCTCGACGACGACACCATCTGGGACGGCTGGAGCTTCGCCGGCGTGCTCACCCGCCAACCCCTGCCCA
>CAYNUW010000068.1:0-13656 GCA_964400455.1 uncultured Akkermansia sp. | reverse complement strand
CTTCATCGACGACGTGCTCTTCCAGTCCAAGGCCGTCGATGCGAGCGGCTTCGCCACCTTCACCCCGCCCACCTCCGCCCTCGGCACCGGCCCCCGCACTATCCGCGCCGTTTTCAACACCGACGGGGCCGCCGCCACCTACGGCACCTCTAGCGCCACGCTCAGCCAGATCGTCCAACGCTCCAGCCTGCCCATCACCCTCACCGGCCTCGCCCAGACCTACGACGGCACGCCCCGCCCCGTCGGCGCCACCGTGACGATCCCCGCCGGCTTCAACGCCTCGGTCGCCGTGACCTACGCCGGCTCGCCCACCGCCCCGACAAACGCCGGCAGCTACCCCGTGGTCGCCACCCTCGATCACCCCGAGTTCTTCGGCTCCGCCACCGGCACCCTGGTCGTCGCGCCCGCCTCAGCCGGTATCGCTTTCTTCGATACCTTGCAGGCCTACGATGGCAGCCCGCGCGTCGCCGGGGTCGTCACCTTCCCGCCCGGCGTCCCCGCCACCCTGACCTACCAGACCTTGGTCAACGGCGTCCCGTCCGGTGCTGCGTTCACCACCGCCCCGCTCCCGGCCGGCCGCTATCGCCTCGCGGCGACCACGGCTGATCCGAACTACGTTTTACCGACCACCCCCGGCGAACTCTACGTCACCAAGCGCGGCGTCACCCTGCGTTTCGGCGATACGTTCTTCATCGCCGACGGCCAGCCCAAGCCCGTCGTGGTCACCACCGACCCGGCCGGCGTGGACGTCACTATCACCTATCGAAGCGGAGCCACCACGCTGACCACCGCTCCCTCCGCCCCGCCGCCCGGCGGAGGCGTTTGGACCGTCGAAGCCGTGGTGACCGACCAGGTCTCCAACATCGGCTCCGGCCAGACCACCCTGGATATCCTCACCAGGCAGCCGGCCGCGTTGACCCTTACCGGCCCGGCCACCGCCAATCCCTACGAAAAAGGCCCCTACGTGGCCCAAATAACCCCAGTGCGACCCGGCTTCCGCCCGACCGGCACGGTGATTTTCCGCCATGGCACGACCGAGCTCGGTCGCCTCACACCGGACGCCCAGGGCAGATGTGCCTTGGTCAACTACTCCCTGCCGATACGACCCACGCCCTACTCGGTCGTCGCCGAGTATACCGGTGACGCCTACCATCTCCCCAACGTCTCCGCTCCGGTGCAAACGACGATGAGCAAAAAGATCATCGATCTCGGATGGCGGCCGGATACCAAGACCTTCGACGGCCAAGCCTACGTTTGGAGTCGCCGAGATGGATCCTTCGACGGCTCCACGATCAACCAGTCGTTGATCACCTATAACGGCTCCCCGACACCGCCCAGAAACGCCACCGCCTCGCGGACCTCCATTCAAATCGTTGCGCCGTTGATCAAGCCCGACGTCGAAGTTCGGGAAACGATCGACCTGCAAATCAATCCGCAGCCCGTGCTCATCTATTTCGATAATCTTAGGCAGACCACCGGAATTGGCAGCTCTCATCGTCCGGCCGTGGTGACCTCGCCACAGATTCCCCCTGCCAGTTACTCGCTTACCTTTAATGGCCTCACCCAGTCACATGTCGGCAATCCGGGCGATTACGCCGTGCGCGCGGTGATCACCGATCCCAATTATCAATACGCCGAGGCCAACGCCACCTTTATACTAAGACAGGAGCCGGTCGCGATCACGATCAGTGAACTATCGCATTTCTATAATGGCGAACCGAAACGCGTGCAAGTGTCGACCACGCCGCCCGCAGCCGTCACCGTAAGATACAACGGCTCGCTCACCCAGCCGCGTGACCCTGGCATCTACACTGTTACGGTCGCCCCGGTCGACCCTATGCTTGGCGAAGGAACCTCCGCCACGATGGAGATATACAACAAGGCATGGTTCCGCGCCGAAGAAGAAACCACGGGAGCAGCCGGGCAAGGTAAATTCTATATCTCTGACTTTGAAGTAGGCTCCCCGTTAGTTTTGGAAGGTCGTCCCTTTGGACAACTAAGATACCTCGAACAACAAGGTGATCTCCGCAGAGAGCTCTTTACACATTGGAAAGACGGCGTGAGGGACCGTTATCGTTATATACCCTTAAATGGCGGCGTGCCGACCTTGGTGGCGAACTTCCATTATCTCTACTATCTACACCCCGTGGGCTCGGGCGCTGGTATCGCTGTAAATATGAATGTCGCCGGCAAAGGTTTCAGGGAGGGCGCAGTCGTGACCCTCAGCGCCAGTCCATATTCCGGCAACATTATCGACCGCTGGGAATACGCCGGTCAGACCCTCGGGGGCGGTCAACTCGGGGTCAACGGTCTCACCGCCACCATCACGGTTCAGAAAGACCAGCACTACCCCAGGGTCTTTTTCGTGCCAGGCTTCACCGTGGAGGGCAATGTGGATTACCCCAATGCGGCGAACAAAGCGAAAACACAGGCCGACGGCACTATCTTCCTGAAGCGAACCGACCGGCCGGACTGGCCGGAGGTCGCGTCGTCGGTCGAGCCAACCAGGGGCTGGTCTGAATCCGCTAAGCTACTGGTGCCGAATGGCTCCGCAGCTTTCCTGGCGAAAGCAGTTCCAGCGAACGGATTCGCCTTTATCCGATGGAAATACCTGGAAGGCGCCACCGAGTCGGGACCTGAGGCGAACGGCTTTACCAGATTTAATATAAGTGGCTCGGCCACATCGGTAAAGTTGACTGCGGAGTTCGCCAGCCTGGAGGCGGATTTGCGCTTGGAATCCCCCACCAAGGCGGTGCGTTTGTCAAACTTGGGGCTGGTCTACTTTCCTGAGCTTAAAATATCCAATATGGGACGTAGCAACGCCTCAGACGCCAAGCTGGATATCGTCGCCACCGGGTATCGGTTAAGGAATTCGGGGTCGTCGGGCCCTTCGCATTCATACTATTACCCGAATCCAATCAACGCGGAGCAGGAGCAGCAGAACAGGGAATCCACTTGGGTTCATAACCAAGTTTCCCAACTGATTGCCGGCGGACCCCCGTCACAACTCAACCAATCGATTGCGAATATCTCCGCAGGCGGAACACTGATCATAAAGAACTTTACGCTGACTTGGCCGTCACATCAACCCATTGGGGCACGCGCGGACGTGCTCATTACCATCACGCCCAAAGTCGCCGGCAAGTTGGGTGCGCCGCACTCATTCTGGATCGCGACTCCTTGATCATCGTATTGGCAGCCTCCTCTTCCTATATGCTATCCTTTCGTTTTTTTACCATAATCACAGCCGCCTTTCTCGCGCTGGGTTGGAGTCTTCGCGCGGAAACCCGGTCCTTCACGCTGACCCCGCTTCCGGACTACACGGTTGGCGAAGCAGCGGAGGCGCGCATCTGCTTGATCGGCCTGTCGCCGGCTGCGGATGCCAGTTGGAACATCGCCGGCGAACCGGGCGAAACCAAGGGCTGGGGCTTTAGGCTCACGTGGCAATCCAACGCCAATGATGTCTTGGTCATCAGAGACAGCACCCTGACCGGCGACATTGCTTATGGCATGGGCCCTGGCTACAGGGATTTCATCGGCGGCAAAGGCGGAAATGTGGACGGTAAAGTCCAGTCCGGCACGACTTGGGAAAACGGGTTTAACCCCTCCGGCGACGGCATCGGCAAGGTCGTCATTTTCGGCGCCCCCGATTCGGTCGTGACCGGCACCCTGAATGTTCACCTCTCCGTGTATGATCATAGCGGGGAGCAACCGGTCCTTCTTGGCGACTTCACCATATCGGTTGATATCAGTGTTTCGATCACTGCGCCGACTCCAGTCGCACAGATTGTGACCTTTGATATAATTGCGGATAAACTTGTCACCGATGCGCCCTTTCAGGTTCTCGCCTCCTCCACCAGTTCGCTGCCGGTGGACATTTACTCGATCACGCCGTCGGTGTGCACGGTTGCGAATGGCATTGTCACCATCCACGCCGCAGGCGAGGGCACCTTGGTCGCAATGCAGCGCGGCAACTACCTCTACCAAGAGGCAACGGCGGTATATCAAAGCTTCACCATCGAAAAGGCGGCCGCTACCGTGGACATCGTCGGCGACCGGGAGAGATTGTATAATGGCGCCGATCAACTTTTCAGCGCCACCACGACCCCGGCAAATCTGCCGGTTGTTTGGTTATACAACGGGCTGCCCTATCCTCCGCGCCAACCCGGCTTATACACGGTGACTGCATTGGTGCAGGATGAGACTTACCAAGGCAGGGCGGAAACGGTGCTGTCGATCAACGACCCCGATCCGTCGCCGCTGGTCGCGTATGCCAACTGGCTGCTCACCCACTTCAGCCCCGAAGACATCCAGGCCGGCCTTCTCACCGCCCGCGACGCCGATCTGGCCGAGGACGGCACGACCAATCTCCTGAAATACGCCTTCGGCCTCGATCCCTGGGCCACCATGTCGCCCGAGGCCCGCGCCGCCCTGCCTCGCTTCGCCGGCGCCGGTGGACTCAACGCCCTCGTGTTCTCGCTGCCCGCCACGCCGGCCGGCGACCTCGTCATCAAGGTCGAGGCCTCCAGCGACCTCGTCACCTGGACCGAAATCGCCCGCCGCACCCGGGGCGGCGAGTGGACCGGCGCGGCCTCTGTCGCTACCGGCACACCGGACGCCTCCGGCCAACGGGTCGAGACCCTCGTCACCGAGCCTGCACTGCCCGTGCACAACCGCCGCTTTTACCGGTTGAACATCGAGTTCTCCCCCTAGTCTCGTCTGGTGCAAAGTATGCAAACGTGGGAAGTCGCGCTTGAGGCCGCGCTCCGCGCCGAACCTGCTGGCGACGCCGCGCACGATCTCGGCCACGTGCGCCGGGTGCGCGCCAACGCGCTGCGCCTCGCCGCGGGCACGACGGCCCGCGCCGAGGTGCTGCTGCCGGCGGCGTGGCTGCACGACTGCGTCCCGGTCGCCAAGGACTCGCCGGCGCGCGCCCGTGCCGCCCGGCTCTCGGCCGCCCGCGCGCGAGAGATAATGATGGAGATCGCGTATCCTTCGGTCGAATACGACGCCATCGCGCACGCGATCGAGGCCCACAGTTTTTCCGGCGGCCTGGAGCCCCGGACGATCGAGGCCGGAATTCTGCGCGACGCGGATCGACTGGACGCGCTCGGGGCCATCGGCCTGTCCCGCTGCCTTGCGGTCGGCGCGCAACTCGGCCGCCCGCTTTACGAGGAGCGCGATCCGTTTTGTCAAAACCGCATCCCGGACGACTTGAGCTACACGATCGACCATTTCTACGTGAAGTTGTGTCGTCTGGCTGACGACATGTTCACCGACGCCGGTCGGCGCGAGGCGCTGCGTCGCACCGAGTTTTTGCGCACCTATCTGAACCAGCTTGCGAGCGAGATTTGACTCCGCGCGAGCTGCGGCGCCGGGAAAAGGATTCACATTTTCTTCACAAGCGGTCGTATCGGGTTTGTGGAATTTCCGGAAACCTTCCTTCGTGCGACGCTCGTGGTGTCCCTGCTCACCGTATGGGTCCTGGTGGTGCTGTTCGCCTACTTGAACCGCTATACCAAGCGTGAGTATTTCACCATCTGGACCTTGGCTTGGTTATGCTACGCGCTCTGGCTGACTCTAAATCAACACTGGGAGAATCCGCCGATTGGCAGCCTGCCCTCGATTATCCAGCAGGCGACGGTCGCGCTGTCGGCCGCGTTTTTGCTCTGGGGCACCTTGTGTTTTCTCGATCTGCCGGTGCCGCAGCGACTGTTTGGTCTGTTCATTTTTTTCCTGATCGCTTGGAGCACTTTTCTACCCCAGATCACCACGAACCGACTGCAGGTGCAGCTGCCGGTTTTTATCCTCATGGGGGCGGGGAGTGCCTTCGCCGGATCCTGCTTCTATCGGTTAAGGCGGCGTCTACCCTTTGTGGGGGCTGGTCTGCTTGCCTTCGGATTTTTGCTTTGGGGTCTGTTTCTGGGTGTCTACCCCGTGGCCGTGGAGTATGCGGAGTTGCGCTCGGTTGGCTACCTGATCGCGGCCGTGCTGCAGTTGTTCATCGCGGTCAGCATGATCGTGCTGGTCTTGGAGGAGGTGCGTTACAATACCGACAAGATCAACGCCGAGATCACCCGCATGCGTTCGGAGAAGCGGGAGCTCGAGGCGAAAATCCTGGGGGCGGCCGAGGAGGTGCGCCGGGTGTATGATCAGGTGCGCCTGACCGAGGGTTCGCAGCAGGCTTACGAGGAGTTGCGCCGGACTCAGCAGGCGGTGGTGCAGCAGGAGCGCCTGCGGGCGCTTGGCCAGATGGCGAGCGGTCTGGCTCACGATATCAACAACGCCCTTTGCCCCATCTCCGCCTACGCCGAACTGCTCTCGCGTGCGCTGGTTGACGCTCCGCCCGCGCAGCGTCGTTACCTGCAGAATATTCAAACTGCCGCCGAGGATATCGCCGCCATGGTCGCGCGCATGAGGGATTTTTACCGCCCGCGGAGCGGTCAGGAGACCACGGGGAGCATCACGCTGGGCAACCTGGTGCCGGAAGTCATTGAGTTAACCCGTCCTCGCTGGCGCAACGCGTCCCAACGCGACGGCCGGTCCTTGCAGGTCGTGGCCGAGGTGCAGCCGGGCTTGCCTGACCTGGCCGGCGACCCGGCCGAGCTCCGCGAAGCCCTGATCAATCTGGTCTTCAATGCCATCGACGCCCTGCCGCACGGCGGGCGCATCGTCATCAAGGCACGCGAGCTGCCTCCATCGCCGGGCCAGACGCGTAGTCGTTTGTCGATCGAGGTCACCGACGACGGCGTGGGCATGGACGAAGCCACTCGCGAGCGTTGCCTCGAACCTTTTTTCACCACCAAGGCCCAGCGCGGAACGGGTCTGGGATTGTCCATGGTCTACGGCATGATGCGACGCCATGAGGGCGACTTGGAGATCGAGAGTGAACCGGGCAAGGGCACGACGGTTCGCTTGATCTTCGCCGGTCGCGCGCCGGCGCAAAAGACGGCGGCCCCGGCCGTTGCGGACGGCGCGACGCGGCGTGCCTTGCGTATCCTTTGCGCCGATGACGAAGAAAAGATCCGCTTGCTCCTGCTCGACTGCCTGGGCAGCGCCGGGCACCAAGTTACCGTGGTATCGAACGGCGAAGATGCCCTGCGGCGTATCGACGAGGCCATCGGCCTCGGTTGTCCCCCGGACATCGTCATCACCGACCTCGGCATGCCGGGCATGGACGGTCACCAGTTGGCGCGCGAGGTTAAGCGCCGACGCGCCAAGCTTCCGGTTGTCATGCTGACGGGGTGGGGTGCCATCGTGCAGGAGGAGGGTGGCACCGGTGCGGCGGTCGACTGCGTGCTGGGCAAACCGCCCAAGCTCGACGAGCTCGAGGCGGCCCTCTACCGTCTGGTGCCGGTATGAGGGCCGGTCCAGCTTGCTGCGGCCGCGCTTGCCGGGCGCGGGGCGGTTGGTTTTGAAAAGGTGCCATGTTACTTCGCCCCCCCCGTCTGACCTTCTTCGCGGCGCTTGGCGCGGCCGCCACCGCCGCCGCCGCCAATCTTGGTCCAGAACTTGTTTCGCCGATCCCGCTGCTGGAGCTCGTTTCCGGTGGCGAAGGCGCGGCGATCAACCTCGCTGACCATCTTCGCGATCCGGATGTGCCTGGAACGGCGGTGAGGCTCTTGGTCCGCGCGGGCACGCTTGGCAGTGCCACGGTGGATATCGCCCTGTTTGACGCCCAGACTCCGCAAACCGTGGCCAATTTTTTGGCTTACCTGGACGCCGGCCGCTACCAAAACAACTTTTTCCACCGGTCGGTCCCCGGGTTCATCGTGCAGAACGGGGGATTTTATTTCGAAAACGATACCACCTATAATCTGGTCCCCACGTTTCCGGCGGTGCCGAACGAACCACTTTTGTCCAATCTGCGCGGCACCCTCGCCATGGCCAAGCTGGGCGGCGACCCGAACAGCGCCACTTCGCAATGGTTCATCAACCTGGCCGACAACTCGGCCAATCTCGACGCGCAGAACGGCGGCTTCACCGTGTTTGGCCGGGTGCTGGGCGCGGGCATGAATGTAGCCGACGCGATTGCCGAAATCCCGCGCTGGAACGCGTCTTCCCTGGAGCCGGCTTGGACCGATCTGCCGCTTACCACCGGTCAGCTCGCCCGGGAGAATTTTGTCGAGACCTCCCTGGTTCGCATCGCGCCGCTGGCCTTCAGCGCGGAGGCGGTCGATCCCGCCTTGCTGGAGGTTGTCATCGATGCCGGGGTGCTGCGGGTCACGCCGCGTCCAGGAGTCGCTGGTTTCACGTCCGTGCGCCTGAACAGCACCGATCTGGAGGGGGCGGCGTTGGAGACAATCATTCCGGTCGTGGTGTATTCTTCCGAAAACTACACCGCTTGGCGCCAGCGCCATTTCGGCGTGGTGCTCGCCGAGGGGGCGGCGGCGCATGAGGCGGACCCGGACGGCGACGGCGTGGTCAACTTGATGGAGTATGCTCTAAGCCGGGATCCGGCCGGGGCGGACGTCGCGCCGGCCACGGTTTTGTCGCGTGATGCCCAGGGGCGTTTGGTCCTGAGCTACTCCCGCATCGCCGATCCCGCCTTGGTCTATACGGTCGAGGTCTCCGCCGATTTGTTGACTTGGCAGACCCTGTCCGTGGCGGGCAACCCGTCTACCGGTGCGGCCAACCTTGCGGGTGAAGTCGTGGTCACCGATCCGACCTCGGCCGGGGCGGCGCGTCGGTTTCTGCGGCTGAGGGTGGCGCGCCCGTAGGCTCCGCCTGGGTCGGAGCGGGTCCTGGGTAAGCGGGCTGCGTCTTGTCGCCGCCCGGAAGTGCGTGGTTGTTTTGCCAAACACCCGGCACCGGAGTAACCTCGTCCATGAAAGCTCCGAAACTTCGTTGGTTACTGCCCCTTTTTTTACCGTTCTTCGCCATGGCCGCGCCCGCCGCTTTTCCTCCCACCGCTCCGGATGTCACCGAGCTGAAGTCGCTCCCGCCCGGGCTGCTGATTCGCAGCGAGGCGCGGGGAGACTACTTCGCCCAAAACGGCGCGCTGTTTCGTCCGCTGTTCCGTTATATTCAGCGCAAAGACATCGCCATGACTACGCCGGTGGAGGCGCACATGGGAGAGATGAGTTCTATGTATTTCTGGGTCGGCGAAAGTGAACGCACCAAGGCCGAGTCCGACTTGCCGGCCTCGAACGCGGCGCCGGGTAGCACCGACGAGGGTGTGGTCGTTATGGCGCGCCCCGCCCGCCTGGTGGTCAGCCACGGCGGGCGCGGTGGTTATTCGCGCGAACATTTTGAAAGCGCCCGTGCCGCCGCCGAGGCTTGGTTGGCTGAGCGTCCGGAGCTGGCGGCCGAGGGCGAGGCGTATGCGGTTTATTGGAACGGACCCTTCGTGCCGGGATTCTTGAAGCGCTACGAGGTGCACATTCCGGTGCGCCGGGTGACTCAGCCGGCGGATGCAGGTTCACCTTTGCAGGGGGGCTCGTAGCCCCGGAGATCGGATATGCGCTGGCCGAATGGTGCTCGCTATTGCGCATGGGTGAGAGGACCTTGGCTTCACGAAGGCGGGGAAACGAACATTCCGTCATCGAGTTAACCTACGTCAGTATTCCAATACCATGGGCGATCGCTCCCCTAAATCCACGCAGAAAAAGGCCAACCAAAAGCAGTCCAAGCAGGACGGCGTTCAGCAGAAAAAGCAGGCGCTTATCAACGCCCAGCAGGCCACCAAGGCCAAGATCGCGGCCAGCAAGAAGAAGTGAATCGTTACTCCTCCCCCGGTGTCACGCGCGTTTAGTCTCTATGGCTGGCGCAGGCACCGGGGTTTTTCGTTAAACATCTTCAGCTTCGCCCCGATTGGGTGACCATACTGGAGCGTCTGCCCGGCGGAGGCAGGCGCAACACCAGGGCCTGGGGGAGGATCATTGATCTCCGCTTCCGCAGTGGATGGTGCGGTTCAGAGGCGGGCGGCGGCGGGTTCGTCGACCAGCCAGACCACGCGATCGGCGCAGCGTTCGAGCAGCTGGGCCGGCACGGCGTCGATGTCCGAGGGGTCGCGCAGCACGCGGCGCAGCGCCTCGGCCTTGCCGGCGCCGAGGGCCATGACAACGATGCGGCCGCAGGCGGCGAGGCCGGTCGGGGTGATGGTCAAACGCCAGCCCTTGCCCGGCACTTCCTGGCCGTCGAAGAGCAGCCCTCCGTCGTCGCGCAGCAGGGGTGTGCCGGGGAAGAGCGAGGCGGTGTGGCAGTCGTCGCCCAGACCGAGGAAGCAGAGGTCGTAGGCGCGGCCCGGGCCGGCGAGGATGAGCAGGGTGCGACGGTAGGCCTCGGCGGCCTCGGCGACGGGCCAGGCCACCATCCACGGGTGACGGCGGTCGGTGGGCACGTCGAGCGGGGAGAGCAGCTGGCGCTCGGCGTTGCCGAAGTTGCTGTCCGGACTGGAGAGCAGGACGTGGCGCTCGTCGCTGACGGTGAAGTGGGTGTCGCGCACCAAGGCGGCGGGCAGCGCCGAGTTTGCGACGCACCATTTGTAGAAGGCGGCCGGGGTGCTGCCGCCGGTCAGGGCCCAGATAAAGCGGCCCGGGCGGGCGGCGGCGTGGGCGGCGACGGCGAGGTCGCGGGCGGCGGCGAAGATCTCCTCGGTGGAGCCGATTTTGACCAGGCCCCGGGCGGTGGACAGTTCACGCATAGTGGGAAATTGAATACGAATGTCTCGGGTGGCGCGGGCGGGAGTTCACGCGAGGACCGGGTAGCTGCCCAGCCATTTGACCAGCGGGCACCAGGCGCGGAGTTCGGCGATGGCGGCCTGGAGGGCGGGGTCGTCGTGGTGGCCGGCGACGTCGATGAAGAAAAGGTAATCCCAGGCGCGGCGTTTGCTGGGCCGGGATTCGACCTTGGTCAGGTTGAGGCCGCGCGCTCCGAAGGGAGCCAGCATCTTCTGCAGGGCGCCGGAGTGGGCGGCGGCGGACTCGCCGAGAGAGATGACCAGGCTGGTCAGGTCGCGCCCGCCGCCGACCGGGCCGGAGGGTTGTTTGCCCACGACAAAAAACCGGGTGGTGTTGTCGCTGCGGTCCTGGATGTTGCGGGCCACGACGGGCACGCCCTGCACCTGGGCGGCGAGTTCGGCGGCGATGGCGGCCGAGCCGGGTTCATCGCGGGCCAGTTCGACCGCGCGCGCGGTGCTGGCGGTTTCGACCAAGGTGGCGTTGGGCAGGTGGCGGTGCAGCCAGGCGCGGCACTGGGCCAGGGCCTGGTCCTTGGAGTAGACTCGGGTGATTTGGGCCAGCGGGGTGGTGGAGATGAGGGCGTGGTTGATCTCGAGATTGATCTGGGCGATGACCTTCAGGTCGCTTTCCACGAAGCCGTCGAGGGCTTCGCGGACCGAGCCCTCGGTCGAGTTCTCCACCGGGATCACACCGTGGTCGGCCTCGCCTTTTTCCACCGCAGTGAAGATGCCGCCGATGGTGGCGATGGGTTGATACTCGACGCTGGCGCCGAATTTTTTGATCGCGGCGGCGTGGGTGTAGGTGGCCTCCGGTCCGAGGTAGGCGATCTGGAGCGGTTTTTCCAAGGCGATGGCGGCCGACATGATCTCGCGGTAGATGGCCTGGAGGGCGTCGTCGCGGATGGGGCCTTGGTTGAGTGCGCAGACCTTGCGAAAGACGGCGTCTTCGCGGGACGGCACGTAGATGGCGCCGCCGCTGTGGCGTTTTACCCGGCCGATCTCGGCGGCCAGGGTCAGGCGAGAATTCAGCAGGCGCACGATTTCACGGTCGTGGGCGTCGATCTGATCGCGGAGGGGTTGGAGCGGGTCCTCGGGCATACGGCGGGTGGGCGGGAAAGGGGGCGTGATTTAGGCGAGAGGGGTCGGGGTGGGCGGGGTCGAGCCTTCGGCCGGACCGGGCTCGGACGCAGCGGAGTCGGCGGGGGTGACGGTCGGTGGCTCCTCGACGTGTTCGACGACCACGGGTTCGAGGCTGGGGGAGGGGCCTTCGCCCTCTTCGAGCGGCAGGCCCATCTCGGCGTCGGCCGGCGGGCGTGCGACGGCGGCACGGTTGAGCCACTCGTCGATCTGGCGGGGGGAGAGCACGTCGGAGGCGGGCAGCTCGACCAGCGACTTAATGCCGACAAACTCGAGGAAACGGTCGGTGGTGCCGTATTGCAGTGGGCGCCCGGGCAGGTCGGCGCGGCCGACGATGTAGACGAGTTCGCGTTCCAGCAGGCGGTTGAGTGCGCCCTCGACGGTGACGCCTCGGATGGCCTCGACCTCGGAGCGGGTGACGGGTTGGCGATAGGCGACGATGGCCAGGGTTTCGAGGGCGGATTGGGTGAGTTTGAGCGGCGGGGGCTCGTCGCGGAGCACGCGGATCCAGCGGGCGAAGCGGGGCTGGGTGACGAGACGGTAGCCTTGGGCGCCGTCGATCAGCAGATAGATGTCGCCGGCGGCCTTGAGTTCGGCGGCGAGCTCGTCCATGGCCTCGCGAATCTGGGTGGCGGTGACGAGGGCGGGCACCTCGGCGTAGAGCTCGGCCTCTTCGGGGGAGAGGGCATCGATTGGCTGTTCGGCGGTGGCGAGGCCCTCGTCGTCGGCGGGGGCGGCGGGGCTCTCGGCGGGGGCGGAGGACGTTCCCGGGCGGACGGCCTGATCGTGATAACGGGAGAACAGGGCCTGGATGTCCTTGATCGCGAGCGGCTGGCTCGAGGAGAAGAGCAGCGCTTTGAGCACGAGTTTGAGGTTAAAGGCCATGATCGATTAAAGGGCGGAGTAAGCGCGGCGCGGGTGCCGGGCTGCAACCCCGAAAAGCCGGGCGGGGCGCACGTCCGCTTCGCCGCTGTTTTCCTGGCTCCGCTGGGGCCGGCAGCGCGGACCAGACGCGGTTTTGGCCCGAGCAGACCCCGCTGGGCCGATCGACTTCGTTTACAATGGCAGATCCTGCCGGGCAGTGTCGGCCAGGATGGCAATGATCTCATCGCGGGTGATCGGCCCGAGGGCGTCGATGGCCTGGCCGTCGCCGTAGGTCTTTACCGCGTAATCGGCGACGTGCTCGAAGTCGGTGGTGTTGAAACCAAGCGCTGCGGCGGACTGGCGCAGCTGGTTCTGCGCCAGCCAGCGCTCGAACGCGCTCACAAAACCGTGCGCCCGCTCGGTGTCCGATCCGGCTAAACCAAAGATCCGGGCGCCGAGCTGCGCGAAGCGGTCCACTCCGCGACCGCGCGCCAGGAGGAAGCGGAAGTAGGCCGGATAAAGCGTCGCGAGGCCGCGTCCGTGGGCGAGCTCGGGACGCACCCCGCTCATGCTGTGTTCGATCGCGTGGAGCGGGAAGCCACTGTCGCTGCGCCCCGCGCCTTGCAGGCCGGAAAGAGCCAGCGTGGAAGCCCAGAGCAGATGGCCGCGCAGGGTCTCGTCGGCAAGATGGGCGAGTTGTTTGGGCAAGGTTTCGATGACGGTGAGCATCACGCCCTCGGAGTGGCGGTCAGCGAGGGGCGAGGAAGCGCCTCCCAGTAAGTAGTTTTCGAACACGTGGCTCAGGATGTCGGACGCGCCGTCGGCGGTGACGGTGGCGGGCACGGCGGTGGTGAAACGGGGATTGAGCCAGGATACGCGGGGTTTGAGGAATTCGTGGGCGAGCACGGATTTGCCACGCGTGGCGCGATGCGAGATCACGCTGTAGGGCGTCACCTCGCTGGCGGTGGCGGCGG
>CAYNUW010000067.1:0-13744 GCA_964400455.1 uncultured Akkermansia sp. | reverse complement strand
CAAGGTGGTGCTCTACCAACTGAGCTACGCCTGCTTAACAGAAAGGTGAGCACACGAACTTTTGTTGGTTTGGTCAATAGCTTTTTCTAAAAAAATCATTTCCACGCAGGCCTCGTTATCAGGCTCTTTGGTGCGTAACCCGAGTGGAAGGGTGTAGTGTCGTTTAAGTTATTTAGTAACCATTGAGTTAGTGGATATTCGTGAATTCATGCCAGGGGGCCTAGGCGCGGGCTTGCCGAAGCAACCCAGAGCGTCAGAATGGGAGGGGTCGTAAATTAGACCCATGATGAACTTTGCCGATTGGAAGAATCTCCCTGCCCGAGCCGCGGCGGCCCGCGTGCACACCAGCGCGGCCAATTTGCCGGCGGCGCAGCGTAAGGCCGCTCTGGCTTGGTTGGCAGCAGAGTCGGTTTTGGGCGAGCAACTTGCTGCCAGTCAGAGTGAAAGTCATCCTCTGGCCGGTATTCCTTTCGCGGCCAAGGACCTATTCGACGCGGAGGGTTTGCCCACTTTCGCGGGTTCTACGTTTTTGCCCGAAGTCCGCGTGGAGCATCAACCGGGAGGCTTGGCCGCGAGCGATGGATCTTTCATTCGGGAGGTGCGCGCCTCGGGCGGGGTGCTGGCCGCCAAGGCACATATGCATGAATTCGCCTACGGGATCACCGGCGAGAATCCTCACTATGGAGATTGCGAATTGCCCGGCCACGCGGGCCGGACGACCGGTGGTTCCAGCAGCGGATCCGCGTTACTGGTTAAAGCGGGTGTGGTGCCTTTGGCGCTGGGGTCTGATACCGGAGGTAGCATCCGCGTGCCGGCGGCGTTCTGTGGCTTGTATGGTTTTCGAATGACCCCTGGCCACCCGTGGATCGCGGATGGCTTTCCACTGGCGGAAAGTCTGGATACCCCCGGGTTCCTGACTTCCTTTGCTTCTGATTTGCGAATTGTTCTGGATGCCCTCTTGCCAGAGTCAGCACCAAGGACTCGCGGCCTGCGTGGAGCATGGATGTCTTTACCCGGTTTGGATGTGGAGGTGCAGGCGGCGTATTCGCGGGCGGCTTCGGCATTGACGAGTCCTCTGCCTGAATCTGTAGCGGGGGATTTGCGGGAGCTTTTTGCTCCCGCCGCAGATTTGTATGCGATTTTAGGCGGGGCCGAGACTTGGCGGATTCATGCGCCCTTCTATGACCTCTATCGGTCCCGTTACGATCCCAATGTCCGGGCGAGAATTGATCGGGCGCGAACTTTGACTCCCGATGAGATTGCGACTGCTCAAGCTAATCGCGACGCGATCACGCGGGCGTGGGACGGGGTTTTTAGGGAATATGACTACGTCGTATTGCCGGCGACCCCTTGTGCGGCCCCAGTCAAGGCAGACTGCACCGTGGATACTCGCCGCCGTATTCTCTCGTGCACGGTTCCGGCCAGCATGGCTTCCTTGCCGGTGTTGGCCTTGCCGTTCAAGTTGGAGTCCGGACTGACCAGCGCTGTGCAGATTGTGGTTCCGCATCTGCGATCTCCGGCGATACGAGACATGCTCGATATCTGGGGGGTGCAGGACAAAACGTTAAAAAGATAAGCGTGTTTTGGCGTGCGTGCACTGACTTGGGTGGGAACCGGCTAGGATCGGTTACCGTCTGGTCTGGGATGCATCGTTTGATTTTGACCCTTTGTGCCCTTGCCAGCCAAGCCCCGGTGATGGCGGCCGCCGATGTTCCCCCTGGGCGGCGTGACCTTCGCATCCACGATCCCACCACTCCGGTTTACGCCGAGAATGCTTGGTGGATTTTTGGCACCGGCCGGCGCATTTTGTCGGCTCGTTCCGATGATTTAAACGAATGGACGCAGCTCGACCCCGCCCTGAAGGACCCTCCCGCGTGGGCGAACGAAGTCGCGCCTGCCAATCGTCGTCACCACTATTGGGCACCGGATTTGGTTCGGGTCGGTGATCTTTGGCACTTGTATTATTCCGTCTCCGAATTCGGAAAACAAACTTCGGCCATAGCGTTGGCCACGTCGCCGGTGCTCGATCCCAGCCATCCAGATCATTTTTGGACCGATCGAGGGATCGTTCTGCGCTCTACCTCAGGCTCCCCTTACAATGCTATCGATCCCTCGGTCCTGGCCGACGGAAACGGGCGGCTTTGGTTATCGTTTGGGTCGTTCTGGGGTGGACTTTACATGTTTGAGCTCGATCCGGCCACGGGTTTGCGCCTGGAGCCCGAGGGCCCTATGATCCATTTAGCCTACGCGCCGCAGATCGAAGCACCGACTTTGGTAAGGAACGGTGAGTATTATTATCTTTTCATCAACAAGGGATTCTGTTGCCGCGGGGTGGATAGCACCTATTACCTTGAAGTCGGTCGGTCCAAGGCGGTCACCGGGCCCTATTTGGATGACCAAAATCGTGATTTGCGCGAAGGCGGGGGACGGCCGGTGCTCGCCACTCAAGGGGCGTTGGTTGGTCCGGGGCACCTTGGGGTCTTCGAACACGGGGGGCAGTTTCTAGCGAGCATGCATTTTTACGACGCGACGCGCGGGGGTGCTCCGCATTTGGCGATTCGTCGGTTAACTTGGACTTCGGATGGCTGGCCGGAGATTGGTGAGTGATCCGGGCGCACCCGGATTGAGCGGAGAGCGTTTGGGGGCAGCTCGTCGCGGAGTGGGGACTTGGCGGTGGGCTGCGAAGTGCCGGGCGGGGCGAGCTTACGGCTGAGGGGGATTGGCCGGGGGCAGGTTTGGCAGGAGGAATACGTCGTCGCCGATTCGCGGCTCCCCATCCAGCACAATTGCCGACAGGTAGAGGTGTCGGCGGGGGCGGGCGAGCTCAAGCCGGGCGGTGATGCTCCCGTTTTCCGGCGAGCGGCTTTCGAGCGTGCGTCCGGCAGCGGGCAAGGGTCCGCTCCAAGCGGGGTGTTGTTCCACCACGATTGACTGGGTGGAGGGGAACCGGGCGACGACGGTTCCCAGATGTGGAGCCTGCGGAGCTTCGTAGCGGTCGCGCAATGGGTTGCCGGAAAAGATGCCGGGGTGGCTGGCGCATCCGGACAGGCAGACGGCGAGAAGCGAAGGGAGGATTTGGCGGGGAGCGCGCATCAGGTGGCGACAGGTCGGGTGATGCGGTCGAGCCGGTCGAGCACGGTTTGGTCGAGTTTGGGCAGGAGCTCGACGGCACCGAGATTTTCTTGGAGCTGTTCGGGTCGGGACGCCCCTAAAATGACGGTGCTGATGCGCGGGTTTACCAAACACCAGGCGATGGCGAGGCGGGGCAGGGTGGTGCCGAGTTCCCGGGCGATCTCGGCGAGGTGAGGCACGCGTTCCAATTTATCACGTTGCAGGTCGGTCACACGCTCGCGCAACCAGCCCAGCTCGGGCCGGGAAAGGCGCGATTCCGCCGGGATGCCACCGTTATACTTACCCGTGAGCAAACCCGTGGCCAGCGGCGACCAGATGGTGGTGCCCAGGCCTTCGCCGGAGTCGTAGAGCGGGGCGTAGTCCGTTTCGATACGCCGGCGATGGAACAGGTTGAATTGGGGTTGTTCCAAGACCGGCGGGTAGAGGTTGCGGGCTGCACAAAAATCGCGGGCGGCCTGAATCTCCGCCGCGCTCCATTCGCTGGTGCCCCAATAGAGAATTTTGCCTTGGATGGTGAGATCGTGCATCGCGCGGCAGGTCTCTCCCACCGGGGTTTCGGGGTCGGGCCGGTGACACAAAAAGAGGTCCAGATGATCCAGTTGCAGGCGCCGCAAGGCTGAGTCACAGGCCTCGATCACGTGTTTGCGGGAAAGTCCGCGGCCGTTGGGCCCCTTGTAGTGGTCGCCGAAAAAGACCTTGCTCGATACCAAGTAGGAGCCGCGAGGCCAGCCGGAGGATTTTAGGATGCGGCCCATCACGATCTCGGCCTGCCCGTCGGCATAGCCTTCCGCGTTGTCGAAGAAGTTTACGCCGCCCGCGTAGGCGGTGTGAAGCAGTTCTCGGGCGGTGTCGTCGCCGATCTGCTGGCCGAAGGTCACCCAGGCGCCGAAGGACAAGGCGGAGATTTGCAGGCCGGTTTTTCCGAGGCGTCGGTAGGGTAGATGCATGAGGCCCAATCTGCCGGCGGACGGGCGTTTTGTCCAACGGTCATTATGGTGTCGGAGAAGAGGAGACGCACCGGACCGAGCAGGCCGGAGACGGTCTGCTCCTTGGGGGCGTAGGGGGTCGGCACGCCGATGTGAAAATGGTTGGCCAGGGTATTGGCCACCCTTACTTCGATCAGATTGTCACCGGCGGTCACAGCGTCGCGCAAGTCCACCCGCCAAGGTGGCGTGATCAAGACTGCCAGGCGTCGGTGATTAACCCACACTTCCGCGCTGACCGCCACGTTGCCGAGGTCGAGCGCCAGGGCTTCGCGGGCTTGTCGGTCGGAGAGTGTCACGGTCCGGCGATAGCGGACGATGCCTGAAAAGTGGGCGAGGCCGTGCGCGCACCAGTCCGCCGGCGGCATCCGTCCCGGCCCGCAGGTCAAACGCACGGGCTCCGGCAAAAGTGCGCCGCCGAGGGTGGCCGTGGCCGCTTCGGCGCGCAGGGCGACCACTCCTCGCCCGGGCGAAGTTGCTTCGGCTACGAACGTGGAGCTGCGTAGACCGTCGGGGCGGATCGAGGCGTCCTGGAGCCGCAGGCCACGGCCATTGAGCCAGGCCTGTATGGGTGAAACAGATACGACGGTCAGTCTTTGCAGGCCTGGCGGCGCGTCGAAGCGAAACCAATGGGCGGCGGGAGGTTCGTCGGGTCGTGGATCGTAGGCCGGGTGGTCGGGCCAGGCGAACCAACGCAAGGCGAGTTCCGGCGGGGCCGGAGGTTCCTGCGGTTCGAACGCGGCGAAGGCGCGGGTGCGCTGGCCGGCGGGCTGTTCGAGGCGCAGCAGCAGGGGATTTACGCCCGCGCTCAGGCGAGCGGGGCTTCGCCGCGGCTCACACGCGTAGTGGGGAAGATTCCATTCCGACTGCCGTCCCGGGGGCATGGCCACTTCCTGCTCGAGCATTCGGTGGCCATTCAACCAAGCGGCGCAACGCGCGCGGCTGCCGAGCACAAAAACCGCCTCGCGATCAGTCTTGCTGCGCGCTCCGGTCCACAGAAACCAGCGCGCACCCGGTTGATTGGTGTGTAAATCGATGAACTCGTCGGGCACGCCGCCCTTGAGGCCGTGCGGTCCGGCTGCCCAATCTCGGAGGTGGGGATCGTCGCGCACGCCCCAGCGAGTCGAGAAACTGTAGTTTTGCCAGTGATACGGCCGCCGGCTGACATATTCGGGCAAGGCGGGATCGATGACGCGTGCTTGCACCAATCTATTTTCAAGTTCCGTGAGGTCGGCGTCGGGCGGAAGTGGGCCCAGCAGCCAGAAACGGTGCCCTTGGGAGTATTGAACCTCGCCCCATGACGAGTCGTCGAATTCGGGATACTGCCGGCCCGCGCCGCCGCCGATCTTTTCCTCCGCATGGCGAAACAGCCGGGCCTCGGGGCCGAGCAGTTCGGTGGTGGGCGGGCGGCGAAAGTCTCCGTGGCGGTTGTCGAGGGTGGGTTGAACTTCACATTCCCAGTCGTCGTCCAGCGTGAGCCAGGATTCGGCCGAGGGTGTTTCAGCGTGTGCGTTGAGGGGGCCGGGGTCTTCGTCGGGAGTGACGATCAGCAAGGCGGCCTCACCGGGTGCCAAGCGGAGGCGGATGCCGGGCGGTCCGGGTTTTTCACCCATCACGAGCTCCACCGGTTCGTGGAGGCCGTTCCAGGCGTTTAGTCGTTTCGAGTGGCCTCTCGCGCGCAAGGCGACCACCGCGTCGATGTCGTGCGCGGATGGGTTGTTTATGAAGTAACGGTCTTCGGTCGGGGTGCGGCGATGCAGGGCCTGCAGGCGGCTGGGTCCGGGGTCAAAGTCGCGTCCAGCCAAGGCGATGACTTGGTCGAGCGCCGTTTGATAACCCGAGGCAACAAAACGGGTCCTCGGTGCGGCGAGCAAGGCGTCCACGCACGCCTCCAGTGCGGGATCGTCCGAGCCGGCCCGATCGCTGGCCCGGGGCCGGTCTCCGTAAACAATGACCGCTCCGCCGGCGCGGGCGAAATCGAGGGCGGCGAGCAGGGAGGTGTGTCGCACCGAACTCACGTAGGGTAGAATCAGGACGGAGTAGCTTTCGCCGGCCACGCACAGACGGCCTCCGGCGATTTCGGCGCGAGCGACGGATTCGTCGTCGATGTAGTCGAAGTCCACGCCGGCGTCGAAGAGGGTGCGGCCGAGGCCGAAAGCGGAGGCCTCGGCGGCGTCGAGGGTCTCGCCTGCGGTCCCCGGCGTTTCTTCTGTGATCAAAACCTCGCGGTCGGGCAGTGGCCGGACGCGAGGATTCAGGCCGCCCTCCAGGGCGCTCGCCGGGTAGAGCACGGCGACATCGCAGGCATGGACGCCTTCGCTGAGCAACTGGCAGAGCCTGGTTATGTAGCCGGAAAGCGCGTCGGTGTGGGTCCAGTAGGGCTGGCGAAAATGAAAATCGGGCGGCGCCCACTCCCACCAGGAGCCGAAGGTGGAGTAGTAGAGGCCGTGGAGGTTGACCACGGTCGCTCCGAGGGCGAAGTCGGCGTTCAGGGCGGCGACGACGGAGGCGGGCGAGGTGCCCCAGCCACTGGAGTGAAAACATTCGTTCCAGACCCTGGGTCGCCGGTAAAGATGGGCGATCGAGCTATTGACCTTAAGGCCTTTGAAGGCGCGGGGTCCGGCCAGGTTGGGGTCGTCGGTGCCGGGAGCGGAGAACCAGCGCTGGGTGCGAAAGGCGTCTCCGTAGGCGCGGCGTCCGGTTTCGATGCCGCCGCGGCCGATGTTGTCATGCCCGAAGAGCAGGCCATGGTGTTGGTGCCACTGGTAGATCGGGCGAAAATACGACGCTTCGAGCAAACCGACGACCACGTCGGCGTAGTCCATCCGCCATTTGGCGGTCTGGGGGCCGAGATCATGCCAGAGCCCGGGTAGTCGGGGCAGAAGGGAATAGCCTTTGGCCGCAGTGAAAGCTTCCGGCAGGCCTCGAGACCAGAAGGGCATGTTCGAACCGAAGTGCAGTTCGTCTTGGAAGGAGACGGTCAAGGTGCGGCCCAGGTGGTCGCCCAAGTGTTGGACCAAGGGTTGGTAAAAGCGCTCGATGGCCCGTGCTCCGGAAGCGGGATGCAAAGGGTCGAAGGGCACGGAGCGCAGCCATACCACGCTGACCAGCCATTCGCCCGCCCCGGGCGGGGCCGTCCACCCAGGAGAGTTCTCTTCAGCCAGTCGGGTCCAGTCGATCGCACCCTGCGCATCGGGCAAGCCGGCGACCAGGGGATACGCGATTGCTACCACGGGGATGCCGGAGCCGGCGCGAGCGGGACGTGCGGTTTCGCCGCCGCTGATTCGAACATGAGTTTCGACCAGATCGCCGGCACCGTGCATGTCCGGCGAGGCTTGGCCGATTTCTTGGAGGGTGGGGTTAAGCAGCGTGTAATCTTGAAACCCCAGGCGCATGCCGCGTGTGGAGCAGGCGTCCAGAAGGCGGCGCACGAGCGTCCACCAGGCGGCGGAAAAGACCGGGGGGTCGCCACGGTTGGGCAGGCCGTCGCCGTGGTGGTTGTAGCTAATGATCGCCTGGCGTATGCCTTTGGCTCTGAGCTGGTCCAGCTGCCATACCAGACGGTCGAAATCCAAGGGTTCACCGACCCACCACCAGAAGGGGATGGGGCCGTAATCGAGCGAGGGCTCAGGTGCCGAGGCGGGCAGGGACGTGGGTTCTCGGTTGAACATTGGGAATTGATTTCGGGCTAAATGGGCCACCGGGCGATCCCCAATTCGAAAAGGGATTGGTCACCCGGGCCCCGACGCGCGACCGGGCTTGCCAGACGGGCGCCGGGGCTTCGGGCTGGAGGAGGCTCACCGCCCCCACCTGATTACCGCCATGCTTCTCTCCAATGGATCGATTCGCGCTTGGGAAAATCCAGAGCTGACCGCGCTCAATAAACTGCCGCCGCGGGCCACGTATGATGCGTATGCCAGCGCGCGGGAAGCCTTGGGCGGACGCCGCGAGCGCTCGGTTTGGCATCGGTCGCTGGATGGTCTCTGGTCGTTTCGTTACGTGACCGATCCGGCGGCCGCCGAGCGGCTGGTCGCGACGCCCGGGAACGAGGGCTGGGGTGAGATTACGGTGCCGGGGAACTGGCAAATGCAGGGGCATCACTTCCCGCACTACACCAACGTGGCGATGCCCTTCCCGGAGGAGCCTCCGCATACGCCGGCGGTCAATCCCACCGGCGTTTATCGACGTGTGCTGGAGGTGCCGGCGGAATGGAACGACCGGCGGGTGATCTTGCATTTCGGGTCGGCGGATTCGGTTTTGGCGGTGTATCTGGACGGGGTGCCGGTCGGCCTGTCGAAAGACGCGCGCCTGCCGGCGGAGTTTGACCTCACCGGGCTTGTGCGGGCGGGCGGGCGGCACGAGCTGACGGCGGTGGTGGTGCAGTATTCCGACGCTTCGTTCATCGAGGATCAGGACATGTGGCGGCTGGGTGGCTTGCCGCGCGAAGTCCTGCTGTATGCCACGCCCCGAATCTGGTTGGCGGATGTGCAGGCCACGCCCCGGGTGGATTTAGCGGCGGGCACGGCGGTGTTGGACGTGTTGGTGAAGGCGGGGTTCCCGGAGAACCGGCCAACGCCCGGAGTGAAGATCTCCGCTAGATTGATCGATTCGCGCGGGCGGGGGATCGGCCGGCGCGACGCGGAGGCGGAGGTGCAGCACGAGCGGAGGTGCATCGGTTTTGATCGTTCCCATGCCCGTCTCAGCCTGCCGGTGCCCAAAAATCGGCTACGCCTCTGGTCGCACGAGGATCCGGTGCTCTACACCCTGCTGGTGACCCTCACGCCGCCCGCAGACACGGGAGTGGCGCCCTCGCACGTCGCGATCCGGGTGGGTTTTCGCCAAGTGGAAACGCGCGGACGCGACCTGTTGATCAATGGTCGTCGGGTGCTGATCAAAGGGGTGAATCACCACGAACATCATCCCGATTTGGGCAAGGCGGTGCCGTATGAGACGCTGAGGAAGGACGTGGTATTGATGAAGCGCTTCAACTTCAATGCGGTGAGGCTTTCGCATTATCCGCATGATCCGCGCTTCCTGGATCTTTGTGATGAGTTCGGGCTCTACGTGGTGGATGAGGCCAACGTCGAGGCGCACGACTTTCATAACTCCCTCTGTCGCGATCCGCGGTATGCCGGAGCCTGGCTGGATCGGGCGATGCGTATGGTGGCCAGAGATTTCAACCACCCCAGCGTTATCGCCTGGTCTCTGGGCAATGAATCCGGCTACGGCCCGGCCCATGACGCGGCCGCCGGCTGGATCCGGCATCAAGATCCCTCCCGAGTGCTGCATTACGAGGGCGCCATTTCCCTGTGGCAGGGTTCTTCCACGTTCGCGCATGGCGCGGCTGCGACAGACTTGATCTGCCCGATGTATACCAGCTTGGCCGATCTCGAAGCGTGGCTGGATTTTGTCGACCAACATGCCCCCGCGCCGGCGGAGCGCTTGGACGCTTGGCTGCCCGTGTTGGAGGCCTCGGGGCTTAGGTTTCCTCGTGATGGGCGGCCGCGGCCGCCACTGGCGATGCCACAGCATCCTCTGCTGCGGCCTGTTGTGCTCTGCGAATACAGCCACGCGATGGGCAACTCCAACGGATCGCTGTCCGATTACTATCGTTTGTTCAAGGGGCGGGCCGGCATTCAAGGCGGCTTTATCTGGGAGTGGCTGGATCATGGTCTGCGGGCGCGTCTGCCCGATGGGCGGGAGCACTTCGCCTACGGCGGCGATTTTGGTGACAAGCCCAACGACGCGAACTTCGTGTGCGACGGCTTGGTCTCGGCCGATCGGGTCCCGCATCCCGCCTGCCATGAGCACCACCGTCTGGCGCAACCGGTGGCGGTCGAGTTGGTGGCGGCGAGGGGAGGGAAGGTGCGTGTGCGGGTGCGAAACGAGTTTGATTTTACCCCCCTCGATCGAGCCGGGTTGAAGGTCCGCTGGACGCTCCTGGCCGACGGGGTGCCCGTGCGTGAAGGGGCGCTGCCGGCGGCACAGCTCGCCGGTTTGGCTCCGGGTGCAGTCCGGGAAATCACGATCGACGTCGGTGCCTCGCCGGCCGGTGTGCGCGAGCGCCACCTGAACGTGGAGTTCTCGCTTGGCCGTAGCCGTTCCTGGGCGCCGGCCGGCCATGTGGTGGCGGCGGCGCAGCTGGCCCTGCCCGTGCCCTTGCTGGTGAAGGCAAAGGCGAAGGTGGCAGGCGCGGGCAGGGGAGGAGTCGTCCGGGTCGAGGAAACGCTCGGCGGGGTGGTTCTGGCCGCCGAGGGGGTGGAAGCGGTGTTCGACCGGGCCACTTCCACGCTGGTTTCCCTGCGCCGAGAGGGCCGGCAGTTGCTGGCGCGCGGCCCGCTGGTGCAATTGTGGCGCGGAGCCACCGACAATGACGGGATCAAGCTCTGGTCGGGGCAAGCCGGCAAAGCCTTGGGGCGTTGGCAGGCCTTGGGCCTGGACCGCGGTTTAGATCATCGGGCGGTCGAGTTTGCCTGGGAAAAGGCTGCCGATGGCTCGGCCACGGTGACGCTGGCGCACGAGGCGACCACGCCGCTGCGCGCCAGTTGGAAAGACATTCAACACGAGCATCGCTACAGGATGCTGGCGGACGGAAGGTTGCTGGTGGAGAATACCTTCTCGTTGCACGACGACTACGCCGACGCCCCTCGCGTGGGGGTCCGGCTCGATTTAGTCTCCGAGCTGCGTCGGTTGACCTATTTTGGCCGCGGACCCTTTGAGAACTACAGCGACCGTAAGGCGGCGGCCGATCTCGGAATCTGGGAAAACACGGTGGCGGGCGAGTATGTGGATTATGTGATGCCGCAGGAGCACGGGCACCACTGCGACGTGCGTTGGCTGGAGCTCGCCGGATCAGGAGCGCGGGGCAAACGAGGTCTCGCTCTGGGCGTGGAAGCGATGGGGCTGCTGGAGTTTAACGCGACGCATTTCACCGCGGAGGATTTGTATGCCGCCCGCCACACCAGTGATTTGCGCGCCCGCAAGGAGACGGTGCTCTACTTGGACGCGTCTCATCGAGGAGTGGGGACGGCCAGTTGCGGCCCCGACACGCTCGCGGGCTATCGTCTTGCGGCGGGTAAACACCGTTTGGACTTCACGCTTCACGCCGCGTTCGCGGTCTAGACACTCCCGGGAGACTTGGCCCGGGTGGCGGGGACTCATGTGCTACCCGGATTTTTATACCAATCCCCTTGGGGATTTAGACTTTCTATCAGCCTAATTTTTGACCACAGATATCACGGATAGCACTGATAAAAAAGATCTTGTATCGATCCGCGCCCATCCGTGCAATCCAAGGTTAAAGCCTGAAAGCTTGGGGTGTTTGGTATTAGTCAACAGCGGGTTTGTGCCGTCCAGCGCGTTGTCTGCGGGTGTTCGGCGCCCTTTCGGGAGCTGACGCCACGCTGCGTCGGTCGCGGAAACGACGCGGTGTGCTTCCCCCGCCCGGAGTAGAGACTCGGTCCGATTTTCAGTTAAAAAAACCGAATGGTTTTGGTCGCCATCCGAGCGTGCTCCTCGTCTGAGCAACCGGCATTGGTCGGCGAGTCCGCCGGGCGGTCCACGGCCTTGATTAAATCATTGGCCAGCATGTAATTTTCAACTTCTTCGCCGGAGACGTCGGCCAACATGACACCATCGATTTCCACACACGGGGAGAGGGGTTGGCCCGATTTGGCGACCATTTCGGCGTAGTTGTCCCGGTTGTTGATGATATCGATGTCTTCAAACTCCAAACCATGTTTGCGCATGATGGCCCGCACGCCATTAGACCAACCACACGAAGGTTTGAGATAAGCTTTAATTTTCATGATGCTCTTTGTGTTTCGGGAAAAAGTGAACCGCAAGAAGATCAAAGAGTTTGGTTTGTAAATCACGGAAAGCCAAAAAACGAATTTTTCCCCCCGAAGTTAAAGGCGGTGCGATGCACGTTTGCGTGCCATAAAAAAGCCCGGTTTCCGAGGAAACCGGGCTGCTGTTCAATTGGTGGAGGTGGCGGGAATTGAACCCGCGTGCCCCTGACCTTCGCGCCCGGCGTCTACCCTCATAGCGCCGTTTTAAATTCGCCAACGACCCGCGACTGCGCGCGCAATGCCGTCAACTAACCCCCGGATCGAAGATACGACGCCCACACCGCGGGTGGCTCTGGGCGTTATGTTCGCTGTCGTCGATCTTTCAGCTAGCGAACATCGCTGATCGATCGTCACCGCACTTAGGCGGCGAGGGGCATTTCTTCGTAGGTGCCGTTTGTTTGTTTTGAAGGTGATTTTACGCGAGGCCTTCACTCGCGGAGGGCAGCCGTGCACTCCAACCAAGGGTCGAATCCAGAACACCCCCGAAAAGGTTTTTTCGGACGTCTCCCGGGACGTTGCTTGGGGCAACGTCGTGCCGGTGAATCAAAGAACAGGGCTCCAGCTTACCTTCCGCAACCGCGTTGGCAAGCGGTCAATCTTGCGCACCGTGGAGGGCAATGCCCAGTTGGTTGGCGCGGGCGATCACATCCGGTTTGTCGATCATGATGACCCGGCTCGCTTCCAACACGACGGCGCGAATGCCGGAGGCGTCGAGGTTGTCCAGGGTGCGCAGTCCGAAACAAGGCACGTCGAAACGAAAATCCTGACGGGCTTTCACGGTTTTGACGTAAAGCGCGCGGTCGGTTTTGAATTCGCCGGCGCGTCGGATCATCGCATCCGTGCCCTCGTAGGCCTCGACGGCGAGCACGGTGCCCTTGCGCACGACGCAGCCTTGGCCGATGTCGAGTCGCGCGCATTCCCGGGCGATGTGGAGGCCGTGCGCGATGTGGTCGGGGTCGATGTCGATCGAGCTTTTGGTCATGGGGCCGGGGCTGGCCAGGTGGGCGTCGAGAAAGGCGCGAGCATCCAGCAAACGCACGCCGACCGCCTCGATTTCCTCCGCGATCGCTCCGAAGATGGTCTCGGCATTGCGGCGTTTTAAACGGGCCAGAATGGCGAGGGCCTTTAGATCGGGGTGCAGGCCGGAAAAAAGTCGGCGGGGAGAGACTTGACCGGCCATGTAGGCATAACCGGCGTCGAAGCGGCGCAGCGCCTTCAGCAGGGCGCCGATCTGGCCGACTTTTATCGACGCGCGGTGTTCCGGGGCAAAACCGGCCTGCAGCTCGTCGGCCGTCTCTCCTTCCATGGCGACGAGACGAAGCGGCACTCCGGCAGCGCGCACCCGCTCGGCGACCAAGGCGGGGTAGCGCCCCTGGCCGGCGATGAGCACGACGGGCCGGCGGGCGTCGAAGGCGTCGGGCAGGTGGGCGGATAGGGTGGCGGCCATGGGTGCGGCAGTGTCCCTTTCTCTCGGCCCACATGGCAAGCCCGAGCGGCGTCGAAGTCGCCAGGACCGGGCGTTCGCGTGCGTGGTTGAGAAAGTTCGATTGGGTCACGGAGGTCGAAACCCAATCTTAACTTTTGCTGCGGCTAACTTGCTTGGCACGCGGTGTGCAGTATAGGTGGATATCACGCGATGAATCGCTTGCGCCGCATCTCCCACACGACCTTGCCCGACGGTTTGCACTCCGCCGCAGGGTCCTTGCTGCGACAACCGTCCTTGGGTGTTTGGCGACAAAAAGCCATCGCCCACTGCCGGGGCCGTTGAGTCCGGGCACC
>CAYNUW010000066.1:6084-13795 GCA_964400455.1 uncultured Akkermansia sp. | reverse complement strand
GGTCTCGATGCCGTGGGTGTGGAGATTGAGGGCGACGGTGACCACGTCGAGGTTGCCGGTGCGTTCGCCGTTGCCGAAGAGGGTGCCTTCGACGCGGTCGGCGCCGGCGAGGAGGGCGAGCTCGGTGGCGGCGACGCCGGTGCCACGGTCGTTATGGGTATGGAGGGAGATGAGGGTGAGGTGCCGGCGGGTGAGATGGCGGCACATCCACTCGATCTGGTCGGCGTGGACGTTGGGGGTGGCGTATTCGACGGTGGCGGGGAGGTTGAGGATGATCTTGTTGTCCTCGGTCGGGCCCCAGGCGTCGGTGACCGCTTCGCAGATCGCGAGGGCGAAATCGAGTTCGGTGCTGGTGAAGCTCTCCGGGGAGTATTCGAGGCGGATGCGGGAGCCCTCGGCGACGAGGGGGCCCATGTGTTGTTTGAGCCAGTTGATGCCGCGCACGGCGATGGCCTGGATGTCGTCGCGGGTGGCGTTGAAGACGTATTCGCGCTGTTTGGGCGAGGTGGAGTTGTAGAGGTGGAAGATGATGTTTTTCGCGCCGCGCAGGGCCTCCAGGGAGCGCACGATGAGGTCTTCGCGGCATTGGCAGAGGATCTGGAGGGAAACGTCGGCGGGGACGCGGTTTTCCTCGATGAGGCGGCGGCAGAAATCGAACTCGATCTGGGAGGCGGACGGGAAGCCGATCTCGATCTCCTTAAAGCCGATGCCGACGAGCAGGTCGAAATACTCGAGTTTTTCCTCCACGCTCATGGGCTGGGCGAGGGCTTGGTTGCCGTCGCGCAGGTCGACCGAGCACCAGAGGGGGGCGCGGGTGTGGACGCGGTCGGGCCATTGGCGGTCGGGCAGCGAGACGGGAGGGAAGGGCGTGTATTTGCCGGCGGGCGAGAAGGGCATGGCGGGAAAGGGTCGAGCTTGACGGATGTCGCAGGGGGAAGAAACGAAAAACCCCGCCTTCGGTGATGAGGGCGGGGTGGTCGGCGTATCCGGCGGGTGCCGGAGGCGCAGGGAGGGCGTCGAGCGAATCAGGCGCCGGCCTTGGCCTTGATGTAGTCCACCACCTGGCCGACGGTCTTTAGCTTCTCGGCGTCGGACTCGGGGATCTCTCCCTTGATCTCGTCCTTGAATTCCTCCTCGAAGGCCATGATGAGCTCGACGGTGTCGAGTGAATCGGCGCCGAGGTCGTCCAAAAAGGACGCGGTGGGCGTGATCTGCTCTTCGTTCACGTTGAGCTGATTCACGATGATCTCTTTGACGCGCTGTTCGATGGTTTTTTGTTCGGACATGGTGGGTAAATTACTGAGGACGTAAGGGCTCACATTGCCATGCCACCGTCAACGGCAAAAACCTGTCCGGTGACATAAGCGGCCTCGTCGGAGGCGAGAAAGGCGACGGCGTGGGCGATTTCGGCGGGTTCGCCGAAGCGCTGCATGGGGATGAGGGCGGTGGCGCCTTTCTGGACTTCCTCGGAGAGTTCGGCGGTCATGTCGGTCTTGATGAAGCCGGGGGCGACGACGTTGACGGTGACGCCGCGTTTGGCGAACTCCTTGGCGGTGGCCTTGGTGAAGCCGATCATGCCGGCCTTGGCGGCGGCGTAGTTGGCCTGGCCGGCGTTGCCCATGATGCCGGTGACGGAGGAGATGTTGATGATGCGGCCGTAGCGGGCGCGGCACATGGGCCAGCCGATGGCCTTGGTCCAGTGGAAGCAGCTGGTGAGGTTGGTCTGGATGACGTCATTCCAGTCGGCGTCGCTCATGCGGGCGAGGAGGCCGTCGCGGGTGATGCCGGCGTTGTTCACCAGGATGTCGATTTTGCCGTATTCCTTGAGGAGGGCCTCGGCGGCGGCCTGGACGGCGGCGCCGTCGGCGACGTCCACGGCGAGGGCTTTGGCCTTGCCGCCGGAGGCGGTGATGGCGTCGGCGACGGCGCCGCAGGAGGAGGCGGATTTGGAGACGCAGAGGACGGTGACGCCCTTGGCGGCGAGGGCTTCGGCGATGGCTTTGCCGATGCCGCGTCCGGCGCCGGTGACGAGGGCGGTGCGGTTGTTAAAGGTCATGGAATATGCAAGTTACGGGTTACGGGTGGCCGGGTGGCCCCGCGGCGCCGGGGGTGGCGGCGTGGTGGTGGGCTCAATAGACGTCGCGCTGGTAGCGTTTGTCTTTTTTCATCTGCTTCACGTAGGCTTGGGCGTCCTCGATGGACATGCCACCCTGTTCGGCGATGATGTCGTGGAGGGCTTGGTCGACGTCCTTGGCCATGCGTTTGGCGTCGCCGCAGACGAAGAAGCCGGCGCCGCCTTGGATCCAGGTCCAAAGTTCCTTGGCCTTGGCGCGCATCTTGTCCTGAACGTAAACCTTGGTGCCTTGGTCGCGGGACCAGGCGAGGTCGAGGTGGGTCAACTGGCCGTCGGCGAGGTATTTCTCCCACTCTTCTTGGTAGAGGAAGTCGGTGGCGTGTTTTTGGTCGCCGAAGAAGAGCCAATTGCGGCCGGTGGCGCCGGAGGCGACGCGGTCCTGCATAAAGGCGCGGAAAGGGGCGATGCCGGTGCCGGGGCCGACCATGATGCAGTCGGTGGCGCCGTTTTCGGGGGGGCCGAAGTGGGAGTTGGAGACGAAAACGGGGGTGGGGGTGGAGCCGACGACGACCCGATCGGCCAGGAAGGTGGAGCACACGCCGTGGCGCTCGCGGTGGTTGGTGGTGTAGCGAACGATGGCGACGGTGAGGTGGATCTCGCGGGCGTGGGCCTTGGGGGAGGAGGCGATGGAGTAGAGGCGCGGCATGAGCTTGCGCATGTGGTCCACGAACTCCTGCGGGGTGAGGCGGGCGGAGGGGAACTCGGCGAGGAGGTCCACGTATTCGCGGTCGTCGAGGAAGGCGGTGAGTTGCTCCTTGGCCTCGGGCTTGAGCAGGGCTTCGAGGCGGGCTTTTTCGCCGGCGTCGGTGGCCTTGTTAAAGAGAGTGGTGATGATCTTGGAGGTAGGGCCGGCGAGGGCCAGCCGGTGGCTGAGGGCCTCGCGCAGGGAGATGGGCTCGGTCAGCTTGAGCATGGCGGGGGAGACGAGTTCGTCACCGGAGGCGTGGAGGCGGTCGATGATTTCGCCGACCTCGGAGGCGCGGTTGGTGGGGAAAACGCCGAGGGAGTCGCCGGCCTTGTAGGTCAAATCGCTGCCGTCGAGGGAGACGATGAAGTGGCGGGTTTCCTTGGCGGAGCCGGGCTTGTTGAGCAGGCGGTTCTCGGTGATGCGGGCCGGGAACGGGTGTTCTTTGGAATATTGGGAGGCGGCGGCGGGAGCGGACATAAGGAGGTGAGGTCATGCAGACGCGGCGGCGGCGCAAGTCCTGACTTAGGATGGCGGGGAGAAATGGGGCTAATGACGAATGCCTAATGACGAATGGCGAACGACGAACGGCTAATGACGAACGGCGAGGAACGCATGGCGAAGGAAGAGGGGTAGGAATAAACCCGGAAACCGCGATTATCTCGGGTCATCTCGCGCAAGCTGCTGAATGTCCGCTCGTCGCGTCACCGCCGGCCAGCACTCTCCGAGTGCAGGCCGGGGATTCCTAAACGCACGGCCAAATCAGCAGCTTGTGCGATACTCAGCCTATCCAATCACGGAATCCGGGATAAATGGGGCGAGGCGACATGGGGCTATGGTTGTCTTTCGCCTCCGAGGTGGAGCCGATTGTCCCTAACCGGCTGACGGCGGCGCTTGGCGCCGAGACCGGCACCGAACCACAAACACCCACTGAAAAATGGCGAAGGTGCGGATATGATATATTCCCCCTTGGTGCTATCCTGTTCCTGGCCTAAGCGCCCTACACGTATACCTGCTTTGGGTTGGTCAACGAAGTCGCTGCGATGATGGTCATCTACTCCACAGGGCGCTGATGGGCATGGCTTGAAGTCCAGGGCCGAAGGATACGGTTTCGGTGCCTGCATAAAGCAGGATGCCCCGCACAAATCTCTCGCCCGTTTGCTCCGCCAAGTGGCGCAGGCCACGGAAATCGGAAGCGGTCGGGCTGGCGCTTTTCTTGACTTCGATTCCTACCAGTCGTCCCGCCCGGTCCTCCAGCACGTAGTCCACTTCCTGCTGGGTGTGCGTGCGGTAGTGAAAGAGCTTTGGCGAGTGGGGAATCCAGGCGAGCTGTTTGATCAGTTCCAAACCAACAAACGTCTCCAGCGCCGCGCCAGTCATCAGGCTACCTTCCTTCAGCCGAGTTTCATCCAAGCCGAGCAGATGGCAAAGCAGTCCCGTATCACCGATCACCAGTTTGGGTGCCTTACTGAGACGCGAGGTCAGGTTGCCGCTCCACGCTGGAATCGTGATTCCGAGAAAGACGGCCTCCAGTAAACTCCAATAGCGCTTCAGGGTCGTGGGGGCGATGCTGGCATCGCGGGCTAGGTTGTTGAAGTTAAGCACGTTCGCACTGCGGGCAGCCACCAGACGCAGCAACGTGGGGAGTTCGCGCAAGCCTTGGATGTTGGCGATGTCGCGCACGTCCCGCTCCAGAATCGTTGTAACATAAGATCCAAACCACGCTTGGCGCCGGTCCGCTTTGGTGCGCGAGACCGCCTCTGGATAACCACCCGCGACGATTTTCGAAACCAGGGTTGGCCAGTCCGCTCCAGCGATTCGCCCCGGGTGGAACTCGGCGCAAAAACAGGCCTCGGTAAAGTTCTTCTGCACCGCAGTCATCTCTCCTTGGGAAAACGGCCACAAGGGAAGCACTTCCATTCGGCCGGCCAAAGATTCACACGCTTTGGGCAACAGCATAGCGTTCGCCGACCCGGTCAGCAGGAAGCGACCGGGCGCGCGATTTTTATCCACGCTATGCTTGATGGCCAAAAACAGGTCCGGCGCACGCTGCACCTCATCCAGAATCACCCTCTCGGGTAGGCCGGCGACAAAGCCTTGCGGATCCGAAACTGCAGCTTCCAGCACGGCCGCATCATCCAAGGTATAGTAGGTGGCCTCGTGCCCGTGTGTTTGGAGATTTTGCACAAGGGTGGTTTTGCCGGATTGCCGAGGACCTTGGATAAAAACCACCGGGGTGTCGGAGAGAGCGTCCATGACTTGCGGTGCCAGAAAGCGCTGTTTCATGGCTTAAATACGGCTAAAAAGTGGACGAAATTCAACCATTTACTGATGGAATTTCATAGAGTTTTGCGTGGGAATGTTCCCCGTCAGCGGAGCGGGTAGTGGTCGCTGGCGATTCAGGGTCCGTCAGCCTCTCAACGAACAGCACAGAAGTAATTTTGATTAGTAATTTGTGATTTTTGAAAACCAGTGCTGAGCCTAAAAACGGCAGTCGGATCGGGTCGTATCACGCAACATGTTGGCCACCTGTTTATTGCGTCACCCGTTGCGTCCGGCACGGCCCGCCTGGCGGGCACCCCGTGGCGGACGGCCGTTTGGGCCAGCGCCCCGAGCGGCGCCGCCATCTCCGCGCTGTCGCGCTCCGTCCATGAACCCGCTGGGTGCACGTCGGGATTCCGCGATCAAGAATCGACTCAACACCTTGCGCGGACCACCTCAGCTTTTGGCTAAGCCGTGTGGATTGGCTGCTGCGAGGCTTTGCGGCGCGGCGCGCCGTCGCACGGCTGGGGACATCCGTGGTTACACCCTAGGTCGTGTCTGGGAAAGAAAAACTCGCCGTGCGCCAGTGGCGAAATGCGCTCGGACAGGGCGACGATGCTTTAGGATCGAACTTAGCGTCTTTGCATCTCTGCGCTTTAGTCTATTTTTGAAGGATAATTGGTATTAGAGCTGGCGGATGGCGTCGGTGACGACTTCGCAGGCGCGGTCGATGGCGGCGCCCTCGTGGGCGGTGCTGAGGAACCAGGCTTCGTAGGCGCTGGGGGGGAGGTAGACGCCGCCGTCGAGGCAGGCGTGGAAGAAGCGGTTGAAGCGTTTGGCGTCGGAGCTCATGGCGGAGGGCAGGTCGCGCACGGGCTGGTCGGTGAAGAAGAGGCTGAACATGGAGCCGCGCTGGGGGGCCTGGAGGGGGAGGCCCTTGGCGTGGGCGGCGGAGAGCGCGGCGGAGCAGAGCTGGCGGCCGAGGGCGTCGAGGCGGGCGTAGGGCAGGGTTTCGTCGAGGAGGCGGAGTTGGGCGATGCCGGCGGCGAGGGCGAGGGGGTTGCCGGAGAGGGTGCCGGCCTGGTAAACGGGGCCAAGGGGGGCGAGTTTGTCCATGATGTCGGCGCGGCCGCCAAAGGCGCCGACGGGAAGGCCGCCGCCGATGATTTTGCCGAGGCAGGTGAGGTCGGGGACGATGTTCTCGAGTTCCTGGACGCCGCCGCGGGCGAGGCGGAAGCCGGTCATGACCTCGTCGAAGATGAGGAGGGCGCCCGCGCGGGCGGTGGCGGCGCGGACGTGGGCGAGGTAGCCGGGCTGAGCGGGGATGAAGCCGACGTTGCCGACATAGGGTTCGAGGATGACGGCGGCGATCTGGCCGGGGTTGGCGGCGAAGGCGGCGTCGAGGGCGGCGGGGTCGTTGAAGGGGAGGACGACGGTTTCGCGGGCGAAGGCGGCGGGCACGCCGGCGCTGTCGGGGTGGCCGTGGGTGAGGGCGCCGGAGCCGGCGGAGACGAGGAGGGAGTCGGAGTGGCCGTGGTAGCAGCCGGCGAATTTGATGATTTTATCGCGGCCGGTGTAGCCGCGGGCGAGGCGGATGGCGGACATGGTGGCCTCGGTGCCGCTGTTGCACATGCGGACCTTCTGGATGGAGGGGAAGAAGGAGACGATGAGCTCGGCCATCTCGACCTCGTAGGGATTGGGCGTGCCGAAGGAGGTGCCGCGGGCGAGGGCCTCGGTAATGGCCTGGCGGATACGTGGGTGGTTGTGGCCGTGGATGGCGGGGCCCCAGGTGCAGACAAAGTCGACGAGTTCGCGGCCGTCGGCGGTGGTGAGGGTGGCGCCCTGGGCGGAGCGGGTGAAAAACGGCGCGCCGCCGACGGAGCGGAAGGCGCGGACGGGGGAGTTCACGCCGCCGGGGATGAGCCGTTGGGCGCGGGCGAAGAGGTCGGAGGAAGACATAGAATTAACCACTGAGGACACGGAGGGTCACTGAGGTCGGTAGAAGGCTCGGCGGTGGCAATCGAGTTTGTGATAGGAGGCAGGTGGAAGGTGCGGGCGAGGGTTTCTCAGTGCACGTCAGTGATCTCAGTGGTGAAGAGGGTTGCACCTTGGGTGGAGCGGGTGAGGAAGACATGGAATTAACCACTGAGGACGCTGAGGATCACTGAGGTCGGTCATAGACGCGACGACGCCAATCGAGTTTCGGGTAGGAGGCAAAGTTGACCAAGTAGCCGACGCGCTTGCCGGTGGCCCTAAGGTAGTTGATGAGCTGCGCTTCGTGCTCGGGCAGTATGGTTTTAACCGCCTTAAGCTCCACCAGGATTTCGCCGCTGATGATCAGATCGGCCTCGTAAAACTTTCGAAGCGCGCGGCCCTTGTAGGTCAGAGAAAGCTTTGGCTGTGCCACGAAGGGTATGTCCTGCTTGGTTAGTTCAATCTCCAGACATTCCTGATAGACCTCCTCAAGAAAGCCCGAGCCCATTTCTTTTTGAACCTCCATGCATGCGCCGATGATGGCATAACCCAAGGGGTCTAGTGCTCGTTTGGTTTCCTCAGGGCTCATCAGTGTTCTCAGTGGTTAGTCCTCAGCCGACGTATTTTTGGACGATGGGGATGCGGCGGCCGACGCC
>CAYNUW010000066.1:0-6074 GCA_964400455.1 uncultured Akkermansia sp. | reverse complement strand
TTCAGGCCGGGGGCGGCTTGTTTTCGTTTGTATTCGTTGAGGTCCACCTTGCGGCAGATGTCGCGCACCATCGGTTCGGGGAAGCCCCGCGCGACCAGCTCGGCGCGGCTGAGGTGCTCTTCGATGTAGCCGGCCAGGAGGGCGTCGAGCACGTCGTAGGGCGGGAGGCTGTCTTGGTCGACCTGACCGGGGCGGAGCTCGGCGGAGGGTGGTTTTTCGATGGTGTTGCGCGGGATGATTTCGCGGTCGCGATTGATCCAGCGGCAGAGGGCGTAAACCTGGGTTTTGAAGAGGTCGCTGATGACGGCGAGGCCGCCGCACATGTCGCCGTAGAGGGTGCAGTAGCCGACGGCGACCTCGCTTTTGTTGCCGGTGGTGAGGAGGAGGGCGCCGAATTTGTTGGAGAGCGCCATCATGAGCACGCCGCGGGTGCGGGCCTGGAGGTTCTCTTCGGTGACGTCGGGGGGGAGGCCGGCAAAGACCGGGGCGAGGGCGCGTTCGGCGGTGGCGACCGTGTCGGCGATGGCGATGGTTTCGAAGCGGATGCCGAGATTGGCGGCGAGGAGGCGGGCGTCGTCCTTGGAGTGTTCGCTGGAGATGGCGGAGGGCAGGGAGACGCCGATGACGTTGTCGGCGCCGAGGGCGGCGACGGCGAGTTCGGCGACGAGGGCGGAGTCGATGCCGCCGGAGAGGGCGACGAGTGCGCGTTTGAAGCCGCTCTTGCGGGCGTAGTCGCGCAGGCCGAGCACCAGGGCGGCGTGGATGTCGCCCTCCTTCGCCAAGGCTTCGGAGGGCACGGTTTGGGTGGTCCCGGTGTCAACTACCTGGCGCTCTTCCTTGAAGGCGGGGAGCGCGTGGGTGAGGGAGCCGTCGGGAGCGACGACGAGGCTGCGGCCGTCGAAGATGAGCTCGTCGTTGCCGCCGACGGCATTGCAGTAGACCACGGGGGCGGCTAGGGCGCGGGCGACGTCGGCGACGATGCGGGAGCGGAGGGAGGCCTTGCCGGCATACCAGGGGCTGGCGGAGAGATTCACGAGGAGGTCGACACCGGCGTCGCGGAGGTGGGCGACGGGGTCGAAGCGGTGGAGGCGTTGGTCGCCCGGGGCTTCGTTGGCCCAGATGTCTTCGCAGATGGTGACGCCGATGCGGCGGCCGGCGTGGATGATGAGGGTGGGGGCGGGGGCGGGCTCGAAGTAGCGGTCTTCGTCGAAGACATCGTAGGTGGGCAGGAGGCACTTGTGGGCGATCTGCTGGATGCGGCCGTGGTGGCAGAAGGCGGCGGCGTTGTAGGCGCGACGGCCGTGGGGAAGGGGATTGGCGACGACGGTGCCGACGAGGAGCGGGACGTCGCCGGTGGCGGCGGCGAGCTCGGCGGTGGCGTTTTCGACGTCGGCGACGAAGCGGCTGCGGAGGAGGAGGTCGCGGGGAGGGTAGCCGCAGACGGCGAGTTCGGGGGTGACGACGAGTTCGGCTCCGGCGGCGACGAGGTCGCGGTAGGCGGCGAGGAGGCGGGCGGTGTTGGCGGCGAGGTCGCCGACGGTGGGATTAAGCTGGGCCAGGCCGATGCGCATAGACGTGGAAAAAGTCGGTCAAGATGCGCGTTCGGTCGGCGCTGACAACCTGCAAGCGGATGATTGCGAATCGCGGACGCAAAACGGGGTCGCTCGAAGACCGAGCGACCCCGAAAGGCGACGACGTTTCGGTGCGGGTCAGCGGCGGGACAGCACGGTGCGCTCGTAGGTGGCTATTTCGTCCATGAAGCGGAGGCCGGCGGGGGTGTCGTGGCGGCGGCAGAATTCGTCCCAGACGGGCCCGAGGGGGAGGGCGCGGCTTTCCTCGAAGAGGGCGAGGCGGAGGGCGTGGTTGCCGGATTTTTCGGCTTCGCGCAGGCGGGCGGCGGGTTCGAGGAGGGCGGAGAGGAGGGATTTTTGGGCGGCGCGGGTGCCGATGACCCAGGCGGCGATGCGGTTGATGGAGGCGTCGAAGTAGTCGAGGCCGATGGCGGTGCGGCCGAGGAAGCCGCCGCGGACGAGCTCCTCGAAGATGGCGCGGGTGGGGTCGTCGGAGACGACGACGTGGTCGGAGTCCCAGCGCACGCCGCGGCTGACGTGGAGGAGGAGGGCGGGGGCGAACTGGAGGACGGAGGAGATCTTGTCGGCGAGGGATTCGGTGGGGTGGAAGTGACCGGCGTCGAGGCAGTAGGCGACGTCGCCGCGCTTGAGGGCGTAGCCGAGGTAGAACTCGTGGGAGCCGACGGTGTAGGATTCGGCGCCGATGCCGAAGAGCTTGGATTCGACGGCGTCGAGGTGGTGTTTGGCGTTGAGTTTTTCGGCGAAGACCTGGTCGAGGGAGTCGGCGAGGCGGGCGCGGGGGGCGGCGCGGTCGAAGGGGGTGTCCTTGGAGCCGTCGGGTATCCACACGTTGGTGACGGTGCGGGTGCCGAGTTTTTTGCCGAAGTGGGCGCCGATGCGGCGGGAGGCGGCGCAGTGGTCGATCCAGAACTGGCGGATTTTTTTGTCAGGGTGGGAGAGGGTGGCCTCGGCGGATTTGGGGTGGGAGAAGTTGGAGGGGTTGAAGTCGAGGCCGTGGAGTTTGCGGTCGAGGGCCCAGTCGACCCAGGAGGCGAAGTGTTTGGGCTCGATGGCGTCGCGGTCCACGGGTTTGCCGGCGAAGTCGGCGTAGATGGCGTGGAGGTTGAGGCGGTGGCGGCCGGGGAGGAGTTTGTAGACGAGGTCGAGGTCCTGGCGGAGCTGGTCGAGGGTGCGGGCTTTGCCGGGGTAGTTGCCGGTGGCCTGGATGCCGCCGCCGGAGAGGGTGGCGTCGGCTTTTTCGAAGCCGCCGACGTCGTCGCCCTGCCAGCAGTGGAGGGAGATGGGGGTGGCGGCGAGGGTGGCGAGGGCGGCTTCGACGTCGACGCCGAGCGCGGCGTAGGTGTCGCGAGCGGCGGCGTAAGCGATGCTGGCGGCGGTTTGGGAGGCGGTGGGGGCGCGCGGAGTTTTGCTCATGGGGGGAGAGGGTAGGTAGGGAAGGGATAACTTGGCGGAGCGGAGCCGGGGGAGGAATTGCGGCAAATTCGTTCAGTTCGCGCGACAAAAGAGCGGGGCGGTGAAGAAGGGGCGGGTCAGCCGCCGATGGCGGTCATCGGGCGGGCGGGGGAGTAATCGGCGGTGAACTCGTGGTTTTCGGGTTTGGCGGCGATGGCCTGGGCGAGCAGCTGATCGAGCGCCGAAGGGTCGCCGGAGGCGAGGGCGGCGTGGAGGTCGAGTTCGCCGTGGCGGCCGAGGCAAGGGCGGATTTTACCGTCGGCGGTGAGGCGCAGTTTGTTGCAGGTGGCGCAAAAATCGGTGGTGGTGATGGCGCCGATGAAACCGAGGCGGGCGCCGGTGGCGGTATCGCGCCAGTAGCGGGCGGGGCCGTGGCCGGGGCGGTAGTCGGGCAGGGGTTCGAGCGGTGAATCGGCGTGCAGGCGGGTGCGGAGGTCGGTGACGGAGAGGAAGTTTTTCTCGTCGAGGACGTCGGTTCGGGAAAGCGGCATGAGCTCGATGAAGCGGAGGGGGGCGCCGAGCTCGGCGGCGAAACGGATGAGGGGGCGGTATTCGGTCTCGTTGAGGCCGCGGAGGAGCACGCAGTTGAGTTTGATGAAGATGCCTTCGGCGAGGGCGGCGCGGAGGCCGGCGAGCACGCGGGCGATGTCACCGCCGGTGATGCGGCGGTAGAGGGCCGGGTCGAGGGCGTCGAGGGAGACGTTGGCGGAGCGCACGCCGGCGCGGGCCAGGTCGGGGGCGAGGTCGGCGAGTTTTAGGCCGTTGGTGGAGACACCGAGGGAGTGGAGGCCGGGGAGGGCGCCGATGCCGCGGGCGATGGCGAGGAAGTCGGCGCGCAGCAGGGGCTCGCCGCCGGTCAGGCGGAATTTGCGGAAACCGAGGCGGGCGGCGGCGGCGGCTACGGCGATGAGCTGGTCGGCGGTGAGGTGGTCGGCTTTTTGGGCCCAGCCCTTGTAGCCTTCGGGCATGCAATACAGGCAGCGCTCGTTGCAGCGGTCGGTAACCGAGATGCGCAGATAGTCGATGGCGCGGCCGAAGGGATCGAGCATGGTGAGTAGCTCTAACATGGGGCTGTCGAGCGTCACGCCAAGCCTGAGCGAAGGGGGATTTACGATTTACGAAGAGCGGAGGAAGGGGGAAGAATGACCAATGACCCTTGATGGTGGGATAGTGATGGGTGGTGGTAATCGATGGGGTCTAGGGGGAGGACATAAAAATGCCGGCCCCTGGATGGGGGGCCGGCTGGAGGGGGAGCGATCTTGGCGGAGCCGGGTCAGAAGATGACTTGCAGCCGGGCGAGGAGGCGTCCGCCGTCGTCGGTGGGGGCGGGTTGGTCGCCGTGGAGATAGTTGAGGGAGATTTTGAGGTCGTCGCCCTTGAAGAGGTAATCGAGGCCGAGGGTCCAGACCTCGGTGGTGGTATCGGCGCGGGAGGCGGTGTTGGCGTCAAAGTTTTCGTAACGAACCACGCCGCGAAGGTTGGGGTTGAAAGTCCAGGCGGCGAGGAGGGCCCAGCCGGTTTGTTCGGCCAGGGCGTCGTTTTCGTTGCGGAGCCATTCGGCTTGGAGGGTGGCGGGGCCGGAGGTGAGCTGGACGTCGGCTCCGTAGCCGGCGCGGCGGTTAGCGGGGGTGGTGCCGGAGGCGGCGTTATCCGAGGTAAAGCCGTTGATGCCGGCGGCGAGTTTGACTTTTTGGCCGGCGATTTCGCCGTCGTAGGCTAGGCCGGAGAGGCGGCCGGCATACATGAACTGTTCGTTGTCGTTGAGGCCGGTGTTGACGCCGTTGCCATTGAACGCGCCTAGCTGGTAGTCGAGACGGTCGGTGGCAAGTTGACCGGAAGCGGCCACGCCGATTTGTCGGTTGACGGTCAGCCGGTCGTTGGGGAGGGAGCGTTCGATGGTGAGTATTCGGGTGTCGGCGGCGAGCTGTTCGTGGCCGAAAGGGGTTTTGAACTGACCGACGCGGAGGTTAGCGAAGTCGTATTTGGACCATTGCACGTAGGCGTCGGTGAGTTGACCGCTGCGGCTGGCGCCGGCGTTGAGGGCGTTGGCACCAAAATCGGCCTCGATGCGAGCGGAGAAATCGTGGGCGAGTTTGGCGTTTAGGTTAATGCGGGCGCGGCGAAGGAAAAAGCGGTCGTTCTCGCCGGCCCACCGTGAGTCGGGTGTGTCGCCGAATTCCGCGTTGGTTTGGATGAAGCCGCCGAGGGATAGTTTTTCCACTTTGCCGCCCGCGACGACGAGGACGGGTGCTTTGCCGTCGGCGGAGTAGCCGAGCTGCTTTTTGAGGGCGGCGTTTTCGGAGGCGAGCCGGGCGGTTTGTTTTTCGAGTTCGGCCAGACGCTCCTCGATCGAAGCGGTGTAGGCAACTGGGGCCGTTAGAACCGCGAAGAGTAAGCCAAGCTTGAATTTTGACACCTCAAGGGTGTTGAACGCGGCGACACCGGAGTCTTGGGGGGTGGTGCTTTGCATGGTATCGAGGGGAAGCAGTTGGAGCGGGCGTGGATACCTGCTTATCGACCCGCTTGGGCCCGGACTTGATCGTGTCTTTTTGAGTTACGCTCAAGTTTGGCGGCGGATGGACCGCCTGCGATGACTTCAAAGAAATTGAACATAAATACCTTTGATTAAGAGATTAATCGAAGTGTTTAGGTTGGTTTCCTAAAAAGACTTGCTGACGATTCCGCTTTGAGCGGTGATCTTCCTTCCAGCTCGTCCCTATCGTCTAGTCTGGTTAGGACACCACCCTTTCACGGTGAGAACCGGGGTTCGAATCCCCGTGGGGACGCCAAAAAGCACCGCCGTAAGGCGGTTTTTTTGTGCGCCTGAATGGGCGGTTCGGGTTTGAAATCTGGATCGGTGCGACGGAGCGAAGAGGGAATCTTCCAAGCCAGCCAGAGCCCCCTCGCGCTACGATCCCAGCTTCATAAAGACCTTCCGCCATCTCCGCGCTGCCGCGCTCGGTCCGGCACCCCCGTCGGCCTCACTGTCTTCGCCGCCGCGTCTTTCCTCAAGGACGCCGTGAATCGCAT
>CAYNUW010000065.1:0-13873 GCA_964400455.1 uncultured Akkermansia sp. | reverse complement strand
CGGCACGAATCGGACATACGGTATCACTAAATTAAACTCGTCCTTTCCACGCAAAGCAATAACCGTTGCAAGGTAAGTTACTCCGAGAAAAAGAGCTAATCGAACCAAGAACACCACTTGTGGATCCCCCACCCCAAGGAGCGGCGAAACACCCACCATGTAAGAAATGAACGACCCGATGAGCAGCCCAAAACTAATCGCTGATAATCCTCTAAGGGAGAATCCCTTAAGCATCACATCAACCAAAACGACCAACGTCCCAAGCAACAATCCAATCACGACCGCCAACTTCCAACGATGATCCCACTCCGGCTCGGTTAAACACACCAACCACCCCGCAGCCGCGCAAAGTGCGATGAAAACCAACCGGATAGGTAACAAGGTGCCCTGCATGAAAAAGGCTAAAGCTATAGGCAGCGCTCAGCACCGCAAGCGCGCTCGATTGCTAGACGGCAGTTTAAAAATCCTTCAACACGCCGGCCCATAACGGGTGCAAATCCCAGACCAAACATCACGATCATTGATAACCTTAAGCTTTTCTAACAAAGTATTTTAAGAATAACAAACTCGGGGCTCCTCGACCACCGGCGAAAGGTGTCAAAGCCACTACCATCCGCAGCCCACCAAATCGATCCGACTGCGGACTCCAGATCCAGAGGCCAGAAACTGACTCGCCAAAACCGCCCGGAAACCTACCACGCTCAAAATACAAGCGAGCAGATGAATATCCGTGTTGCCTCGCAAAACCGCGCTAGCCTGCTTAGGTAGAAATCGACATGAAAACTTCCTGCTGGCTGGTGAAAACTGAACCCGAGGCATATTCGTGGGAAGACTTTGTCCGCGACAAAACGACGACTTGGGACGGCGTGAGAAACTTCCAAGCCCGCAACCACCTACGCGCCATGAAAAAAGGCGATGCGGTGCTTTTTTACGCCAGCGTCACCACCCGGGCCGTGCTAGGCGTAGCGTCCGTCCTTCGTGAGCACTTTCCCGATCCGACCGCCGAGGAGGGTGATTGGTCAGCTGTGAAGCTCAAACTGGAACGCCCGTTAGCTCGTCCCGTGTCCCTGGCCATGATAAAAGCGGACCCCTTTCTAGCCGATATCCCCTTACTGCGCCAAAGCCGACTGTCGGTTATGCCGCTAACGCTCGACCAGTATAACCGACTCCTTAGCTTGGGCGAACTGCCATGACCCTCCCGCCGACTGCGAGCGCGTGACCGTCGGCACTGGAATCCAGTAGGTCGAGCACTTCCGCAATACCGAGCCCAGCCTGCGTTCAAAGAAGCCTCCAACACCGGCCACGAAACCAGGAGCGGTGAGCGGATTTGAAGTAAGTTATGCGAAACGACCCGAAAAATCGCCGTTTCCTGACCAAGCGTGTGCCGTCAAAAGTCACATAAAGATCACCAGGAACCCGCTCCTCCCGCTTGGCGTCACACGACTAGATCTTCATTCGATGATTCACATGCTACCCTCCACACCACTGCTCCGCCGATACGTCGCCCTGATGATCCTAGCGCTCGTGATCGGGGGCTCCTGGACGACGTCGGCTCTGCAGGCCCGAGACTTTGCGGTCGTCGTCTACAACGTCGAAAATCTGCACGACATCGACGGCGTGGCCGCCTACGACGATTACCAACCCGCCCAATACGGAGCCCAACACCTGGCGGTCAAAGCAGCCAACATCGCCAAGGTGCTCGCCAAGGTAAACAAAGGGGCCGGCCCAGAAATCGTGCTCTTTAACGAAATCGAACTGGATCAAACCCCCGACAGCACCGTCACCGACTACCCCGCTTGGCTGGCTCGCCACGCCAATACCACCCTCGAACAAATGCTTTCCCGGCAACCCTTGCCTGCGGAATTCATCGGTCTGCCGGCCGAGGCTTGGCTACTCAAAGCCTGCGCCGATGCCGGCCTGGGCGAATACCACCTCGCCACCACCAACGAACGCCCAGGCACCCACGCCGATGGCCGAGCGGTAGCGGTGCGCAACCTGATTTTTTCTCGGTTTCCGATCTTGGAAACCCGCTCCCACCCCACTCCTAACGCCCGCGCGATCCTGGAAGTCCAGCTCGAGGTCGACGGACATCGCCTAGTCCTGTTCAATAACCATTGGAAATCAGGGGCCGGCAACGCGGAGGAAGAGCTTATCCGCCTCGAAAACGCCCGCACCCTGCGCGCCCGCCTCGACGAACTCCTCGCCACCGATCCCTCCGCCGACGTCCTCATCGGCGGCGACCTCAACTCACACTATAACCAAAAACAGCGCTACCGCTCCATGCGCACCACCGGCATCAACGATGTGCTCGGCTCCCAGGGCAACGAAATCGCCCTGCGCGGTAGAAATCGCGACCTCTACAATCTTTGGTTCGAACTGCCCTCCGACCAACGCGGCTCCGATACCTACCAAGGTGAATGGGGAACCCTCATGCATATGATCGTCTCTCGCGGCCTCTACGATCAAAATGGCATCCAATACGTCGACAATAGTTTCGCGGTGATGAAGTTCGCCGGACTCAACTCCAACGCGCTCGGCCTGCCCAACCGCTGGTCACGCGGCCGCACTCCCGCCGGATTCTCCGATCACTTCCCCCTCTACGCTCGCTTCCGCGCCGTGGACACCAATGCGAAGGACAAATGGATATCCCTTACCAAACCGAGCGAGACCGAGGCTGACTCCGGTGCCGTGGTCAAAATCGACACCTCTCCAGTCAATATCTTCGCCACGGCCATCAAACCCGCCGACCTTCCCGCCGGCACCGACATCCGTGACGGCACCTACACCGGTCGTATCTTCTACCTCGAAACCCCCGCCACCGTAAACGAGCGCGGCCACGTCAAGGTTCGCCTCGGTGACCTGGAATACGACGTCTACAGCCACAACGCCGAACTACGAGACCGCCTCCGCGAAGCGGCCCGGGCTGGTCGCGTGCTCCGATTCTACGGCGAGTTAGGCCAATTCCGAGGCGCGTGGCAGTTCGTCGTCCAGGGCAAGGAATGGATTCGTTGAGCGGCAAGCCCTCGAGGACAACCGCCGACCCTCCGCCAAAATGCGAAGTTGATCATTGATCCACCCTCCGGCCCGACCCAGCGGATCGGACGCCGCGCTTGCACCGCACCAAACGCCCCCCATGCTCGCCGCCGCCATGAGTGACATCGCACAAGCTCTCGCCAAAGCCAAGGAACGCGTCGGCCACACCACCGCCCCATTCCTGGCCGGTGGTCCAGCCGTGCCGGTGGAACTGAACCCCAAACGGGACGAACTCCTCCGCAAAGCCCGCCGTCAGCAACGTTTTTGGCTTACCCTGGGAGCCATCGCGATTCCCCTCACTGCTTTTATCCTCTGGATTAATGTTACCGCTAAGCCGGAAACCTCCAAACCGGCCCCCCCACCGACCGTCAAGGTAGCCAACTCAAGCACACCGCCAACTTCCGCACCCTCCACCACCGAGACCAACTCGCCGGCGACCAGCACGACCCGCCCCGCAGCGACCATCGCACCCCCGCCGCTAACTTCGCCGGTCCTCCGCGCAGAGATTGCCGCTTCTGTGGCCGCCTTCGCCGTTTCTGCGGTGATGGCTGGTGAAACACCGCGTGTGGTCATCGACGGCCGCTCCTACCGCGCGGGCGAAACCATTCAGGGCGAAATCCGTTTCGTCGGAGTGGTCGATGGCCAACTGCATTTCGTCGACAGCCGGGGCGCCATCTACGCACGACGTTTCTGAACCTTGCTTTTGGTGCCTGGGGAACCGATCCCGCGGTTTCACCTTGGGCATATCCCAAAAGTCATCGCGCCGACGTCAGCCCACGTAGTCCCTCCGGCACTACCCACCCCAAGACGCCAGTCGCTCGGCCCGCACCAAAAACACGCAATCACTACCGTCCTCGGTGGCCAGCCACTCCGGGGCCAAGGCCGCGAACTCGCGATTAATCGCTTTCCGCAGCCCCCCCACCTCGATGACCACGATACCGTGCGGGGCGAGACGCGCGCGGGCCTGCCGCAGCAGCTTGCGCACGATCATCAGACCGTCCGCCCCCCCATCATGCGCCATTCGCGGTTCGGCCGCGAACTCCGGCGCTTGATTGTCCACGTGCGCGCTCGGCTCATAGGGCGGATTGCTGAGGATGATATCGTAGCCATCCTCGCGCCTCGCCGGCGCCGGCAGCGCGTCGAACACATCGCTCTGGTGCAGCGTCACTCGCCTCGCCGGTCCGCGCGCACCTCCATGAGCGCGCACATTCAGCGCCGCCACCTCCAGGGCGGCCGGCGACAAATCGAGGGCATCCACCTGCGCCCGGGCGAACTCGCGAGCGAGCAAAATGGCCAGACACCCCGATCCGGTGCATACATCCACCGCACGCCGCACCTCCGCGCCACGCGGCAGCAACTCCCGCAGCACCGGAATCAACTCCACAAAATAACTGCGCGGTATGATGACGCGCTCATCGACATGAAACCGTAATCCGCCCAGCCAAGCCTCCTTCGTCAAATAGGCGGCCGGCGTGCGGCGCACCGCACGAGCATGCAGGACTTCTCGCAATGCTATGCGTTGCGCCGGAACCAGCGGACGCTCCAGCACCTCGGCACCACTTTCCAGCGACCAATCCAGGGTTCGCAGCAGAAGATAAAGCGCCTCGTCGTGCGCATTATCGCTCACCTGACCAAGCGCCAAGCCAGCCTCGGCGTAGACTTGCTCGGCAAACGCCAGCCAAGCGGCCAGCGTCGCAAGCTGCGAGGTGGGCGGCAGCGCATTCAGACGCCTGGCCGTTGCGGACGAACGGGGCTTTTTCACGGTGACGCCGGGGTCTCGGACAGGGGTGCCTTCACATGCGCGGAACAGTAGCAACGGTCATCCGCACGATACCGAAAGTCCTCATGCGGGTGCGTGTCGCTGTCCTTGCCGCAAACCACACAACGGTGCCGAGGCCCGGCGGCGACTTCGGCCCGCGCCTCGGCCCGACGCCGCGCCCCCTGCACCAGTCGGCGCCTTCCGCCGCGCCAGTCCGCGAGTAACTGCGGCCCGAGAAAAAGCGCGCAATTGCCCAAAGAAGCGATGATGGCCAGCCGCATGGCCGCCGTGCCGGTGACAAAATAAACCGCGTAGATCGTCAGCGTTAGCGCAGCCAGATATTTGGCCTTCACCGGCAGGATCAGATACAGATGAAAAACGTGGTTCGGGTTCAGATACGCGAAGGCCAAAAACACCGACCCGGCGATAAAACCGTTGCCGAGAATCTGACCCGGCGCCAGCAGGCCGAGCGCGAGCGTAAACACCCAACCGAAAAGCAAAAACAAATTGAATCGCAGCGTTCCCCACTCCGTCTCCAGCGCCTGACCCAGCGAATGCAAACACGCGATCACGAATGCGAAGAACGCCCAATGCACGTTCGGAGGCGCAAACGGGAACGTGAAAATGCGCCACCACTGCCCGTCAAACACCGCCGCCCAAACAAAGAGCAGACGCGTGGTGTCGAAAAGGCCGAGCAGCGCGCACAGATAAAAAAAAGTCTGCCCGACGATGATGGCCAGAAAGAGGTGCGGCACCGCCAGAGGCTGAGCCCAACGTTCGAGAGTTTGGAGAAAACGTGACATGCGATTACCGAGCCAGCCAAACGGTCCGCGCCTCGGCGGCCAAAACTATTCTGCCCCTCCCGCTCGCCTGGCCCTCGCCTCCGACCGCTCCTCCGCGTCAAACTCCTCCAGCAGGCGGCCGCGCTGCGCAGCCAGTTCACGATGATCGACCGTCGCCACCAAATCACGGGCGTCCCCCGCCAGCCCCAGTTTCCACAAGGCCCGCGCCCGCTGCAGACGCACCGTCTGAACCTCCAAATCACCCTTTAAACGCTCCTCCAACCGCGCCCAGACCGCGACCGCCTCCGCCCACCGCGGCGTATGCAAAGTGTTATACGCCTCGGCCGCGCGGTAAGCGTAGTCGCTGCGCTCGGGAGCCAGCTCCACCGCGCGGGAAAACGCCGAGAGAATCGTCCGGTCCACCACCTCGGGCGTCCACGCCCGGCTGCGCTCGAAAACCTCCCTCGCCTCATCGAGCAATAAACCAATCTGGAAATGATACAACGGCTCGCGCGGCGCCAGGTCGCTGGCCGCCAAAAAATAGTTGAGCGCCTCCAACACCCTTCCCGACTCGGCCAACAACACGCCGATTTGATTTTTGACCAACGCCAGATCGGGATCGAGTCCGTTGGCCTTGAACAACAAAGCCAGCGCCGTGCGCTCGTCCCGGATTTCCGGCTCGCACAAAAACAATCCGTAGGCGGCCCACCCGGCGGCAAACTCGGGATGCGCTCCCACCAGCGCCTCGTATTCACTCACCAACGCTTGCAGGCGCGGACGAAAATCCTCCGCCTCCACCTGGTCTCCTCCCGCCCTCGCAGCCCCCAAAACCGCTCGCTGACGAGCCACGATCTCGGCCAGACGTCTCGTCGCAGCGGCGCTGCCCGCCCCACGCAAGGGATCCACCTCGGCCTCCGCACGCCCCGCCGCTTCCGGCACACCCGGCCCGGTCTCCCGCTGAGCCGCGGCCGGAGTCGCCAGCGCTCCCAGCGCAACCAACCAACACAGAACCATGCCACCCGCGCCAAAACCCCTCCGCCGGCCGCTCATGTCTCGCGAGCCAAGAGAAACTCGGCGTAGGCCAGATCAGCGGGGGTGGTCAACTTGGGGTTAGGGTGGGCGTTCTCCAGCAACGCCACCGGATGCCCCACCGACTCCACCGCCGCCGCATCGTCGGTCAGCTTCCGCTCTCGCGCCAATGCCTTGGCGTAGGCCTTCACGATCAGCTCGCGCTCGAACACCTGCGGCGTCTCCATCGCCCAAAGACGCTCGCGGTCCAAGTCTTTCAGGTGCCCCTCGTCGTCGTGCCGCTTGATCGTATCGATCACACGATGGGCCAGCACCACCGCCCCCTCCTTGCGCACAATCTTGAGCAACGCCACCAAATGCTCCACCCGCACAAACGGTCGCGCGCAATCGTGGATAAAAACATACTCGATGTCGGCCGGCAGCACCGAAAGAGCGCGCGCGACGCTGTCCTGACGCTCCTTGCCTCCGACCACGAATTGCGCGGGCGTCGGCGCATAAGCCGACAGGGCGATCGACTGCGCCTGATCCCGCACCACGATGACGTAGTAGTCCGCGACGCTGCTTTCCATGAACGCGGCGGCGACATGCGCGAACACCGGTCGCCCCCCCAGGGGAGCGAGCACTTTGTCGGCCACGCGCCCCTGCATGCGCTGGCCGCGGCCGGCGGCGAGAAGAATGGCTGCGGTGCGGGACATGACTCCAGCTAGAGCGGGGAATGCGTCCGGCGCAAGCCGCGTGCGCGAATCGTCACACGGCTTGTCCGAGCTCGGCCATGATCGCCGCCGCCGCCGCCGCCGGGTCCGCCGCCTTCAAAATCGGCCGCCCCACCACGATGTAGCTTGAACCAGCCGCCGCCGCCTCGGCCGGACTCAACACCCGCTTCTGGTCATCCCCGCCCGCCTCACCCGCCGGTCGTATGCCCGGCGTGATCAAACGCACTCCGGGCGGTAGCAAACGGCGCAAGGGGGCCACTTCCAAAGGCGAACATACCAGGCCCGACATGCCGGCCGATACCGCCAGCGTCCCCAGCCTCGTCACCTGCATCTCCGGCGTTCCCGCCACCCCGATGTTGGCCAGCTCCGTGGCATCCATCGAGGTCAGCACCGTCACGCCGAGCAACAACAGATCGGGCCGCGTCTCGCGTTGCGCCTTCACCGCCGCCGCCATCATCTCGCGTCCGCCACCGGTGTGCAGGGTCAACATGCCGATCGGCAGCGGCGCGAGCGATTCCACCGCCTTCGCCACCGTATTGGGTATGTCGTGCAGCTTCAGGTCTAGAAAAACCTGAAACCCCTCATCCGCCACCGCCCGCACATAATCGGGACCGTAGGCGGTGAACATTTGCAGGCCGATCTTCACCCAGCGCAGGCGACCGCGCAACTGGCGAAGCAGGGGCGCGGCGGCTTCGCGCGTGGGCACATCAAGGGCAAGGATAAGGTCACAACTCATGCGGCGCCCAGCTTCGACGCCCGGACCCCGGTTCGGAAAGCGAAAAGGAGCGGGCGTCGAGGACCTCCCTTTACGCGTAGCCGATTTCACCTTGTGCTGCGTGACGTGGACCCAGTCGCCTTGTTCAGCCCAGCCAAACTAAATCTCTCGCTCGCCGTCACCGGCCGGCGAGCCGACGGCTTTCACGATCTCATCTCCGTCGCCGCCACCTTGGCCTGGGGCTACACCCTGCTCGCCCGCCCCCTCGATCAGCCCGGCCCATGCCGGCTGCTTTGCGATGCCCCGGACGTGCCCACCGACGAGTCCAACCTCGTCCTGCGTGCCGCCACCCTCTTCCGCGCCGAAACCGGGTGGCACCGCGCCGTGGAGTTCACCTTGCAAAAACACATCCCCGTCGGCGCCGGTCTCGGCGGCGGCAGCGGCAACGCCGTCGCCGCCCTGCGCGCGCTCGCCCTGCTTTCCGGCCTCACTCCCCCTCCCGGCCGCCTTCACGCCCTCGCCGCCCAACTCGGCTCCGACTGCCCCCTTTTTCTCGCCGACACACCCGTCGTCATGCGCGGCCGCGGCGAACACCTGGAACCCCTGCCCCCTTCGGCAACCACCCGGGTGCGCGGCCGGCGCGTGCTCGTCTGCAAACCCGGCTTCGGCATCGAGACCGGTCCCGCCTACCAGGCCCTGGCCGCCCGCCCGGATCACTATGCTTCAGCCACCGACGAGGAAACTCGCCTGGCCGCCTGGCTGGCCGACACCGCCACCCCGCTCGATACCCTGCTCGCCAACACGTTTGAAAAGGTCGTCTTCCCCCGTTGGCCCGCGCTGCCGGTCATGGCCGGACTGCTCCGGGAGCGCCACGGCCTCCAACTTCGACTCAGCGGCAGCGGCAGCGCCTGCTTCGCCCTGCTCGCCGAAGATACCGACCTCGGCCCCGTGGCCCGCGAAATCCACTCCGGCTGGGGCGACTCGGCCCTCGTGGTCGACACCCGCCTGAATTGACGCGCAAAAACCACACAAAAGCCGATTGACCCCACGCCCGTCGCGCGACGTCATTTTCCACTCATCGCCGCCGCCCCGCTGATCGTCGCCGACGCGGCCTCCTCCCAATCATGCCCGAAATCGAAACCGGCCCCCGCCCCGAAATCGTGGTGCAAGGCATCTCCGCCTCGCAGGGCATCGCCTACGGCCAGGTTTTTCTGTATCTGCAAAGTGACCTGGACGTGCCCGAATATCAGGTGGAGGCCTCCCGCTGGTCTTCGGAAGTCGAACGCTTCGAGCGCGCCTTGGTCGAGACCCGCCGCCAGGTGCAAAAAATCATGGGCGAAGTGAAGGCCAACCTCGGCGAGGACGAGGCCCGCATTTTCGACGCCCACCTGCTCGTCTTGGAAGACCAGGCCCTCATCGCCGAAACCCTACGCGACTTCGAAAAAACCAGGGTCAACATCGAAACCTGTTTCGACCGGGTGGCCCGGCGCTACATCTCCGCCTTCGAAGCCATCGACGACGAGTATTTGCGTGAACGCGGCGGCGACATCCGCGACGTCGCCCAACGCGTACTCGGCAACCTTCTGGGCAAAAACGGCTCCAACCGCCTCACCGAACTGGCCGACAAACGCATCGTCGTCGCCAACGACATCTCCCCCTCCGACGCCGCCGGCCTGGATCGTTCCGCCGCCCTCGCCATCGTCACCGACTCCGGCAGCAAAACCAGCCACGCCGTCATCGTCGCCCGCTCCATGAAAATCCCCGCCGTGGTCGGCGTGCGCGATTTCACCGCCCAGGCCCGCTCGGGCGACAACGTCCTGGTCGATGGCTACGACGGCGTCGTCATCATCAACCCCACCGAGAGCACGCTGTTCCGCTACGGACAAATCGAGCTGCGCAAACGCAATCGCGAACGCCACCTCATGGAGGCCAACCACCTCCCGCCCGTCACCCTCGACGGCTACCATTTGTCCCTGCGCGCCAATGTCGAACACGCCGAGGAGTCCCGCCTGGTCAAGGAATACAACGCCGAGGGCGTGGGCCTCTTCCGCACCGAGTTTCTCTACCTGACCTCCCCCCGCATGCCCAGCGAGGAGGAGCAATACGCCGCCTACCGCTCCCTCGTGGAGGCCCTCGCACCCGCCCCGGTCACCATCCGCACTCTTGATCTGGGCGGCGACAAACCCATCGCCTCCCAAGCCCACCTCTTCCCCAAGGAGGACAACCCGTTCCTCGGCTACCGCGCCATCCGCTTCTGCCTCGACCACCCCGACATCTTCAAGGCCCAGCTGCGCGCCATCCTGCGCGCCAGCGCCCACGGCGACGTCCGCCTCATGTATCCCATGATCAGCGGCCACGACGAGATGCGTCGCGCCAACGCCGTCCTCGCCGAGTGCAAGACCGAGCTCACCGCCGCCGGCGTGGCCTTCAACCCCAAGCTCCAAGTCGGCACCATGGTCGAGATTCCCAGCGCCGCCATGTCCGCCGACCTGCTCTCCCGTGAGTGCGACTTTTTCAGCATCGGCACCAACGACCTCATCCAGTATCTGCTCGCCATCGATCGCGTGAACGACCGCATCGCCCACCTCTACGAGCCCACCCACCCCGCCGTGCTCCGCACCCTGCGCCACGTGGTCGTCGAGGCCCACCGCAGCGGCATCAAGGTCAGCGTCTGCGGTGAAATGGCCGGCGACCCGGTGTGCGTCCCCCTGCTCTTCGGCCTCGGCATCGACGAGCTGAGCATGACCCCGCCCCTCATCCCCGCCGCCCGCTACATCCTCCGGCGCATGAACCTGCTCGACGCCCGCAAACTCGCCCAGCAGGCCCTCGCCATGGATTCACCCAAGGCCATCCACACCCTCTGCGCCGAGTTCGCCCAAACCCGGCTCGGCTTGTAACCTGCGGCCCGCCCGCTCCCGGCGCTTGCCACGCCCCCGCCTCGCCACCTCACTGCGCCGCTCGTCATGCACGACGCCACCAACGCCTCCCCCCCCTCGCCCCGCCCCTCCGCCTTCGGGCTGACCCGCGCCGAATGGCAGACCCGCGCCCTCGACTGGGGCTTCTCCCCGCGCCACGCCGCCTCCCTCTGGCGCGAAATCTATCTCAACGGCCGCCGCCACCCGGCCGAAATGACCGCCCACGACCTCCTCCCCGCCCGCTTCCTCGCCCGCGCCGCCGCCGAGCTCGACTGGTCCCGCCCCTCCATCGCCCTCGAGACTCGCTCCTCCGACGGCTTCACCCGCAAATACCTGCTCACCCTCGCCGACGGCCACCGCATCGAAACCGTGCTCATGCGCTACCAGGGCCGCACCACCGCCTGCGTCAGCTCCCAAGTGGGTTGCGCCATGGGCTGCGTCTTCTGCGCCACCGGCCAAATGGGCTACCTGCGCCACCTCACCGCCGCCGAAATCGTCACCCAGGCCCTGCACGTCGCCGACGTGCTTCGCGCCACCGCACCCGACGCCCCCGCCTTGGCCGACCCCGGCCATGCCTCCCCCCACCACCGCCACGAACGCCTCCGCAACATCGTCTTCATGGGCATGGGTGAACCCCTGCACAATTACGACGCCGTCATGCAGGCCGTCGACATCCTGCGCGACTCCGCCGGCCTCGCCCTCGCCGCCCAAAAAATCTCCGTCTCCACCGTCGGCGTCGTCCCCGGCATCCGCCGCCTCGCCGACGAGCGCCGCCCCGTCCACCTCGCCGTCTCCCTCCACGGCGCCACCCAGGATGAACGAGCCGCCCTGGTGCCCGCCGCACGCAAATGGAAACTCGACGAGCTCATGGACGCCTGCCGCCACTACACCGCCACCGTCGGTCGCCGCATCTTCTTTGAGTGGACCCTGATCGAGGGCAAAAACGACGGACCCGACCACGCCCACGCCGTGGCCCGCCTGCTCGCCGGCATACCCGCCCAGGTCAACCTCATCCCGCTCAACCCCACCCAGGGCTACGCCGGCTCCCCCACCCGCCCGGCCGCCGCCCGCGCCTTCCAGGACATCCTCGCCGCCCACGGCATCCCCAGCACCGTGCGCCAACGCCGCGGGATCGATATCGCCGCCGGCTGCGGCCAACTCGCCGTCGCCGAACCCTCGCTCAGCTAAACGACTTCCCGCACCCGCAGGTGCTCTGGGCGTTGGGATTCTTCAATTCGAAGCCCTTGCCCTGCAAACCGTCGTCAAAATCCACCAGCGTGCCGTTCAAATACGCCGCGCTCGCCGGATCCAACACCACGGCCACCCCCTCGCTCTCACACCGCACATCGTCCGGCTTGGGCTCGTCAAACGACATGCCATACTGAAAACCCGAACACCCGCCCGCCTCCACCAGCAGCCGCAGCGGCTTGTCACCCGCCTCCAACTCTTGCCGCATCTGCACCAGCCGCGCCGCCGCTCGTGTCGTTAAAGTAATCATGGCGGCAAGGTCCGACTCGTCGCCCGCCTGTCAACTGCGCTTCCACGCAAATCCAGCTAAAGCTTCACTGTAGCAAATCCCGTGCTAGGCGTAGATTTACCCGCTTGCCAGCGACCTCCGCTTTGCTTTGATCCGCCTCGTGGCCGCGCTCAAACACATCTTTAACGAAATCCACTACGAGATGGTTCGCAAAATCGCCGACGGCGGTATGGGCATGGTCTTCGAGGCCTGCCAACGCGGTGCCGGCCAGTTTCGCAAGACCGTCGCGGTCAAACTCATCCGCGAAGAATACTCCACCATCCCGGAGTTTCAGAACAACTTCATCGGCGAAGCCCGCCTCGTCGCCGACCTCGTCCACACCAATATCGTCCAGACCTACCACCTGGGCATGATCGGCGGACAGTATTTCATGGTCATGGAATACGTAAATGGCGTGAACCTGGAGCAATTCCTCGAACGCCACGTCGCCCTCGGCAAAACCATTCCCGTCGACCTCGCCGCCTTCATCGTCTCCCGCATCGCCCGCGGCCTCGCCTACGCCCACGCCAAACGCGACCGCGAAGGCCGCCTGCTCGGCATCGTCCACCGCGACATCGGCCCCAAAAACATCATGATCGCCTACGAGGGCGACGTGAAACTCACCGACTTCGGCATCGCTAAAGCCCTCGACCTCATGTATAACGAGGAAGGTCAGGTCATCGCCGGCAAAGACGAATACCTCTCCCCCGAACAAGCCAGCTACGCCGTCACCGACGCCCGCGCCGACATCTTCCCCCTCGGCATCGTCCTCACCGAACTCCTGCTCGGCAAAAACATCTTCCGCAGCGCCGACCGCCTCGAATCCCGCCGCAACATCCTCTCCCTGCCCATCCCGCGCTTCGCCTCCCTGCGCTCCGACATCGACCCCAAACTCGAAGTCATCATCCAAAAAGCCCTGCAGCGCGATCGCGATAAACGTTACCAAACCGCCGCCGAAATCCTCACCGCCCTCGAAATGTATCTCTACGGCGACGGCTACGGCCCCACCAACGAGAAACTCGGCGCCTATCTCCGCGAGGTCATGGCCGACTGAGCCGCCCCGGGCGCGGCCCCACCCCACCCCGCCGCTCCCGCCACCTCCCCCTCCATCGCATGTGCGCCGGGTTTAACCAAGAGCTCCGCCAGAGGCAGACGCAGTCCCTCGTCCTCGCCCCTCAGCTCCGCCAATCCCTCAAAATCCTTCAGGTCGCCGCCCTCGACCTCCGCTCCGTCATCCAGGAAGAACTGGAGAGCAACCCCACCCTGGAGGACGTTTCACAGGACACCGACAGCCTCGACGCCCCGGCCGAGGCCCCCCCCCCCCCCGCCGCCCCCCCCCCCCCCGCCCCCCACCCCCCCCCCCCCCCCCCCGCCCCCACCCCCCCCCACCCCCCCCCAAGCCACCACGTCT
>CAYNUW010000064.1:0-13919 GCA_964400455.1 uncultured Akkermansia sp. | reverse complement strand
TGATGTCGGGGTCTTGGCGGAGCGCGCGTTTGATGGCTTCGGCGAAACTGCCGACATCGGCGCCGATTTCGCGTTGGGTGACGATGCAGCGCTTGTGATTGTGGTAGTATTCGATCGGGTCTTCGATCGTGATGATGTGACCCTCGCGGTTCTCGTTGATGTAGTTGATCATCGAGGCCAGGGTGGTGGACTTACCGGAGCCGGTGGGGCCGGTGACGAGGCAAAGGCCGCGCGGACGGTAGAGCAGCTCGCGAACCTTGTCGGGCAGGCCGAGTTCACGCAGGCCAAACATTTTATTGGGGATCTGGCGGAGCACGATGCCGTAGTTGCCTTTGGCCTTGAGCACGGAGACGCGGAAGCGGGCCTTGTCGAGGAAGGCGAAACCGAAGTCGGAGCCGCCGTGCATTTTCATGTGTTGCACGTGGGCGTCGGGCGTGATCGACAACATCAGGTGTTCGGTGTCCTTGGGGGTAAGGGCCGGGCCTTCGATAGGCACCATGCTGCCGCTGATGCGAAGGGTGGGCGGCTGGCCTACCTGGCAGTGAAGGTCGGAGGCATTCTGATCGACGACAAGGTCGAGCAGGTCATTCATCTCATAGCTCATGGCGCGAGGGGAGTAGGGGAGGAGGGCGGAGGCAGGAGGGAGGCGAGACGTTAGAGGGAGTCGCCTACGGTGATGGAGACCACTTCTTCGATGGTGGTCATACCGGTGAGGACTTTGCGTAAGCCGTCCTCGCGCATGGTTCTCATGCCGAGGGCGCGGGCTTTGTCGCGCAAACGGCCGGTGCCAACGTTTTCGTAGATCATGCGTTGTAGTTCGTCGTTGGTGACAAAGATCTCGAAGATACCGGCGCGGCCGCGATAGCCGGAGCCGTGGCAGTTTTCACAGCCTGCGCCTTTGGCAAAGTTGGCGTTGGCGGCTTGTTGGGCGGTGATATTGAGTGAACGCAACTCGCGTGGGTCGGGGGTGTAGGCGTGTTTACACTTGGGGCAGATTTTTCGCACCAAGCGTTGGGCCATGACGGCGCGGAGGGAGGTGGAGACAAGGAAGGGTTTTACGCCGATATCGATCATGCGGGTGACGGCACCGGGTGCGTCGTTGGTATGCAGGGTCGAAAACACCATGTGGCCGGTCAGGGATGCGTTGATGGCGATCTCGGCGGTTTCCAAGTCACGGATTTCGCCCACCATGATGATGTTGGGAGCTTGGCGAAGCATGGAGCGCAGCGCATTCGCGAAAGTCATGCCGACTTCGGTGCGCACCGGGACCTGGTTGATACCAGAGAGCTGGTATTCGACGGGGTCTTCGACCGTGATGAGTTTACGGTCCGGTTTATTGATAAAGTGCAGGCAGGAGTAGAGTGTGGTGGTTTTGCCGGAACCGGTCGGTCCGGTGACAAGGAAAAGTCCGTCCGGAAGCGAGATGATCCGTTCCATGACGGCCTGGTCGTCGCTGAGGAAACCGAGCTGAGGCAGACCGAGTTGCAGCCCCTCCTTGTCGAGAATACGCATGACGATCGACTCACCATAGGCGGTGGGCAGGGACGACACGCGCAAGTCGATCGGTTTGGTGCCGACGTTCACTTGGATGCGGCCGTCCTGGGGGATACGTTTTTCGGCGATCGAGATGTTGGCCATGATCTTGAGGCGGGAGATCACGGCAAGTTGCAGGCGCTTCGGGGGATTGTCGGCCTCGACTAGAACGCCGTCGATGCGGTAACGCACGCGGAAGCGTTTCTCGAGGGGTTCGAGGTGAATGTCGGAGGCGCGCCGTCCGATGGCGTCGAGAATGACTTGGTAAACGAGTTTGATGATGGGGGCGTCATCGTTTTCTCCCTCGGTCGTGGGGGCGCCGGTTCCGCCGGTTACGATCTGGGTATCGTCGCCGGAGATGTCGCTGAGGAGTTTCTCCATGGACTCCTCGTCTTTGCCGTAGAAGCGGTCGATGTGGCGGAGTATCTCGTCCGCCGGGGCGACGCAGGGCTCGACGTTGAGCTTGAGAAAGTGACTGATGCTATCGATGGCATCGACGTCGAGCGGGTCGGAAACGGCGACTCGGACATGGCTGCCATCGCGTGAAACCGGGAAGGCGGTGTGTTTGACGGCCAAATGTCTGGGGAGCAGGGCCAAAAGTTCGGTGGAGGGGCGGACATTGGCCATGTCCACCATGGGCATGCCGAATTCGTCCGCCAATAACTTCGCCGCCTCCCGAGAGGTGATGCATTGCTCGGCGATCAACACGTCGATGACTTTGGGGGGCGCGACGGTGAGGTCGGTGTGATTATCGACCACAGCGCGGGCGGCATCGACCTGTTCGGCGGACAGAACACCCTTATCAAGGGCGAGTTGGATCACGAATTCTTCGGCGGAGGTCACGGGGAAGGGGGCGGGGAGTGAGCCGACGCACGGACGGTGCGGCGATGAGGATGAATTGCGCTCGGTTAACGATTTAGACTCAACAAAAATTCAGCGTTGGTGCGGGTTTTCTTAAGGCGTTGGATAAACATATCCATGGCCTCGACCGGCGGTATGCCCTGCATGGCGCGGCGGAGACCGTAGACGCGCAGCATCTCGTCGGGATGATAGATGAGTTCTTCCTTGCGGGTTCCGGAACGGTCGATGTTGATGGCCGGGAAGATACGTTTATCGGAGAGGCCGCGATCCAAGTGTAGCTCCATGTTGCCCGTGCCTTTAAACTCCTCGAAGATCACTTCGTCCATTCGCGAGTTGGTGTCGATCAAGGCGGTAGCCAAGATGGTAAGTGAGCCCCCGCCTTCGATGTTGCGAGCGGAGCCGAAGAAACGTTTGGGGCGTTGCAGGGCGTTGGATTCGATACCGCCCGACATGGTTTTGCCGCCGTTGCCGGCCAGCGCATTGTAAGCGCGGGCCAAGCGGGTGATGGAATCGAGTAGAATGATGACGTGGTGACCGTTTTCGACGAGTCGTCGGGCGCGCTCGATGACCATTTCGGCGGCGTGAACGTGGCTCTCCGGGCCTTCGTCGAAAGTGGATGCGACGACTTCGCCTCGGGTGTGGCGTCGGAAGTCGGTCACTTCCTCCGGGCGCTCGTCGATAAGGAGGAGCAGCAGGGTCGCCGCAGGGAAGTTGTGGGAAATCGAATTGGCTATATTCTGCAACAGAACGGTTTTACCGGTGCGAGGGGGCGCGACGATCAGGCCGCGCTGACCAAAACCAATGGGAGTGAGCAGATCCACCGCCCGCATCGAGATATCTTTATGAATCGCCGGTGCTTCGACCAAGATTCGGGCGGTCGGGTAGTAGGGGGTGAGTTCCTCAAACGCGGTGACGTTTCTCGCTTCGTCGGGGTGGCCGCCCATGACTTGAAGAATACGAACGGCGGATGGGCAGCGCTCTCCGTTTTGGGGTGGCTGGGCCAAGAGGGTGACGGATTGCCCGCGGCGCAGTCCATGGCGGCGAACCAATGCCGCGGGAACATAGGTGCTTTCGGGGTAGAGCCGGTAGCTGTTCACCAGGTGAGTGAGGAAACCGTGGCCTTGATCGTTCAGGTCGAGGATGCCTGTTTCGGTGAGGCTGCGGTTTTCTCGCTTTGCCCAGCTGAAAAATTGCTCCAGAAGGGGTCTGCGCGGAGGCTGTCCGATCACGGACTCGCCCAGGCGTCGAAGTCGTTCGGCCAGGTCGGCGATGGACTCGGAGTGAAGCGCATTGAGGTCGATAGGATGCGGATCCTGCGCGAGTTGTTCGGCGATTTGATCAAGCGCCGAGGGGTCGGAAAGACGTTCGTCGTTTGGCAGCGACGGAGCCAGTCGAGGGAGGGGGGGCGGGGCGGGTTGTTGGGGCGGACGCTCACGCGTGTCCATGCTTGGATTCACCGGTTTGGCGCCGCCGCCACCCTGTTGGCGCTCCAGCCACTTCTGTCGTTTTTTTTCTTTTTTCCGCTCCCACCAAGATTTTCTATCTTCTCGGCGGGCTGGGTTGTTTGTGTCGCCGCCGGCTGCGGCTGCGGCATTGTCGTCGACGGTCTGAGCGGCTGCATCCAAGTTCTGGGGTGCGGTGTCGCTTTGCGTCGGGTCAAGGATTGGTTCGGAGGCGGGTCCTGCCGCTGACAGGAGGTCGGCGGGGACCGGCTCCGGCCTTTTGGTCAAAGTGTTTGGCGAGAAGAGCGGGCGTTCATCGACCGGTGGCGCCTCATCAGGTGACGCTGAAAACACGAACGTGGCGGGTTCAGGTTGGTTGGAGGCGGCGGATTCGATGCTACCTGCGGAAAAAAGGTCTTCGCTTACTGGGTTGGGGCGGCTCTCGGAGTGGGGCGAATCTTCGGCTTGGGCTTTGCGTGGTCTGCCGCGTGAGCGAGATTTTACCGAAGGTTTGGGGTCATGTGCGCCGGTGACGGGATCTCCTGCGGACGGGCTGGCGATGTCTTCTTTCAAATCAGCTTGATGTTCGGGGGGAGGCGCCACCTTGGCTCGGCGGGTTCTCGTGCGCTTGGGAGCGCTGCTCTCATTGCTGGTGGCTGGGCTGAGTTCTTCCATGACTGTAAGGCTAAACAAATGGTGGGACGCGCAAGGGCGTCGATTTACCGCACTGGCGGCGAGTATCTACCGACGGTCTTGATGGATCCGACTGTGCTTGAGCAAAACAGCGACCGCGGCTGCCTGCCGGTTAAAGAAATCGAGGGAACCGTCATTCCAAAGCACGAAGTGAGATTTTTTGATTTTTGAAGCCAAGGGCATTTGGGCGGCTATTCTTTGCTCCGCCTGAGTAGCGCTTAAACCGCGCGCCACGATCCGTGAGACTTGAGTGGTCAGATTCGCACCTACGCAGATCACAAAATCAAATTCTTTTTCTAGGCTGTTTTCGAAAAGCAGAGGGATTTCGACTAACCAATCTACTTGCGAATCTTCAGCCACCCGAGCGCGCCAGTGCGAACCAACCAGGGGATGAACGATACTCTCCCACCAAGTTCGCTCGGCCGGAGAGCCGAAAATGCGTTCCGCCACGGCTGGGCGGCATAAACTCCCGCCGGCATCGATGACGGCATCACCCCAGCGCCGGTGGGCGGATTCGATCACTGAGGGCTGCCCGAGCACATGGTCACGGACAATTTGGTCGGTATCAAGCACCGCGAAATGAAACTGCCTAAAGGTCTTTGACGCAGTAGACTTGCCGCAGCCAATACCTCCTGTAAGTGCGATTAACATGGGTTAGGTCGTCCAGTTTGGGCTTGCCGCGAGTGTCGGCAAATCTTTACCCCAAGGAATGGTTCAATCGCTGACGCCTTTCCGGCACGTCGGTCGTGGCTCACCTTCCCCGCTGGAAGGCGTCGCTTCGTTGACCGACGTGGCCTCCAAAGCGGCGGTCGTCGGCATGGATCCCTGCGTGGTTGAAAAACTGCTCGATGCGACGGGACGCCTGTTCAATGGTAGGTTGTGGGCATATCACCCGGTTGACCTCCGTTATCACGATCTCTCGCACACTGCGCAAGCGGCGTTTACCTACCTCTCGATGGTGGAGGGGCATGCGCGAGTGGGGCGGCGCTCGGTGCAGGAAACTGAGTACATGGTGGGATTCGCCGGAATCTTGTTACATGACACCGGCTTTTTGAGGGTTGTGGGAGATGATGTCGGGACGGGGGCTAAATACACTCATTCCCATGTTTTACGGAGCTGTGCGTTGGCTGCTTCCTTGTTGCCAACCTTCGGTTTCAGTCGTCAGCAGGTTGAGGATGCTGTCGGGATGATTAGGTGCACCGGACTCACCGGCAAGCCCGATGCGGGCACCTTTAGCACGGAAACAGCGCGCGAGGTAGCTCGAATGGTAGCGACCGCCGATTACATAGGGCAGATGGCGGCGGTGGATTATCCGGTTAAGCTCAGGTATTTGTTCGCAGAATTCGAAGAAGCAGACGATTTCTCGGGCGTACCCGCGGAGAAGCGCATGTTTAAATCCAGCAAGCATTTATTGTCAGCTACGCGTGGCTTTTGGCAGGGTTTTGTTTTACCGAAATTGGATAAGGATTTCGGCGGGGTGTATCATTATTTATCGGAAAAGGAACCGACTGCGGATAATTCATACGTCCGGGCGATTCTACACAATCTTGACCGCATAGAAGCCAACTTAGCCACCGAACGTTAACGCTAGGCATGCTGGCCACTCTTTTATCTGCCGCTCTGCAAGGAATTGAGGCTTTGCCGGTCCACGTGGAGGTGAATCACGGTGAATCGGGGGATTTTAAGCTGATTTTGGTGGGATTGCCTGACGCTGCGGTAAAGGAGTCCGATGACCGCGTTTTTTCTGCGTTGGCGAACTCCGGCTTTGGGTTGCTCCGCACGCGGACGACGATCAACTTAGCGCCAGGTGATCTCCGCAAAGAAGGCCCCCTCTATGATTTGCCGATTGCTTTGGGTATCTTGGTCGCAACCGGACAGATTTCCGCCCCCGCATTGAGCGAGTACATGATAGCCGGGGAGTTGGCGCTTTCTGGCTCCACCCGGCCGATCCGGGGGGCCCTCGCATTTGCGCGTCTGGCGAAGGCCGCTGGATGCCGTGCCTTGATCCTTCCACACGAGTGTGCCGAGGAAGCTGCATTGGTGGAGGGCGTAACCGTGATTCCGGTGAAATCTTTGGTTGAGGCGGCACAATATGTATCAGGGGCTTTGAAAATCTCGCCTCTGCCTTCCGGGCCCAAAGAGAAAATCTCCCTGCGAAGCGAAAGTAAGGAGCATGGTGATTTTGCCGATGTGAAGGGGCAGCACTCCTTGCGTCGCGCGGTCGAAGTTGCCGTGGCCGGAGCCCATAACTTACTCATCATCGGTCCGCCCGGATCTGGTAAGTCAATGGTGGCTAAGCGTATACCAACTGTAATGCCGCCACCTTCTTTGGATGAGGCATTGGAGATTCTAGCCATTCACTCGGCGGCCGGACAAGCGGCGGGACGCCTGGGTGAGTTTGGATGCCGACCGGTGCGTGCGCCCCACCACACGATCTCGGACGTCGGGCTGATTGGTGGTGGCACCATACCCGGACCTGGCGAGATATCTTTAGCCCACCACGGTGTCCTCTTCTTGGACGAGTTACCGGAGTTTAAACGCTCCGCCTTGGAGGTGCTCCGACAACCGCTGGAAGATGGTAAGGTGACCATTTCGCGGAGCGCGGGAAAGGTTACGTTGCCGTGTGGGTTTATGTTGGTGGCAGCCATGAACCCCTGTCCATGCGGGTATTTGGGAGACCCTAAACATGAATGTAGATGTTCTCCCTCACAGGTGCAGCGTTATCGTGCCAAAGTGAGTGGTCCGCTGCTGGATCGCATCGACATACACACAGAGGCTCCGGCAGTGAGTATCTCTGAATTGCGCAATGCAGCGCCCGGTGAAAGTTCCGACGTAATATCAAAACGAATCTCAGCTGCGCGAGAACTTCAACTAGGACGTTATCGTGGAACTGGCGTGAATGCCAATGCACGGATGACTCACCGACAGATTCGTGAGCACATACCGCTGGATTCCACGTTGGGGGATATGTTGCAACAGGCGATGGAGCAGTTGTCGTTATCCGCGCGGGCTTTCGATCGCATCTTAAAGGTATCCCGAACCATCGCTGATCTCGCGGGTTCGGAACGAGTTGAGGCCCCCCACCTTTTGGAGGCGATTCAATACCGTTCTCTGGATCGCAAAGTATTTTATTGAGCTTGGAAGTTGCGATTTCTGGTGCTCTTTGCGGGCTACAGACGATCTCGTCCTTCGTGCCCTAAAGTATGTTTTTTTGCATAGGACCTCGGTTTGATCCGTTTTACTCCGGGATGGAAAAGATCACCTCAACGTCAGGCGGGTATCTGATAATGGCTGCGACCTGTGCTTTATTTCTGCATATCCTTGGAATCATCTGCAACCGGCCAGCGCAATCCCGCGGATGCGGGTATTGCAAAGGTCGATAAGTTGTTTCCGTGATTCAGGCCTGGGCCGTCGGGCTCAAGGCGCGAAAGAGACTCTGAGGCGCAGGAATCGCCTTGGAGTCGTGGCGAGATTGGCTGTATCGGTGTAAAGGGCGGCGCTGGCGGCGGTGAAGCCGGGGAAGGTGTGAACGGTGGTCCAGGTGCCGGTCGCGAGGTCGTTGGTGGCCTCCACGGTGTAAACCAGGGTGGGGTCTCCGGGTTGGTCGAAGCCAAGGGTCAAAAAGTTGCCGGACCGGCCGAGGGTGTAAGCGTCGGTGGCTGCCGTAGCTACGACGGGAGAGGTGCCCAGTGCGTATTCCATCAGGTTAACGAGGCCATCTGCGTCGGGGTCGGCGGTCCGGTTGGCTTGGTCGCCGGTCAAGGCATTGGTCTCCAACCACTGTTCAAAGGGGGACAGGGTGCCGCCTCCGACAATAGCCACGGAGGGCACGGTCGCGCCCTCTTCCAAGTAATTGTAATCGAGGGTGTAGCCGGCGGGCAGGCCGGTGACGGTGGCGAAGGTTCCGTTAATGCCAAATCCTGCCTTGATGATGACATAAGCGGGTTCAGTAAGGGAGCCAGTGCCCTCGAAGGCGAGGGTAGCACCGGAGCCGATGGTGATGCCATAGTTGGACTGAAGGCGGGCGACGGGAGTTTCGGCGGTCCGGTCGTAACGGATGGCGAGGCGGCCGTTGATGACGGCCCCGAAGTCGGCAAAGAGTGTGCCGCGGGGGGCGAGGGTGGCACCGGCGGAGACGGTGAAATCAGCGGTGGTGGAACCGGCCAGTTCTAACCGCCCGGATTGGATGTTGGCGGGACCGAAAAAGTTGTTGGCCGGATTGTCGAGAATGACGGTGCCGGCGCCAGTTTTGGTCAAGGCGCCGATGCCGGAGACGGGGCCTTGCAAACGAATGGTGTAGGGTTGGTCGGTCGAGGAGGCACCGGTCAGCTGCACGTCGCCAGCGAGGACAACCGGGATGGTGGAGGACCAGTCGGCGGTGGCGCCAAGCGTGCCGCCGTTGAGGCGAATCTGGGCGATGAAGGTTGCGTCGGTGGAGCCGAGGGCGAGGCCGCCGGCACCGACGTAGAGGGCTCCAGCCGCTTGGCTGAGAATGGCGCGGCCGGCGAGGGCGCCCTGGCCGAACTGGATGCGCGGGGTGTTAACGACGGCGGAGGCGGCGCGCACGTGCATGACGGAGCGACCGGCGCTGGGGCCGCCTAGCAGGATGCCAGATTCGTGGGTGGAGTTGAGCGTGCCGCCGTTCACATCCAGGGTGGACCAGCGGGCGGCGTTATTGAGGCCGATGGTGATGGGGCCGGCGCTGTTGAGCGTGCCGGAGTCGATGCGGGCGGTGGCCGAGGAGTTGGTGGCGATGCCGATGTTAAGCGCCTCGCTGATGTTAACGGTGCCGCCGTTGATGTAGAGGCCGCTGGTCGTTTGGCCACTTCCCGGGGGCTCCTCGGCGCTGTTATTAAGGTTTCCGCGTCCCAGGGAGAGGGTGGTGGCGTTGAGTTCGCCGCCGGTCACGTGGATGAGGGCATTGAGGGTTTCGGCGTAGGGGTTGGTGATGCCGCCGTTGAAGTTGGCGACGCCGCCCGCAACGACGATGCCACCGGTGTTGTTGGTCACGGCGGACGAGGCGGAGGCGGTGAGGGTTCCTCCGTTGACCAGAATTCGGGCGGTCGAGCCGGTGCCGAGGCTGGCGGCGGCGACATTCAGGGCTGAGCCGGAGTCGAGGCTGAGCACACCGTTGTTCACCAGCAGATTTTGGGTGAAAGTATGGGTGCCGGCCAAGGTGAAGGTGCCGGTGCCGTTTTTGGTGAGGCTGAAGCCGGACGAGGAGGAACTGGCCGAGTACGTGGTGCTGGCGTTATTGCCGCCGACTACGAGGGCTATGGGGGAGAGCTCGGTGTTAAGGACGGGGAAGGGGCGGTCACCGGCGAGGGCTCCGAGGGTGACGGTGGACAAGGGGGCGGCGATGACGGCGGCACCACCGCTCTGGGTGTAGGTCAGGGTCGTGTTTTGTAAGGCGTTCTGGTTAGCGAGCACGAGTGTGCCGGCACTGAGGGTAGTGGATCCGCTGTAGGTGTTGGGGTGGGGTAGGGTGATATCGCCGGTCCCGGCAAACTCCACGGAGCCGGTGCCGCTGATGGGGCCGGCAAGGGTGAGGGATCCGGCCCGGTCAAAGCGAAGGGTGGCGGTGTTGGCGATGGGGCCGGCGACGGATCCGGTGGTGCCTCCCGAACCGATCTGGAGCAAGCCCGCGGCGTGTGTAGTCGTGCCGGTGTAGGTGTGGTCGGCGGTAAGCAAGAGGGTGCCCGGGCCGAGTTTAGCCAAGCCGAAGCCAACTCCGTCCACGACGCCGGCGAGGGTGAGGGTGCGTCCGGTCTCAACGGTGGCCAGCAAGCTGCCGCCGGCGAGCGTGACGGGGGTGGCGACGAGGTGGTCGGCGCCGTTGGCGGTAAGGTTGGCGGTGGCTCCGGCGGCGTCGAAGCTCAAGGGTGCGGTGCCGCTTAGGGTGACGGGGTGGGTGGAGTCGACTAGCAGGGTGCCAACGGTTTGCGGGCTGTCGATGGTGATGGTGCGGGGCGCGGTGAAGGCGGCCCCGGTGGGCCCGGAGAGGTGGGCGACGGCGCCTGGGGCGTTGGGCACGGTGGCGCCGGTCCAGTTGGCGGCGTTGGACCAGTTACCGTTGGCGTTTATGTTCCAGGCGCGGGTGGGGACGGCTTCAGTGACGATCTGTAGGGTGATTTCGTTGGCACCCTGGACAAGGGTGTAGATGCGTCCGTCGTCGATTTTGGTCGTCGGGTCGATGGTGAGGGCGTCGACCCCGGCACCCTGGATGGCCCCGTTGAAACCGATGAGTTTGAATGAGCCAGTGCCGGCAAAAGGTTGGGTAGTGCCGGGCTGGTAAAGACGGACGGTGCCGCCGTTAATGGTGAGCCCGTTGGCGGCGGTTACATTGAGAGCGTCGGCTTCGGCGCTGTTGTTGGCCTCCCAGACGATGGCAGAGCCGCTTTTGAGCGTGAGCGAGCCGAAGTTCAACGTGCCGACGCCGCCCCGGCCGGGGGTGATGGTTGAACCGCTTTCAGCGGTGACCACACCGGAGAGGGTGCCCTGGCCGCCGAGCGTCGCGGTGGAATTGAGGGTTACAGCGCTGTTGCCAGTGGCCGATCCGCTGGTGTTGGATACCCAAAGGGTGCCGCCGTTCACTTGGGTGTAGCTGGGCGGGTTGGGCGATGCGGTGGCGATGCGGCTGTTGCCGGCCGGACGGGTAAACTCGACCTCGCCGGCGTTTATGACGGCGTGGCTGGGTCTGAATTCGCCGGCGATGACAACGCGGCCCGCGCCGGTGAATTTGACGATGCCGTTGCTGGCGCCGCTGCGCATGGCGACAGGTGCGTTGATGGTGAGGGTGCGTCCGGCCGCGACATTGAAGACAAAGGTCTGGCCACCGGCGCCGAGGCGCAGGCCGAGGTTGGCGCCGGAATTCAGGTTCTGAAGGGTCAGATCCTGGGTGGCTTCGCTCATGTCGATGCCGCCGTAACCGCTGTCGAGAAAGGCCGGATCGGTGCTGGTAGAGACCGATGTCATGGTGATCGTGCGGGTGCCGCCGCCGTCGATGACCACGGGCACAGCCGGGTTTTTGAAAATTAGTTTACGTAATCCTGTGTCGTTGCCGACCGTAAGGTTTTGCACCATATCCGGCATGTCGGCACCGGTGACTCGTTGGTCCCAGATCCACTCGTCGGTGGTGGTGGTGGCTTGGTTGGGTGCGCCGGAAACGCCACTGGCTAGCGGTAGTGTCATGGGGTCACCATTTTCAAACTCCCACGCCCCCATGTTTACAAGGGTGAGCGTTTCGCCGTTATTTTTGTAAAAACGGTTTTGTGCGTGTGCTTCGGCAGCGGCGAAGGCAGCGAGCAGGGTGCCGACGAGGGCGGGGCGGATAAAGGGGCGGGGCTTCATGGAGATGGCAGAGGGTCTTGGCGAGGAAGGGCTAACCGGTAATGACAGAGGCGGACGGTCGACTAGTAGAGTTGAAACCACGTCCGGAAATTCGTGACCAGTGAGTTGGGGTCGCCGGGGCCGCTGGGCATACCGGTCACGCGACGGACGCTTCCATCGCCCCAAAGTGCGTTCAAGGAGGTTCCGTGGCGGCTCGCGTGTTCGGTCAGCTGGGTGAGCGGAATGACGTATTGTTGCACGAGAGCCAAACTGGCATTGGTCAGGCGGATGTTGGCACCGGAGATACTGTCGACCATCAGCATGTAGCGTGATGGGCTGGAGGCGCGCATCAGGGGAATGGCGGCGGGTTTATTCGTGGCCTCGCTAGGCAGCTGGCCGGCGGTGCCGTTAATGGCGCCCTGCACCATGGCGTAGCGCGGGTTTTCGCCGTTTACGTTTTCGAGGAGGGTCGGGGTGTTGGGGTCGGCCGGGCAGTAGCGCATACTGAAACCGCCGAAACGGCTGTTGGTAAAATAAGGTTGGTAACTCCGCCCCATGGGGGCATCGTTGGCCGCTACACTAGCCCAGTTTATTGTGTAGTAGTTGCCTTTATTGTCGTTGGCGTAGAGCTGAATGATTTTCCCCCATTCGCGCAAATGTGAGACGCATTTCATGTTCTTGGCCGTCATGCGCACCTTAGAGACCGTTGGAATGAGGATGGCGGCAAGTATGCCGATGATGGCGATGACGGTCAGGAGTTCGATTAAGGTAAATGCCTTAGGCGTATTGGTTAAACGAGGGGCGGACTTCATGGGGAGTAGCGACGGACTGCGCAAGTTGACGCGGGTCGAGGGGACGTTCAATCGGACGACGATTAAGGGCGGGGCTGGGGTGGACTAGATTCCTGTTCCATGCCGGCATTTTTGACTCGCCGCCAATGGGCATTGTTCAGACAGTCTGAGATATGGCAACAATTCGTAGTCTTGCGGCGCAGCTGGGCTTGTCTCGCGCCACCGTTTCGGAAGCGTTGCGTGGGGTGCCACGCGTTAGTCCCGCGACAAGGGAACGAGTGCAGGCGGCCGCAAAAGCGGCCGGCTACAAGAGTAATCCACTGGCAGCGGCCTTGATGTCACAAATGCGTCGCTCTGAGGGGGGATCTTTTCGAGGGGTGCTGGCCTTGATTGAGGTGGAGCATGATGGCCGGCCCCTGTACGCCACGCAGTTTCCGGATAAGCTTAGGGTTGCCGCCAAAGCGCGGGCGCGCGAGCTGGGTTTTGCCGCTGAAAAACTCACGGTATCCAGCAAGGGTGTAAGTGTTAAGCGTTTGGATGGGATTTTGAAGGCGAGGGGCATACATGGCATCATCTTGTTGCCCTGTTGGGGCGAACCGAATTTTGCGGACTTAGATTGGCCCAACTATGCGGGCATTTACACCGACTATGTCATTCATCAACCTCCACTCAACACGGTGTGTCCGGATCATCACCGCAACATGGTGGAGGCCTTGGAGCGGATTCGTGCGGCGGGCTTTAAGCGTCCGGGTTTGGTGTTATCGAAACACATCGACGAACGACTGCACCATCGGTGGGAGGGGGCGTTTCTGGTGATGCAAGGGCATCATTTCGCGCGGAAGGCGGTGCCTCCTTTGCGCGCGAGCGGCGTGGCGGTGGCGGAAGCGGAGTTTCGAGCATGGTTTCGGAAACATCAACCTGACGTGGTGTTGAGTCACTGGACGCGGGTGATGCCTTGGATGGCGGCGGAAGGAGCGCGAGTGCCCGAGACCCATGGGTTTGTTTGCCTGAATCTTCTGATGGCCGAGGTGCCGAGCGCGGGTATCGATTTGCAACCGGATCTAATCGGAAGGCGTAGCGCTGAGGCAGTCATTGCCAACTTGCAGCAAAATGAAATGGGGGTGCCGGAGACCTCCACGGTTTTGGGGGTGGCGGGACGCTGGCTTGAGGGGCCAACGCTTACTCCGCGGTAACTTCAGAACGGAGCATTAGGCTGCTTCTCTCAAGGCCCCTTGTCCATTGGCGCGCAGGGGCAGGATGAAGGTGAACA
>CAYNUW010000063.1:0-13925 GCA_964400455.1 uncultured Akkermansia sp. | reverse complement strand
CGACATGGCCCGGATGGCGAGGATGTCGTTGCGCAGGCGGTGAAACTCGTCGCGGTTGCGGGTGACCAGCGGCGCGGCGGCCTCGATGGCGGCGACGGCGAGGGCGGAAAAGTGGCGGACCTCGGCGTTGATGGAGATGGGCGTCTCGCCTTGGTGCGGTTCCTGTTTCCAGGCGCGCTCGGCAAATTCCTTCAAACGTTCGCCGGGGGGGGATTGGGATTCCCAGAGCTCGGGAAATTCGCGGTATTTTTCGGGGCGCACAAGCTGGTCGAGGGTCATGCCGAGGGCCATGGTTTGGCGGTTGCCCTCGGTGATGCCGAAGCGGCGCAGGATGCGCGGCGCGCACTCGCCGGCTGCGTTGTAGGCGTCGAGCACATGCGGGGCGGCGTCGGGGCCAAACTGGTCGGCGAGGCGGCCGCTCCAATAGGCGCGTTCGGCGGCGGCATCGCGATCTGGATTCCAAGCGTAGCGGGCCCAGGCCTCGAACCAGAGCCAGTCGCGCTCCCATTGCTTGAGTTTGGGTTCGGTGATGTCGGGCGAGACGGGCCAGTCCCAGTAGAACAGCGGGTAGAGGTGCAGGCCGCGGGCGCCGAGTCGGTCGCGCATGGCGAGCACGGACTTTTGGATGAAATCGGTGGCTCCGTAGCGAAAGGGTTCGAGGTTGGCGAGGATGTGGACGTTGGCGATGTGGCTGGAGCCGACGCGGCTCATTTCCAAGTGGAGTTCCTGGCGAACGCCGCGAGGTTCCCAAGTGGTGAGGGATTCGCCGTTGAATTTGGCCTCGGTGTAGAGATTGCGGTAAACCTTGAGCGCCTCGGGCATGACCTTGGTGGCATCGGTGGCATGGGTGCGCAGCACGACCGGCGGCTCCTCGGTGAGGCCCGCGGCGGCCATGCCGTCCTTCACCCCGGGCAAAATGACCTCGGTCATCCAGCGGGTCTGGGCGTTCTGCTCCTGCAGGGCTTCGCCGAGGCAGGGCATGAGCCCAACGTGGGGAAACTCGCGCACGAAGGCGGCGATGGATTTGCGGGTGTAGTCGGCGGCGAGGTCGTTCCACGCATGGAGTTGGGAATCGAGACCGTGTTTTTCAGCGAGGGGTTTGGAGATGAGGATGCTGTAGAACTGTTGGACGAGCCAGATGCCGCGACGGTCGCACTCGGCGGTGAGCCAGCGGAACATCTCGACGTTGCGGGCGAAAACCTCATCCGAGACCTCGACGGCCTCCGGGTAGTCCGGCAGTCGAACGAGCGAGGCGAACGGATGCCCGTTCCAAAGGTAAAGGGTGTTGAAGCGCAGATCGGCGAGGTGGTCGAGGTATTCGGTCCAGTAGGCGCGATCGTAGAAGAAGGGGAACTCCTCGGGGGTGTAGGGGTATTCGTAAACCTTTCGTCCGGGCAGGTAGTAGGTTTTCTGCATCCCAATGCAGGGCCCTCGCAGCACCATGGTGGGCGACTCGTCGACGGCCAAGTCCGCGGGCAATCCACCGGGCTGCGATGCCAGGCGAGCCAGCTCCAGGGTGCCGTAAAGCAGTCCGGTGTCGTCGCCGGCCCGGACGGTGACCACGCCTCCGGCGCTACGTTGAATCTTGAAACTTTCGGGGCCGCGCGAGCCGGTCGCGAGTTGGAGCACGACGGACGGCGGGTTGGCGGGCAGGGCGCGAGCGAGGCGCTCGGCGCCATAGAGGACACGGTTGGAGGCATCGGCCGGGGTGGTGATTGCGGCGCAGACTCCAGTCGAGACGGCGAGGGCAAGGGGGAGAAAAGCGAAAAGCAGGCGCAGTCGGTTCACGGTAAGGGGTGGGGAGGAGTTAACGGGTGGATTGACGGTAGGTGAGGCGATCGAGGTCGCCAGGCAGGTAGCCGCCGAAGGCGCGACTCCAAGCGTAGCCGACGCCAAAGACGATGAGGTGCCCGAGCAGGCCGATGAAGATCGGGTTGAGGGGAAAGTTGAAACCCAGGTCGAGCAGGGGTTCCCGCCCGGAGGTAAGTGTGCCCCAGGTGGTGAAGACCGCGCAGGCGGCCAGACCCGCGTAGCAGCCCTGGCGGGTGGCGCGACGGGTGAAAAAGCCGAGCGAGAACAAACCCAACATGCCACCGGAGAGGATGGCGGCCACGGTGACGGCGCGTTCGAGGATGGTGGAGGCGCTGTCCTTGGGTGCCATGAGCAGGGCGACGGCGATGGCGAGCAGACCGAAGAGAGCCACGCCGAGGCGGCCGGCGAGCAGTTTGGCGCGGTCGGAGAGGCCGGGGCGAAAGTGGCCCAAGATATCGGCGGTGAAGGCGGTGGAGATGCTGTTCAAGTCGGGGCTGATGGACGACATCGACGCGGCGAGGATGGCGGCGAGCATCAGGCCGATCAACCCGGTGGGCATGTGGTGCAAAATGAAGTGCGGCACGATCTCGTCGCTGGCCGCTGGCGGGGTGGCTCCGCTGAGGGTGTAGTAGCCGAAAAGCAGAACGCCGATGAGCATGAAAACGGCCCAAACGGGAACGCAGAGCAGGCCGTTCCAGAGCACGCCGCGACTCGCTTCGGCGTCGGATCTGGCGATGAGGTAACGCTGCACCATGTGTTGGTCGGCGATGTAGCGGCGGGCCCAGTTGGCGGTGTAGGCGACCAGAAGCAGCCATTGAGTGGTGAGGCTGGCGTCGAAGAGGGATTCCCAGGTAAACGAAAAGTCGCCGAGGGAGAATTTGCCCGCGTCCCAGGCGGCGCCAAAGACGGCGCCCACCGGACCACACTCCGGAGCGAAAATCAGCCGGGCGACGATGATGCCGGCGGCGGCGACAAAAACCAGCCCCTGCGCCACGCTGGTCCAGACCACGGCCGACATGCCCCCGACCATGGTGTAGGCCACGGTGAATACGGCCATCCACAGCACCACGTCGCTCAGGGGCCAGCCGGTCATGACGCTGACGGGCACGGCGCTGGTGAGCATGGTGACGCCGACGTCGAAGAGGCGGTCGGCGATAAAGCAGCCCGAAGCGTAAAGGCGTCCGCCCACGCCGAAGCGGGCCCCGAGGTATTCGTAGGCGCTCATGCCGACTACGTTGCGGTAAAAAGGCACGATGACCCGGGCGACGAAGATGAGCACCAGCGGCAGCGTGAGGCTGCCGAGCAGGAGGATGAGGCCTTTTTGGTAGGCGGTGGCGGGGTGGCCGACGAGGGTGTTGCTGCTGATGAGGGCGGCCATCATGGCCATGGCCACGGCCCAGGCGGGCATGGAGCGGCCGGCGACGAAGTAGTCGTCGGCGCTGCGAGTGCGCCGGGCGGCCTTGAGGGTTAACCAGACGATGCCGGCGAGGTAGAGAACGAGGACAAGGACATCCGGCGTTTGGAGGCGGGGCATGGGGAGGGTGGGGTAAGAGCGGTGTGGGCGGCGGGGTGGGGATCAGTCGCCGGGCAAAGCGGTGATGACCACGTCGTCGATCAAAAACGCGGCGGCGGGAGACCGCAGGTCTGCGCCGGGCAGATCGCGGCCACCGTAGCCACGTTGGCGATATTCGCCGGTGCGGAAGGCGAGGCGGCGCACGCTGGTCACCGGGTCGGTGAAAAAAGCCGGGCGCGGCAGGCGCGGTGCGCCGTCCACCAGCACCGCGCAGCGGTCGGCGGCGGGATCGACGGGTATCTCCAGGGAAAACTCGTGCCAGCGGCCGACCTCGTAAGGGCCGGCGTCGATCCATTGGGCCTCGTGGCAGGCGCGGAGCCGACCGTTCTCCTCGAAGGCCAGGCGCACGGGGCGGAGGCCGGCGGCGTCGAGCAGGTCGATTTCCAGGCGGGCGTCGGCCTGGCGGGCCATCACCTTGAACGTGATCTTTACGCCATGGGTTTCGGGGAAGACGCGCTCCACCCTGGCATAGTCGTAGGGGTCCTCGTCGCGCAGTTCGAGGGCGCGGCCGGCGTGGGTGTCGACCACGCGCACCGGTGCCCAGAGCGGCGAGTAGATGTTCCAGCCGGCGGGCAGGGCGCCGGGAGCGCCGGCCTCGAAGTCGTCTCGCACCGGTCCCGGGGGCACGGCGGCGACGGCGGGCACGGGCACACGGGCCACCCAGAGGTCTTCTTTGTTTACGGAGTAGGTTAGCCAGAAGGCGGAGTCGGCGTCGGGTGGGCGACCATTGCCCTCCACGATGCCGCGCACGTATTGCGGGCCGAGGTTCTTGAGGTAGCCGCCGAAGCGCTGGTCGGGCAGTTCGGCGTGCACGGTCTGGAGCGTGGAGAAGGTTTCGGCGTCGTCGCTGGTGGCGAGGGCGAGCGGGTAGCGGTTGCGCTCGGTGGGGTTAAAAACGAGGGCGTAGCGCGTGTCGGCGGTGGCTTGCAGCCAGTATTTTGACGCGTTGTTGGGCAGGTTTTCGGCGAAGCCGCGTTGTTGCCAGGACTCTCCCTGGTCGGACGTCACGGCGACGATCCGGTTCTTCCAGATGCCCAGCACGGAGCCGTCGGGTCGCGTGACGTAGGAAAGAGCCTTGCCGCGGGCGCGGTAAAAGCCGGTCTCGTCGAGCTGTTCCTCCTCCCACCACTGGGCGCGCATGAGTTTGTCGGCCAACAAGGCTTCGCAGGCGGCGACGAAGCCGGCGTCGGCGGAGTCGCGATAATCCGGATACGGCAGGCGAAAGGCGGGGAAGGCGGACCGCGCGTTGGCGCGCAGGACATGGATGGGGCCGAAGGAGCCGTCGGCAAGAATCTCGCGCACCACGCGTCCGGGGCCGGTGCCGTCGTTGGGCGAAGGGGCCTTGCCGTAAAAGCTGAGGGTGAGCAGGCGACCGTCCGGCGCGACGTAGAAACCCATGCGCTGGTGGGCGACGGTCTGGGTGCCGTCGGGCAGATCGAGCGCGGGGAAAAGGGTGCGCGGCGGGTCCCACGTCAGGCCGTCGGGTGAACTTGTCAGCGAGGTGACGGTCGGGTGGTCGTGCTCGTTTACCGGGCCGCTGAGATACTGGAGGAAGAAGCGGCCCCCCCAGTGGCAGAGCATGGGTGCGTGGAGGTAGGTGTGGGCGAGACCATCGGCGTGCTGCGGGGCGGTGCGATTGGCGCGGTAAACCTGGATATTCTGCACACCGACCACGGGGGGCAGGCCGCCGTCGGCGGTGGGGGTGACGTGGATCTCGCCCTCGAAGCGCAGGGGGGGCGTGGCAGCGGAGGCGGAAACGGCGAGGCAAGGCGCGAGAAGCAGGATGGCGAGACGTTTCATGGCGACGAGGCGGCGGCGGGTTGGCGGGCGAGGGCGGCGGCGAGTTTGATCGCCTCGATGAGGCTGCGCGGGTCGCCGCGGCCGGTGCCTGCGTTGGCGAAATCGGTGCCGTGCTCGACCGAGGTGCGGAGGATGGGGAGCCCGAGGGTGACGTTCACGCCGCGCCAGATGCCGAGCATCTTGGCGGCCACGTGTCCTTGATCGTGATACATGGCGACGGTCCCGTCGAACTCGCCTTGGGCCGCGCGGAAGAACACCGTATCGCCTGGCCAGGGGCCGGAGACCTCCATGCCCAGGGCGCGGGCCTGTTCGATGGCGGGGGCGATGTAGGTCGCCTCCTCGTCGCCGAAAAGACCGCCCTCGCCCGCGTGGGGATTGAGCCCGGCCACGGCGAGTCTGGGGTGGGCGATGCCGAGGCGACGCACGGCGGCATGAGTCAGCTGGAGCACTTTGACGATGCGTTCGGGGCGCACGCGGTCGATGGCCTGGCGCAGTGAGACGTGGGTGGAGACGTGGCTGACGCGGAGTTTGTCGGCGACCAGCATCATGGTGGCGCCGGGGGACTGGCAGACCTGGGCGAGCAGGCCGGTATGGCCGTCGAAATGGTGGCCGGCGGCGTTGAGCGCGGCCTTGTTGATCGCGGAGGTCACGATGGCCCCGACGCGGCCGGCGAGGGCCAGCTCGGCGGCGGTTTTGACGTATTGGTAGGCGGCGTGGCCGCACATCGGATCGGCGCGGCCGAGCTGGAGTTTGGCGCTGTCGACGTTGCGCAAATCGAGCACGGTGAGCGCATCGTCGGCAAAGGTGGCGGCTTCCGGCGTGTCGCAGGTGAGAATCCGAGCGTTGATGCCGGTGTAGCGGCGGGCGGCGTCGAGCACCGCGGCGTCGCCGATGACGAGGGGGCGGCAGAGTGCGCGCACTTCGGGCATGGCAAGTGCCTTGGTGAGGAGCTCGGGGCCGGTGCCGGCGGGGTCGCCGAGGGTGAGGGCAAGCAAAGGCAGGTCGGGCATGGGGAAGTTTGATTAAAAAAGGGAGAGCGGCAGGGCTTGGCGGAGTTGGTCGGGCCAGGGGTAGCTTCCGGGTTTGAGCGTAAGCGTGTGGTCGGGGGCGGCGAGGGGACGAAGGCTCACGACGCCCGGGGCCCAGACATGGAGGACGTCGAGTTGGTGCCACCCCAGGCCGGACAAGGCGGCGGCGGCGGTGGCTCCGCCCGCAACCAGCAGATGCTTAAACGCGTGTTGGCGGTGCAACGCGGCCACCGCCCGGGCGAAGCCGGTGCGCACGTTCGCGGCGGCATCCGCCGAGTCGGTATGGACGGCGGGTGCGGCGAGGGTCGCGCCCTGCCGTAGGCGTAGTTGGTCTGCGATCGCGACGAGGTTGGCCGCAGCGTCCGGGGTTAGGCGATGCGCGCCGGTCGGGGCGGGGTTGGCGGTGGTGCCGTGCAGGAGCAGCGCGGGAGCGGCGAGGTGTGGGGCGTCGGCGCGAACGAGGTGCGCGGGATTCCGGCCCAACCAGGCGCGGAAGAAATCAGCCGCGCCGGCGGGCAGGGTGTCGGGGGTCAAGGTGCTCGCCCAGTGTTCCACTTCGGTGGCTGAGGCGGCTTCGCCCACCAGAATTCCGGTGGCGGACGATACATCGGTGGCCGGGGTGACGACCGCCACGCGCAGCCGGCGGGATCGGCCGAGGAGCGCGAGGACGTCCGAGCTGGTGCGTGGGTGGGAGGGGTCGCGGGCGAAGTTCGTCTCGTGCAAGGGGCGGCCGGCGATGGAAAGGCGACCTTGGTGCAAAACCCGTCCGAGCGAAGGGTTGGCGGGCACGAGCAAGGCGCGTGAACGGCCCGCGGCTCGGGTGGCGGCGGCGAGTTGGGCGAGAACGGGGCCACGCAGCACGGAATCGAACTTGCAGAAAACCTCGGCGGCAGGGGCGTAGGGGGCGAGTTTCTTTAGACCGTTGCCCGCAATCCGCGCAGCAGAGGAGGCCCTGGCCAGGCGGGTGTTTAGGTCAAGCACCAGAACATCCGTTTCGAGGGGGCAGGGAAGCGCCCGCGTCAGCACCATCGCCCGCCAGCCCGCCGCGTGGGCGACGGCCGCGACTTCGGCCGCGCCGGTAAGGTCGTCGGCGAGAACGATGCGGGGTGGGCGCGGCATATGCGGACGGAGAATCGGACGGGAATGGGTCGGAGCTTAACCGAGCAAGGCGACCTCGGCCTGGACGGTTCGCTGTTCGGCCGGGGAGAGCGGGAGCAAGGGTGGCAGCATGTCGGGTCCGCAAAGTTGGCGCAAAGCCAGGGCGGATTTGAGGGCGCCGAGGGATTGGCCGAGACTGCGGTTGCGCTGGAAAATTGTGTTTAGGGCGTCGAGTTGGGCTTGCAGCCGTTCGGCGGCGGCCCAGTCGCTGGCACGCGCGGCGGCGTAGAGTGCGGCCCACCTTTCGGGATACAGATTGCCCGAGCTGGGAACCAGGCCGTCGAAGCCCAGGCGAAGCGCGGCGACGGAGTGGGCGGCGATGCCCATGAAGAGGGAGAAGTCGGCCCGGCCGCCGAAGCGTCGGGCCACCTCCTCACGCCGACCGGCGGTGCCTTCCGAGTCTTTGAGTCCGGTGACGTTCGGCCGAGAGGCGAGCCGTTCGATCAAATCGAGTGGGAGCGACATGCCGGTGGTCGCGGGCATGTTGTAGATCATGAACGGGCCGCCCACGCCGTCGGCGAGACGTTCGAACCAGGCGAGCATTTCCGGAGCCTCGAGCTTGTAGTAGTTGGGCAGGAGGCCGACCACCGCATCGGCTCCGGCGGCGAGGTAGACGCGGCCGGCCTCGATGGCGTCGGCGGCGCAGTTGGCGGCGTTGCAGGCAAAGACCGGGGTGCGGCCGGAAGCCACGCGAACGGCGAGCTCCACGTAGCGACGACGCAGGCCGGGGGGCAGCGAAGCGACCTCGCCGGTGGTGCCGAGGACCAACATGCCGCAGCCGTTGGACGCGAGATGATCGACCAAGCGCTCGGCGGCGGGGGTGTCGAGATCGCCGCCGGGGGTTACCGGGGTGACAAGGGGAACGATGACGCCGTGGTGGCGGGCGGGTGTGGCGGGCATGGGAGACGAGGAGGACTAGTCGGTGGGCGAGGCGGGCGGGCAGTTGGGCGGTGTGGCTAGTAGGCGGCTTCGTAGATGCGCAGGGCGTCCTCGCGAGTGACTTCGCGCGGATTGTTTTTTAGCAGCCGGGTGACGAGCAGGCCGGCGTCGACGAGACGGGGCAGCGCGGAGCGAGGGATGCCGTGCGCGGAGAGGCGGGCGTCGACGCCGCAGCGAGCGATGAGCGAAGTGAGCAGATCGGGTAGTTCGGCGGCGCCCTGACCCCCGAGAGCGCGAGCCAGCGTCGCGTGGCGCTCGGGGAGTGCGGGCAAGTTGAAACGGACCACATGCGGCAGGAGCAGTGCGATCGAGAGACCGTGGGGCAGGTGAAATTCGCCGCCTAGCGGGTAGGCGAGGGCGTGCACGCCATTGGTATTGACCGGGCCGAGGCCGAACCCGCCGTAAAGACTGCCGAGTGCCACGGCGGAGCGGGCGGCGAGGTCGGTGCCGTCGCGGACGCAGCGCTCCAAATGGGCGCCGATGAGGCGCACGCCTTCGAGGGAACGCAAGTCCACCAGCGGGTGGGCGACACGACTGGCGTAGGTTTCGAGGCAATGGGCGAGGGCGTCGATGCCGATGGTGGCGGTCAGGGCGGGCGGCAGCGAAAGCGTGAGCGCCGGATCGACGATGGCGACGTCGGGGACCAGGGCGGGGCTGATAACGGCCTTCTTCGCCACGGAGCCGGTGTCGAGCAGCAGGGCATTCGGCGAGACCTCGCTCCCGGTTCCGGATGTGCTGGGCACGCAGACCAGGGCGGTCCGGCGGGTGCGGAGGACGTTTATGCCGTAAAAATCCGCAACAGGTTCGAGTCGGTCGTGCAGGGCGGCCACGAGCTTGGCCACATCGAGCACGCTGCCGCCGCCGAGGCCGATGACCAAGTCTGGTGCGAGGGCGCGAGCGCGGGCGCGCAAGGTCTCGAAGTATTCGTTTGTCGGCTCGGGGGGCACATCGTGCAGGACCTCCACCGCGAGTCCGCAGCCGCGCAGGGTGTCGGCTTGGAGCAAGGCCGAGTTTAACACCGAGGGCGAGGTGATGATGCAGGCGCGTCGGTAACCTTCGTTAGCAAGGAGGGAAAGGGCGTCAGCCGAGCAGCCCGGACCGAAGTGAAGCCGGGGAGACTGAGGCAAGGTTAGGGGAGCGGAGGCGTCCATGCGGGGTAAACGGGGCGAACTTGGAGGCTGGGTGGGCCGGGATGGTTACGCAGAAACGCCGGGTTCGAGCTTGGCAACCGCAGAACACGCGGAGGGGGGAACCTTAAAAATAGTTTAGGCACTGCGCTTGCGGGCGCCTGCTGAAACGGGGCGGGACTTGCGTGAAGGCCGGGGACCGAGCTTAGTCGCTGCTATGCAATCGTCTCGTTCGGCCGGGCGGAAAAACTCAAGGTATTTTGTAAACGGCAGCAGGTCTTTCTCACTGTGAAGAATATTAGGATACTGGATTAATTATTTTTTTATGGGGAAGAACTAACGGTAATCTACCTATAGATTTGTCAGTTAACCCCTCGGCGGAACAATTTAACCTACCCCACATGATGTTGAAGCCTCACGGAAGCGCATGGCGCGCCTTGTTTGTCGGACTCTGCCTGGCCACGACTTCGGGTGCGACGGATTCGGTGGCTGAGGTGGTGGGTCGCGAGGTGATCGAGCGTCACGTGCGGCGCTTCAATACCATGGAGCCGGAGACCGTGATCAACCACGTGCCGAACGCCGAGGCGGCCGACTGGTTGGCGGCGCAGGTGCCGCGTTTTGTTTGTCCGGACCCACAGCTCGAGGAGACCTACTGGTTTCGTTGGTGGGCGCTGCGTAAACATTTGCGGCGCGACGCCGGTAGCGGGCGTTGGGTGTTCACCGAATTTATTACTCGTTCGCGGCCGGTGAGCAGCGGGCTTGGACATCATTTGATGGAAGGGCGCTGGCTGCACAACCAAGCCTGGCACGACGACTATGTCTTGTATTGGCTGCGAGGCAAGGAAGGCGCGCCCGTCGACCTCTTTCATCGCTACTCGCAATGGTTGCAACATGCGCTGTGGTCGCGCTGGAAAGTTACGCGTGACACCGCGTTTCTGGTTGGGCTGCTGGACGAACTCGTGGCGGATTACAAACGCTGGGAAGAGGCAAAAATGCGGCCGGATGGTATGTTCTGGCAGCATGATGTCTGGGACGCGATGGAAGAATCAATCAGTGGCGGTCGCAAAGTGAAGAACGTGCGGCCGACGATCAGTGTCTACATGTATGGCAACGCGGTCGCGTTGGCGGAGATTGCGCGGATGGCGGGTCGGCCGGAATTGGCGGGCGAGTTTGCCGCCAAGGCTGCCGGCCTGAGGGCCGGGGTGCAGGCAGTTTTGTGGAATCCGTCGCTGGAGTTTTTCGGTTCGGTCACGGAGGAGCTGCAACCGATAGACGTTCGCGAGGCCATCGGCTTTATTCCCTGGTATTTTAACCTGCCGGAGGCCGGTCGGGGTTACGAGGTGGCATGGCGGCAGATGATCGACGAGACGGGGTTCAAAGCGCCTTGGGGGCTGACGACGGCGGAGCGCCGGCATCCGCGGTTTCGCAGCCATGGCACCGGCACGTGCGAGTGGGACGGCGCGGTCTGGCCCTTCGCCACGTCGCAGACCTTGACCGCGTTGGGCAATGTGCTTCGCGACTATCCACAAGAGGTGGTGAGCGCCCGTGATTGGTTCGAGGCGTTCGTGACTTATTCGCGCAGTCATGTCTATGACGGGTTACCCTACATCGGCGAGTATCAGGACGAGACCACGGGCGCTTGGCTGAAGGGGCGCGATCCACGTAGTTTTTATTACAATCACTCCACCTTTGCCGATCTTCTGATCACGGGACTGGCGGGTTTGCGGCCGAGGGCGGATGACGTCCTGGAGGTATCGCCCCTTTTGCCGAACGGTGAGTGGGATTGGTTTTGCCTTGAGCGCGTGCGCTACCTCGGCCGGGAACTTGCCATTCTCTGGGACCGCGATGGTTCGCGCTTTGGACGGGGGGCGGGTCTTTCGGTCTGGGTGGACGGCGTAGAGCGGGCGCGTCGCGCTGATCTCGGCGAGATTTTGGTAAAGTTGCCCTAAACTTGGTGTGATGATCGCACGTTTTATGATGTCTCGCCGGAGTTACCTGCTGATGGTGGCCTGCCTGATGGTGGCGGCTTGGGGACGCGCCGCGCAGGTGCCGCCACCGGTGCGTCCGGATGAGAACGGCGTGCTGCTTTACGAACGGGATGCGGCGGGTAATCGGGTTCCGGATTATTCCCATGCGGGATATCGCGGGGGCGGTTTTTCCATACCCGTGGTCGCGGCCAAGGTGCGCGTGGCGCCGGTCGAGGGCGAAGACGGTCGGCGTATCCAAGCGGCGATCGACTATGTTTCGTCGCTGCCGGCCGACTCCGAGGGGCGTCGTGGAGCGGTGGTGCTGGCGCCTGGACGGTATGAGATCGCCGGGCAGCTGAAAATCACCACGGGCGGCGTGGTTCTGCGTGGTTCGGGATCGGGTGTGGATGGAAGTGTTTTGGTGGCGCTGGGCACGGGGCGTCGGGCGCTGATCGAGATAGCCGGTAACGACCGGCGGCGAAAACTGGGCGCGCCGGCGGGGTTGGCGGATGATGTGGTTCCGGTTGGTTCGCGGGAGGTGCGGGTGACGGATGCGGCCTCGTTTCAGCCCGGCGTGGCGGTCATGATCGAGCGACCGAGCACGACGGAGTGGATACACGCCATGGGCATGGATGATTCGCCCGCACGCCAAGGCTACCAGTGGAAGCCTGGAACCCTGAACGTAAGCTGGGACCGGGTGGTGACGGCGGTGGCGGGGGACGTGTTGACTTTGGATGCTCCGCTGACTCTGGCGCTGGAACAGCGTTTCGGCGGAGCCAAGTTGGAGGCCTACGTGCAGGAGGGCTACGTGACCGAGGCGGGCATTGAGCATCTGCGCTGCGAGTCGGAGTATGACCGCGCCAATCCGCTGGATGAGCAACATGCCTGGAACGCAGTGGACCTGCACGCGCTGCGCGATGGTTGGGTGGTGGACGTGACGGCGGTCCACTTCGTGAGTTCGGCGGTGCAAGTGGGGGCCAAGGTGGCGCGGGTGACGGTGCAGGACTGCCGCTCGCTGGCTCCGGTCTCGGAGCGCGCGGGTTACCGACGCATGGCGTTTCACAACCGCGGGCAGCAGGTGTTGTTTCTGCGGTGCTTTTCGGAAGAGGGCCGCAATGACTTCGTGGCCGGCTGGCTGGCGGCGGGGCCCAATGTATTCCTCGAATGCGAGGCGGCGGGCTCAAGCGGTTTCAGCGGTTCGGTGGGCAGTCTGGCCTCCGGGCTTTTGTTTGACGGGGTGCGGATCGACGGCGGCGCGCTGCGTATTGATAATTTGGAGACGTATAATCAGGGGGCGGGCTGGGCGGCCCTGAACTCGATGCTTTGGCAATGCAGCGCGGGGGTCATGATTTGCAGGCAACCTCCTACGGCGATGAATTGGGCGGTGGGCGTCTGGGCGCAGTTTGTCGGCGACGGGCGTTGGAGCATGACAAGCGAGTTTGCCCGGCCGGAATCGCTCTACCGAGCGCAGTTGTCGGAGCGTTTGGGGGAAAGTCGAGCGCTGGCCGCACTGGCGAAGTTCGGGCCGGATCGCGAGGCGCTCGGTGATGTAAGCGCGCCGCCGCTGGAGCAGGTGATCGTGTCGCCAGGCACGCGCCAAGACGCAAGCTCGCGAAGCTTGGCTGATAAACCCTTGCGGCTGGTCAACGGGGTGCTGTTTGCGGGCGAGGAACGCCTCGTCGGAAAACAAACCGAGGTCGCCTGGTGGCGTGGCCGCCTGCTTCCCGCGCGAGCCAAGGAGGTGGGGCCGGCCTTGACCCGCTTCGCTCCGGGTCGCATGGGCACCGGGCTGACGGATGAGCCGCCGGCGGTGGCTGAGGCCATGGTTCGCGCCGGCCAGGTGGCTCTGCGGCAGCATTATGGGCTCTGGTATGATCGACGCCGCGATGATCATCAGATGGTGCGCCGACCGGACGCGGAGGTTTGGCCGCCGTTTTTTGAGCAGCCCTTCGCGCGAAGCGGCACGGGCACGGCGTGGGACGGGCTTAGCCGCTACGATCTGACCCGTTACAATCCTTGGTATTTCGGCCGGTTGAGGGAGTTCGCGGCCGAGGCGCGCAAACATGGTTTGGTGCTGGTGAACGAGATGTATTTCCAGCATAACATCCTTGAGTCCGGCGCGCACTGGGTGGATTCGCCTTGGCGCACGGTGAACAACGTCAACGACACCGGTTTCACCGAACCGCCGCCGTTTACCGGGGACACGATCAAAATGGCGGAAGAATTTTATGACGTCACGCACCCGGCGAGACGGGAAATCCATCGCGCCTACATCCGGCAGTGTCTGGCGAACCTTGCCGACGAGACGAACGTCATCCACACGCTTTCGGCTGAAAACACGGGACCGCTGCATTTCATGGAGTTCTGGCTCGATGTGGTGGCGGAGTGGCGGCGCGAGACCGGCCGTCGGCCGCTGGTCGCGCAGAGCGCGACCAAGGACGTGCAGGACGCCATCTTGGCGGATCCCGTGCGTGCCGCGGTGGTGGATGTGATCGACCTGACCTACTGGTTTCGCACCGAT
>CAYNUW010000062.1:0-14056 GCA_964400455.1 uncultured Akkermansia sp. | reverse complement strand
CAACGGTCGCCGCTCCGCCGACGCCGAATTTCTCCCGTCAGATAAAGACGACGATTCGTCAGGAGCAGCGGAAGGTGGAGCGCGAGCTGAAGCAGCAGCGCGAGGCGGAGGCGCGTGCGGCCAAGGAGGCTGAGCTGGAAAAGAAGCGCGTCTCCTACGAGGATTTTGCCAAGGCCAACGCGGGTAAAACCAATCCGTCCCAGCGCGTGTCGGCCGCCAAGGCGGCGGATGATCGGCCGGGGCCGCGTCTGGATCCTGGAGCGATCAAAAAAGGGGTGGCCGGGGCGGTCGGCGCGGGCAGCAAGGGGGCGGGCGGCACGGCCTTGTCCGCGGCGGAGCGCGACCGCATGAGGGCGTATTTCGCGATGTTGATCCAGCGGCTGCGCGAGGCGCACGAAAAGCCGGCGGGCATCAGCGATCTGCTGAGCGCGGATGTCAGTTTTACGGTGACGGCGGCGGGCACGATCAGCGGGGTGCGTATCGAGCGGTCGTCGGGCAACGCGGAGTTTGATCGTTCGGTGCGGGAGGCGTTTGCCCGGGTGCGCATGCCGGCGCGGCCGGATGGCAAGAGCGACGTGCAGGAGCTGACGTTCCGCATCCGCGAGGCGTGACCGGCGGGGTTGCGCGGCGCGGCAAATTGGGTTGGATGCGGGCATGGAGCATACTTCCGTTGAAAAATCCGCCTGCGGTCTGCCTTCCCGGGTGTTGATAGAGATGGCTGGGCGGCCGGTAGCGCGCACCGAGGCCGAGTGGCGGGCCTTGCTCACGCCGGAGCAGTATCGAGTGACGCGGGAGCAGGGCACGGTGCCGCCGTTTCGCAACGCTTTCTGGGATCATCACGTAGACGGGGTGTATTTCTCGGTGGGCAGCGACACGCCCCTGTTCGATTCGCGCGACAAGTTTGACAGCGGCACTGGGTGGCCGAGCTTCACCCGGCCGGTGGAGGCGAAGTTTGTGGGTGCGCAGGTGGACGAGAGCCACGGCATGAGGCGCGTCGAGGTGCATTGCGCGGTGGACGGCGGTCATTTGGGGCATGTTTTCGAGGACGGTCCGCGCCCGGGCGGTCTGCGGTTTTGCATCAACTCGGCCGCGTTGCGTTTCGTGCCGCGGGCGGATTACGACCGCTGGCTGGCCGGCCGGGGGTGAGAAGGGGGCGGAGCGTCAAGGGACGCCGAAGGGCGCGCGGGTGCCGGCGGCGCGCCATTTCTCCACGACTGAGTTTACGTCGCCGAGGGTGAAGGGTTTGGCCAGCAGGGCGAGGGGCCCCAGGGCCTGGACCGAGTCGAGGATGGCGCGGCCCGCCATGCCGGTCATGACCACGAGGGGGAAACGTTCGCGGACGCTCCGGGCGGCGCGGCAGATTTCCAGACCATTTTTGCCGGGTATGCCGATATCGGTGAAGAGCAGGCCGATCTCGGCGCCCCGGGTTTGCAGGAGATGCACGGCCGCGTGGCCGTCGGCGGCCTCCAAGACGGACAGGCCGTGCTGGGCAAGCACGAGGGCGAGGGTTTGTCGGATGGCGGGTTCGTCGTCGGCCACGAGGACGAAGCGTCGTTTGGCCTGGGCCGGCTCCCCGGCGGTTTCAGCCGTGGTGGTCGCGACCGGCAGGGGAGGGCTGGCGGGCGCGGGCAGCCAGACGCGGAAGCAGGCGCCGGAGCCGGGCAGATTCTCGACGGTGACAAAACCTTGGTGGCTCCGGGTGAGACCGAGCACGTTGGCGAGGCCGAGGCCGGTGCCCTTGTCGGACGGTTTGGTGGTGAAGAAGGGATCGAAGATGCGTTCCAGCAGGGCGGGCGGGACGCCCGGACCTGTATCCGATACAGCGATACAAATGTAGCTGGCTTCGCCGACCACGGGCGTGCCGAAACCGCCCATTGGGGGGACGGACCGGGGCGGGACGATCTCGGCGCGCACCTGGATGCTGCCGCCGGCGGGCATGGCGTCGCGGGCGTTGGCGCAGAGGTTGAGCAGGATTTGCTGGAGCTGGACGGGGTCGGCGAGGATGGCGGGCAGGTCGGGCGGCACGGTCAGATGGACTTCGACGGTCCGGTCGAAACTGGCGCGCACGAAATCGACGAGTTCGTGGAGTTCGCGGGAGAGGGCCACGGGGCGGCGCGGTCCCTCGCCGCCGCAGGCGTAGTGCATGAGTTGCCGGGTGATGTTGGAGGCGCGGCGGGCGCTGCCCTCGATGAGTTCGCACTCCTGGGCGGCGGTGGGATGTTGCACGCGCAGCAGCTGCACGGTGGCGAGCACCGGGGCGAGCAGGTTGTTGAGATCGTGCGCGATGCCGCCGGAGAGGGTGGCCAGGTCGTCGAGACGGCGGCTGCGCGCGGCGGTGAGCGCGGCGGTTTTGGCCTCGGTGATTTCGCGCGAGATGCCGGACACCCCGATGACGGTTCCACTATCCGAGCGCAGTGGCACGGCGCGGGTGAAGAACCAGAGTTCGCGGTCGCCGTTGCGCACGCGGTGTTCGAGCTCGACGGTCTCGCCGGCATAAACCCGGTGCAGGGCGTGCGAGGCGGCGGTGCGGTCGGGCTCGGGGATCAAATCCTCGAACTCCTGCCGGGTGTGGGGCGGATGTTTAAGACCCAGAAGCTCGAGCATCCACTCCGAGCAGGCTACGCCGTTGCCATCGGGCAGGGAGCGCCAGCTGCCCAGGCGGGCGAGGCGTTGGGCGCTGGAGAGCTCCTGCTGGTTCGAAAGCAGGGCTTGGGTGGCGAGGTGCTGGGTGGTGACGTCGGCGAAGAAGGCCAGGAGCAGGGAGCGGCCGTCGAGCACGAGAAGTCGCGGGGTGATCGAGCAGTGGAGGGTGGTGCCGTCGCGCCGGAGGCAGGGCACGGTGATGGGGGAAAGGTCGCCGTTGGAGATGGCGGAGAAGTGGCGCTGCACGCGCTCCGATGCTTCGGGCGGATGGAGTTCGCTGAAGTGCAGGCCGACGAGGCCGTCCGGCCCGGTGCCGAAGAGGCGGGCCATGGTTGGATTATGAAAGACCATCCGGCCGGTGGCGGGATCAGCGGCGATGATACCCATGGGGGTGCCCTCGTAAAGGGCGCGCCAGCGGGCTTCGTTGCGGGCGAGTTCGGCTTCACGCAGTTTGCGTTCATGCAGGTCGGCCACGGTGCCGACGAGGCGGTAGGCGTTTGGTCCTTCGCCGGAGCGGACGGCGGCTCCGGCGGTTTGCAGCCAGCGCCATTCTCCGGCGCGGGTGCGAAACCTCAGCTCGACGTCAAAAGCGGGCAGGCGGCCGGCGAGGCATTGGTCGATCTGGTCGCGGGCGGCCAGATCGTCGGGGTGGAGGCGGCCGCGCCAGCCCGGTAAAGTTTCGGCGAAGGTCACGGGATCTTCGCCGAGAAGCTCGGCGTAAGTGCGGTCATTCGTGAAGGCTCCGCTGGAGGCGTCGAACTCGAAGAGGCCCTGGCGTGCGGCGGTGAGGGCGATTTCCAGGCGACGGGCGTTGGCGTCGTTGCGTTCGACTTGATGGGCGATCTCTTGTTCGGCGGCGTGCAGGGCGCGGGCGGTGAGCCCGATTTCGTCGTTGGAGAAACCGGAAAGGTCCAGGGGTTGGTCGGCGGCGGCGCGAGACGCCAGATGGGAGCGGATTTTCTCGAGCGGCCGGATGACCAGACGGAAGGTCAGCGCGGTGCCCAGGCTGACCAGGACGAGCAGACCGGCGAGCCCGCCTCCCAGAATGTGCAACAAGAGTTGTCGGCGAACTTCGTGGTGGAGGGGGCCGACGTCGAGCGCCACGGCCACGATGCCCGTGGTGGGTCGCAGGGTGCCTCCGGGCACAAAAAAAGTGTAGGCCTGGACGAAGTGCAGGGTGTCGTCATTGAGCCGAGTGGTGGCCTGGCTGGGGTTCGAGTGCGCGGCCTGGACCATTTCTGAGATGGTGGGGTCGTCGAGTTCTGCCGAGCTGAGGCCGACCCAGTTTTGTCGGGTGGCGGCGGATACCACGGGGGGGGAACCGCGAAAAATCACAATGCGCCTGACCTCGGGGGCGGCACCCAGGGCCTTGATCAGACGCTGCTGGTCGTGTTCGGACTCCACGTTTTCCGTGGCGCTGATGAGGGTGGTGGCGATGAGGCGGGCGTGAGCGAGGGCCTCGCGTTTCATGCCCGCTTGAAGGGTGCCGTATTTCACGGCGGCGGCGGTCAGGACGATGACCGCTCCGGCGATCATCAAGGGCTGAAGTAGCCTGCGGTGCAGGGCGCGGAACGGGGGCAAGGTTGTCACGGCAGTTCCAGGCAAGCGACGGGGTCTTGGTCGGGACGGATTATCTGGTGGTATCGAAGGGTGCGGGCGAGGGAAACCAACACCGGTGCGAGTAAGCCGCTGCGGCCCAGGTAGGCGTGTTGTTGCTCGGGTTTGACCAGGGCTATGCCGTCGCGGAGGGATTGGGCGAAGGAAGCGGGGTCGGTGCGGTGGCGGCGCGCCATGATCAGGCACGAGCCTTCAGGGTCTTGTTCCAACTCGTGGAAGGCTCGGTCCATCGCCTGCTTAAACGCGGCGAGGGCCTGAGGGGCGCGCCGGATGACTTCGGCGTCGAAGGCGTAGACGTCCACAATCTCTCCCGGCAGTTCGCGGCTGGAAAAGAGCACATGGAAAGCGGGGTTGGAGAGAAGGTTGGTCGAATCCGGAGGGTGGCTGACGACGGCGTCCACTTCTCCGGAAAGCAGGGCGCCGGGCAGGGTGGTTTGAAATTTGGCCACGGGTTGCAGGTCGTCGAGGCCGAGTCCGGCGCGATCGAGGGCGCGGGTGAGGAGGTGGAGGCCGACCGAGGCGGGTTCGACGCCGACCCGTTTGCCGCGCAGGGCGGAGAGATCGGCGACGCTTTCGTTGCGGGCGACGAGGACGTCCGCGCCGTCGGAGAAATTGATTATGCGGCAGACGCGCAGGTCGCGACCGGAGGCGTCGCGGGCGGCGAGCACCTCGACCAAGGTGGCGGCGAGGCCGTCCACTTGTCCGCGTTCGTAGGCGCGGCGGGAGTCGGTGAGGGAGGCGAACTCGATGATGTCCACCTGCACGCCGGCTTCGGCGAAGAAACCTTTTTCGCGGGCGAGGAAGAGCAGTTCGCCGGGCGGCCAGGCGTTGATGGCGATGCGGAGGGTGGGCGGGGTGGTTGGTTTGCAGCCGGTGAAGAACAAGGCTGTGGCAAGAACGAGGACTAACCCGGGGAACCAAGTGGGAGCGGGGGTCGGTGAGGTGCGGTCGCGAGTTGCGGCTCGACTTGGGTTCACGGTTTTAGGCAGGGGCATAAGCGGGCTCTTGTAAAGAAGCCTTGAATAGGGAGTTGACCCCGCCCTGGGCCACCTTGGAAAGCGGCGAGCGATGAAAATACCCGATTAAGAGGAGGCGGCGGTGGCCAAGGCGGCGGCGGCGGCCTGCCAAGCCAGGCGGGCGCAAGCGCAGCGAGCGGGGTGGTCCCGCACCACGGCGAGGGCGGCGGGCGAGCCGAAATCGGAGGGGACGGGCGCGCCCGGAGTGAGCACATGGGTGAGCACAAGATCGATGCGTTTTTTGGCTTCGGGCAGGGTGCGGCCTTCGAGGTCGGAGGCCGCAAGGGAGGCGGAGGCCTGGGACACGGCGCAGCCGGCGCCGTCGAAGCGGGCGAGTCGGAGGGTGGCCGGACGGTCGGAGGTGGTGTCCACGACGAAGCTTAGTTCGCAGCGGTCGCCACAGGCGGGGTTTTCGAGGCGGGCGCGATGGGTGGCTTCGGGCAGGGCGGCCTTGTGGCGCGGCCGGCGACGGTGATCGTCGATTACAGCCAAGTGGAGTTCAACGTCGGGGGCGGTCATGGCATGAGGGGTAAGGTGCTGCGGTCCGGGTGGCCTTGGCAAGTGTGGCGCAGAAACCGCCGCGCCGGGGTTGCACCGGGGCGAACCGGGCTTCACGTTGCTCGATTCAACCTTCATGAGCGCGCTTCCTGCACCCGACCTCTCCCGCGATTTTGCCGGCGTGTTTGCACGCGTGGCGCCGCACATGGCCGCGTTGGATGATTTTCTGCGCCGGCAGCTGGAGGCGTTTGAACCGGAGATCCGGGAGATGGCCGATTACTGCATCGACACCTCGGGCAAACGCATCCGGCCGGCGCTGGTGTTTTTCTCGGGTTGGGCGGGGGATGGTGTGTCGGCGACGCCTGAGCTGGTGCAGGCGGCGGCGGTGGTGGAGCTGGTGCATCTGGCGACCCTGGTGCACGACGACATCATGGATGAGGCGCAGGTGCGCCGTGGCCGGCCGACGGCGTCGGTGCGCTACGGGCCGGCGGCGGCGGTGTTGCTGGGGGATGCCCTGTTTGCCCACGCGCTGCACCTGGCCGCGTTGTTTCCGACCACGGAGGTGTGCCGGGCGGTGAGTGAGTCGACCAGGCGAGTGTGCGCGGGTGAGATCGTGCAGACCTTGCGGCGGCGGAGCGTGGCGGTGACGCGGGCGGACTATGATCGGGTGATCGATTTGAAGACGGCGGAGTTGTTCCGGGTTTCGTGTGCGCTGGGGGCGCGACTGGGCGGGCATGGCGACCGGTTTGCGGCGGATGCGGCGCGGTTTGGCCGTCACCTGGGGGTGGCCTACCAGATTTACGATGATTTGGCGGATTTCTTCGGCCGCGAGCAACGCATCGGCAAGACCCTCGGCACGGATCTGGCGAGCGGGAAGCTGACACTACCGTTGATCCATCTGCGGGACAGGCTGGAGGCGGCGGAGCGGGCGGCGCTGGAGGCGGAGCTGGAGGGGCGAGCGGAGCCGGCGCTGGCGCGGCGGCTGGATCAGATGGCCAAGCTTGGGGTGTTCGAAGCGGTGGAGGCGGAGGTGGAGGCGGAGCTCGGCCGGGCGGAGGCCGCGCTGGCCGCGCATCCGGGAATGGCGCCGACCGCGCATCTGGGTTTGCTTCCCCGGGTGCTCAGGGCACAAGTGGCGGCGCTGCGGTGAAGTGTGGTTTCGCGCGATCCGCCGATCAGCCCGATGAGCCGTCTCCTCTCCCGCCTGACGCTTGCCTTTCCCCTCTGGGTGGCGGGTTTCGCGGGTCTGGCGTTGGTGGAGCCGGCCTGGTTCACCTGGTTCGGCGGGCCGTGGATCGTGTGGGGCCTGGCGGTGGTGATGCTGGGCATGGGGTTGACGCTGACGGTGGAGGATTTCCGGGCGGTGGCCCGAGCGCCGCGCGAGGTGGCGCTGGGAGCGGCGGCGCAGTTCACCATCATGCCGGCGCTGGGCTGGGGCTGCGGACGTATCTTTGATTTGGATACGCCGTTCGCGGTGGGGCTGATCCTGGTGGCGTGCTGTCCGGGGGGGACGGCCTCGAACGTGGTGACCTATCTGGCGCGGGCGCGGGTATGCCTGTCGGTGGTGATGACGATGGTGTCGACGGTGCTGGCGGTGGGGTTGACGCCCTTGCTGACGGGGTGGCTGGCGGGCGCGCTGGTGGAGGTGGACGGGTGGGGCCTGTTTCGGAGCACGTTTCAGGTGGTGGTGTTGCCGGTGGCGGTGGGCGTATGGCTCAACCGGGCGGCCCCGGGCGCGGTGCGGCGGGCCGGGGCGGTGCTGCCCCTGGTTTCGGTGGTGGTGGTGGCGATGATCTGCGCGAGCATCATCGGGGCGAACGCCGAGGCGGTGAAGGCGGCGGGGTGGCGTTTGTTGGGTGCGGTGGCCTGCCTCCATGCGGGCGGTTTTGCCCTGGGCTGGCTGGCCGCGCGGGTGGCGCGGGGGGACGAGGCGACCGCGCGCACGATTTCAATCGAGGTGGGCATGCAGAATTCCGGGCTGGGTGTGGTGTTGGCGCGGCGCCATTTTGCGGATCCGCTGACGGCGGTGCCGTGTGCGATTTCGAGTGTGATGCACTCGGTGATCGGGAGCCTGCTGGCGGCGTGGTGGCGACGGCGGCCGGTCGAGGGTGGGCGGGTAGGATACGGGGCGTGAGCTGGGTGGAGGCGAGTCTGCTTTCGGCGTTTTTTCTCGGGCTCTACCAGCTGTGCACCAAACATGCGGTCAACGGGAACGCGGTTTTGCCGGTGTTGTTTTGGTCGAATGTGTGCAGCGCGTCGGTCTGGCTGGGGTTGCTGGGTGCGGATGCGGTGGCGGGGCTGCCGCCGGCCTTGCAGGTGGCGGAGCTGGACGGGGCGGGGCACCTGCGGATGTTGTTGAAGTCGGCCATCGTGGCGGGATCCTGGGTGTGCAGTTACTTCGCGGTGAAGCACCTGCCGGTGTCGTTGACGGCGCCGATCCGGGCGACCGGGCCGTTATGGACCTTGGTGGGGGCGCTGCTGGTGCTGGGGGAGCGGCCGTCGGGCCTGGAGTTCCTTGGCATGGCGATCACGTTGGTGTCGTTCATCGGGTTGTCGGCCGCGGGAGCGAAGGAAGGGGTGCATTTTCTGCGTGACCGCTGGGTATGGTGGCTGGTGGGAGGCACCCTGCTCGGCGCGGTCAGCGGGCTCTACGACAAATATCTGCTGGGCGAGGCGGGTTACGACGCGGCCACGGTGCAGTGCTGGTTTTCGATCTATCTGGCGGTTTTATTCCTGCCGCTGGCGATCGGCTGGTGGCGGCGGTGGTGGCCGCGCAAGGAGTTCCACTGGCGGTGGAGCATAGCCGGGGTGTCGCTGGCCTTGCTGGCGGCGGATTTTCTCTACTTCGATGCGTTGCGGGAGCCGGAGGCGCTCGTCTCGCTGGTGTCGAGTTTGCGGAGGGGCAGCACGCTGGTGGCGTTTGCCGGCGGGCTGTGGTGGTTTGGCGAGAAAAACGGGTGGAGCAAGCTACCCGCGGTGCTGGGCATCGTGGCGGGTATGGTGCTGACGGTGTTGGGGGGCTAGGACGCCGATGGGGTTCAGGCGAGTCCGCGGGCCTTGAGCAAGGCGGCAAGTTCGGCGGGATCGGCCTCGCCTTTGACGGTGTTGAGCAGGCCGAGGACCTTGAGGCGTTCTTCCGGGCCGCAGCTGGAGATTTCGAGCATCCAGTCTTCGGTTTTGTCGGCGGCGACCACGACCTCGTCGGACCAAGCGATGACCTCGGGGGCGTCGATGGCGCCGGCGGTGATGCCCTTGATAAAAAATTCGGCCTGGGTGCGGTAGTTCATGGTAAGCGCGATGGTTGGCCGCGGATGCGTGATGCCAAGCGTGAATACGTGCCTACCCGCCAGCGGGCAGGATGTGACTTGCGACGGGGACGTGTTGCGGCTATTTACTGAGCGTCATCCAAATTTACCCCGATGAAACCCCGTTTACTCTGGTTGCTGGCAGGATGGTTGCTGGCGGTTTACGTCCGGGGTGATGAGGCCGGCGTTGAAGATGCCGTGTATCGGCTGGGGGTTTTCCGAGACAATGCCCCCTTTTCGTTTGTGGAGCGGGAAGGGGAGACGCCGGATGGATTTGCGAATGAGTTGATGGCCGAGGTGGAAGCGCTGATGGGGCTGCGATTAGAACGCAGGGTGGGTTCGACCGCGGAGATACTGGAGGCGTTTTCTGCTGGCGAAGTGGATGTCTTGCAGAGTTTCGCGCGATTTCCCGAAAGGGAGGCGAGGGCGGATTTTTCGGTGCCGTATCTGGTCATGGCGGGGGCGATTTTTGTTCGAGAGGGTGATGAAAGGGTGCGGTCGTTGGAGGACCTGCGTGGTTTGAGGGTTCTGGTGCACGCGGGCTCTTTGGGTGAGGCGGTCTTGCGTCGGGCCGGGTTGGAGGGGTCGATCGTGGTGGTTGCGTCGGTGGAGGATGCGTTACGGCGTCTGGCGGCGGGGGAGGGCGATGCCACGCTGGCGGCGAGATTAAGCGGCCTGTCCTCGGCTCATCAGTTGGGGCTAAAGATGCTGCGCGTGGTGGATGCGGAGTTGGAGGGCTACGAGGTGCGCTATTGCATGGCGGTGCAAAAGGGGAACAGCGCCCTGTTGGCGCGTTTGAACGAAGGGCTGGCGACCTTGGTGAGGACGGGGCGTTATGAGGAAATCTACCAGAGGTGGTTCGGTCATGTGGCGGCGCCTGGTTACAGTCGCGAGCAGGTGGTGCTGGCGGTGGCGGCGGGATTGGCGTTGGCCTTGGTGGTGGCGATCGTGGCGGTCTGGAGGTTGCGCAGACTGGCGCGGGAGATTAGGCGCCAGGCGGAGGCGTTGCGTGCGAGTGAGCAGCGGCACCGCGGTTTGTTTGAGGGTGCGCGGGAGGGTTTGGTGGTTTTGGAGCGGGGGGCGGAGGGCTGGCGGGTGGAGACGGCCAACCCGGCGGCGCGACGACTGCTGGGCGAAGAGGTTGGGGCGATGGCGACGGGCTCGGGACTGGTGGACGATCTCTTGCGGGTTCTGGGCGAGGCGGCGGACGCCGGGCGCGAAGAGGAGTTTGAGCAGGAGTGGGGCGGCGGGCGTTGGTTGCGGGTGGGTTTGGGGAAGCTGGGGGAGAAGCGACTCGCCACGCTGCTGGATATCACGGAGTCGGTGGAGGCGCGGGAGCGTATGCGGCGCCAGGAGGAGCATCTGCGGCAGAAGCAAAAGTTGGAGGCGATTGGGACGCTCGCGGGCGGGGTGGCGCATGACTTCAACAATCTGTTGACGGTGATCATGGGGAATCTGGAGTTGGCGCAGTTGCAGTCGACGCGTGGTGGCGAGGTCGGCGCGCATTTGGCGACGGCGCAGCTCACGGCGAAGCGGGCGGGAAACTTGGTGCGGCAGATTCTGGCTTTTTCTCGGCGGACGCCCTCGCGCCGCGAGACTCTGCGAGTGGAGCCGGTGGTCGAGGAGACGGTGCAGATGTTGCGGGCCTTGGGGCGGCAGGAAGTCGAGTATTCGGTCGAGCTGCCGATCGGTTTGCCGGTGATTTCAGCCGATCCGGCGCAGTTGCAGCAGGCTTTGATGAATCTCGGGACCAATGCGATTCAAGCGATGAGGGGTCGGCGGGGTCGTCTGCGAATTCGCGCCGAGGTGGTGACGTGGGATGGTGGGTTGCCGGCCGAGCCGCTATTGCCCAAGGCGGGCCGATACGTGTGCCTGGAGGTGGGCGACGACGGGCCGGGGATGACGGCCGAGGTGAAGGCGCAGGCCTTTGAACCGTTTTTCACGACCAAGGCACCGGGCGAGGGCTCGGGCCTGGGGCTGGCGGTGGTGCATGGAGTGATGGAGAGGCACGAAGGCGTGGTGACGCTGGAGACCGCGCCGGGTGATGGCTGCCGGTTCCGGCTTTACTTCCCGGCGGCGGACCGGGCGGCTTCGGCGGCACCTTTCAAAGACGCAGGTGTTTGCCTAGGGCGGGGTCAAATGGTCATGCTGGTGGACGATGATCCTCTGGTGGCGACAACGGCTGGTTCCCTGCTGGAGGTTCTGGGCTATCGGGTGCGGAGCTTGACGAATCCATGGTCCGCGTGGTCGGCCTATCAAGGGGAGCCCGGTGCGTTTGCGGTGGTGGTGAGCGACCTGAGCATGCCGGAGATGACGGGGATGGATCTTCTGGAGCGGGTGCGAGGAGTATCGGCCAAGCAACCCTTTGTATTGTGTAGTGGATACTTTTCCGAGGCGGAGCAGGAGCTGGCGGAGCGGCTGGGGGTCAGCGTTTTGTTGCCCAAGCCACTGGATCGGGATAAGCTCGCACAGGCGCTGTCTGCGGCGCTGGGCGCGTCTGGCAGCGGTTAAAGCCGAACTTCGTGCGGGGAGCTCCGCGAAATGAAATACCCTCGTAGGGGCCCACCACGAGTGGGCTAATGGTCGGCGGGAGGAGGCGAGGCGGACTTCTCCTTGGCGGTGATTTCGTCGAGGATGCCGAGGATGCGGTTGCCGCGTTCGACCACGGCGTCGAGCTCGTAGGTGAAGCGGGGCATGTGTTTGAGGATGATGATGTCGCCGAGGGCGAGGCGGAGCTCGTGGTTGTGTTTGCGCAGCCACTTGAGGCGGTCGGCGGCCTGGTCCTCGTCGCCGGTGATGGAGACGTAGACGGTGGCTTCGCGCACGTCGGGGGTGCAGCGCACGGCCGAGATGGTGATGGGTGCGGCGTCGGCGTTGTATTTGCGGCGCAGGAGGGCGCTGAGCTCGCGTTGGATGAGCTCGTTGACGCGGAGGACGCGGGTGGAAGACATGGCTGGATTTACGGGGTGGATTTACGCGTCACGACGGAAGCGGGAGGGCGTGCCGGTGGGATGGGCGGCCCAAGCGTGATTCGTAGATCGCGGAGCGTAAATGGTCAGAGGGCGGCGCGGACCTTTTGGATTTCGTAGACCTCGATGATGTCGCCGACCTCGTAGCCGTTGAAGTCGCCGAGTTTGATGCCGCACTCGAGGCCGGCGCGGACCTCGTTGGCGTCGTCCTTGAAGCGTTTGAGGGTGTCGATCTTGCCCTCGGCGACGGTCTCCTTCTTGCGGCGGAGGCGGGCCTTGGCGTTGCGGGTGATCTTGCCTTCGGTGACAAGGCAGCCGGCGACGAAGCCCTTGGCGAGGGGGAAGGTGGCGCGGACCTCGGCGGCGCCGAGTTTGATCTCCTTGAGGTCGGGTTCGAGGAGGTCGGCCATCATTTCCTTCACCTTGTCGGCGAGTTCGTAGATGATGCCGAAGGTCTCGATGCGCACGCCGTGGTGTTTGGCCAAGGGGGTGACGCCGTTTTCGAGTTTGGTGTTGAAGCCGATGATGACGGCGCCGCCGGTGCCGGCCATGAGCACGTCGTTTTTGGTGACGAGGCCGACGTCGGTGGAGACGATTTCGAGGGAGACCTTGTTGGATTTGATGCCTTCGAGCACGTGGCGGACGGCCTCGGTGGAGCCGAAGACGTCGGTCTTGATGATAACCTTGAGGATCTTGGATTGGACGGCGGCGATGTCGGCGAAGAGTTGGTCGACGGAGACGTTCTTGGGCGCGGCGGCGGCGGTGGACGCCTCCTTGCGCAGGCGGTGTTGCTCCTCCTCGGCGAGGTTTTCGGCTTCGCGGGCGTTTTTGACGACTTTGAACTGGGCGCCGCTGTCGGGCGCGCCGGACCAGCCGATGACGCGCACGGGCATGGCGGGCGGGGCCTCCTTGATGTTGGCGCCCTTGTCGTCGAACATGGCTCGGACCTTGCACCATTGGGCGCCGCAGACGAGGGCGTCTCCGACGCGGAGGGTGCCGCGCTGGATGAGGAGGGTGGCGAGGGGACCGCGGCCGACGTCGACCTGGGACTCGATGACGGCGCCGGCGGCCTCGGTCTTGGGGTTGGCCTTCAGGTCGAGCACGTCGGACTGAAGGATGATCATGTCGAGCAGGTCGGAGAGGCCGGTGCCCTTGAGGGCGGAGACGGGCACGGTGACGGTTTCGCCGCCCCAGTCCTCGGGGGCGATGTTGCGTTCCTGCATCTGTTGTTTGACGCGGTCGAGGTTGGCGCCTTTGACGTCCATTTTGTTGACCGCGACCATGGTGGTGACGGCGGCGGACTGGGCGTGTTTGAGGGCCTCGTCGGTCTGGGGCATGAAGCCGTCGTCGGCGGCGACGACCAGGATGGCGACGTCGGTGACGGAGGCGCCGCGGGCGCGCATCTTGTTAAAGGCGGCGTGGCCGGGGGTGTCGAGGAAGGTGATTTTGCGGCCTTGGTGTTCGATCTGGTAGGCGCCGATGTGTTGGGTGATGCCACCGGCCTCGCCGGCGGCGACGTCGGCCTTGCGGATGGCGTCGAGCAAGGAGGTCTTGCCGTGGTCAACGTGGCCGAGGATGCAGACGACGGGCGGACGGGGTGAGAGGTTTTGCAGTTCCTCCTCGGCGGCGAGGGCGGCCTTGGCGGCCTCCTTTTCCTTTTTGGCCTGGTGGGGGGAGGGGGCTTCGCCGCGGTGTTTGATTTCGAGCAGGAAGCCGTGTTTTTCGGCGACCTTGGCGGCGACTTGTTCGTCGATGGTCTGGTTGATCGAGGCGAAGATGCCGGCCTCCATGAGCTCGGAGATGAGCTTGAAGGGTCTCATGCCGAGGGTCGTGGCGAAATCGCGCACGATGATGGGCGGCTTGAGGTGGATGATCTTGATGCCGCCTTCCTCGGTGATGGTGGCGTTGGAGATGGCGGGTGCCGGGGTGGGTATGCCGGCGGTGAGCGGGCGGGGGGCGGCCGGAGCGGAAGGCATGGCCGGCGGTGGTTTGGGGCCACCGAAGGACG
>CAYNUW010000061.1:6480-14057 GCA_964400455.1 uncultured Akkermansia sp. | reverse complement strand
GGCTGGAGCTGAAGTTGCTTCCGCAGCTATTGGTGTAGTCTAGCTGGGTGGTCGCGTTGGCGGCGGCCGGGACATTCGGGTCAAGGCTGGGATTGGGCTCGGCGGCGGCGAAAGCGGGGAAAGACGTGGCCTCGGTGGTGTCAAAAACGGTCGGACGGACGTAGTAAGTAAACGTGATGGTCTGGCCAAAGCGCAGGATGTGCGGCGAGCCGGCTCCGGTGAAGGTGAAGACCGGGGCGGAGTCGGTGCCGCCGGTGCGCGAAACCGAGGTGATGTCGGCGGAGGCGGTGGTGAGCGTGACCGGACCGGTGGTATCGTGGACAGCGTAGGCCGGCAGGGTGACGGTGGCGACGGGGTTGTAGAGGGTGCCGCCGTTGTTGGTGATGTTGACGGTGACGAGCGCGCGACCACCGGCGAGCGAGGTGACGGACTGGGTGAGCTGGGTGCCGCCCGCGACGACGGGATTCATCACGATGGTGGCGGGGTCGACCGGCGTGCCGGGCGCGGTGACGGGGGAACGGGTGCTGGGGCCATTACTGGTGCAACCCCAGGAAACGTCGGCGTCACGCGAGCCGGTCTGACAGCTGGAGCCGAGGATCTCGGTGATGGTGTAGGTGGCGGAGCCGCCGCTGGCGGCGATGTTGGGGATGGTGATGACCTGGCCGGCGGTGAACGGGGTGTTGGCGGCGAGGCCGGGGCCGTTGATGACGGCGGTGCCCCCGGAGCCGGAGAGGGTGTCGGAGAGGCGGAGGTTTTCGGCGACGGCGAGGCCGGTGTTGGTGACGACGAGACGCCACTCGACGGTGTCGCCCTGGCCGCCGTAAACGGTCTCGGTGAAGGCAACGTCGCCGGCGGTGGTGTTGCGGCCGGTCTTGGCGACGGCGACGATGGGGCGCTCGATCGGGATGGTAAAGGGCTGGGCGGGGGAGGAAACGGAGGTGCCGCAGGAGATGGTGGCCTCGCCGGAGGCACTGAGCACGGGGTTCTGGCCTTGGAGGACAGAGGAGTCGGCGACGAGGGTGATCTCGATGTCGATCTGGTTGGTGCCGGAGACGCCGACCGGCACGAGTTGGGCGAGCGCGGGGATCTGGGTGCTGGTCCAGGTGTAGGGGGTGCCGGAGGCGCCGGTGCCGGTGGGGGGCGCGGCGGCGTTTTGGAGGGCGCCGCCGTTGAGGCGATACTGGACGGGATTGGAGATGGAGAAGCCGGCGGAGGGCGGGATGATGTCGCGGACGATGACGCCCTGAATGTTGGTGGGGCCGGTGTTTTTGACCGTGACGACCACTTTGCCCGGGGTGCAGAAGCGGGCGACCGTCTGGGTGGAGTCGTGCACGATCTGCATCTTGCCGGCGGGGAAGACGAAGTTGGGCGAGGCGCGGGTGACGGTGGCGTTGATGTCGGTATCGCAGCCCCAGGTGGCGACGATGCGTTCGATGGCGGGGTTTACGGTGATGGAGCAACCGGCGATGACGCCGACGTTGGCGTGAAGGGTGAAAGCGCGGGTCTGGCCGGAATCGAGGGTGCCGACGGCCCAGGTGGCGACGGCGCGACCGCCGGTGCCGGTGGAGACGGAGACGGGGAAACCGGAGTTGGCGGCATCGGTGAGTGCGGTGTTGATGGTGAAGCCGAGCGGCAGGGTGCTGGTGAGCACGGTGCCGTAGGCAGCGCCGGCGTCGGTGTTGGTGAGGTAGGCGATGTAGCTGATGGTGGAGCCGGTGACGCTGATGGTGCCGGGGGAGACATTCAGCGCCAGGTTGGCGCGGCGGACCGTGGACGGGGTATAGGAGCCCGTGTTTTGGTAGGTGCGGCCGACGGGGACGTCGGTCTGCCAGGAGTCGTAATCGACGCGGGCAGTAAGCGCGCCGGGGGTGGTGTTGCCGTTGGCCTTGCGACGGACACGGAGTTGGATGGTTCCGTTGCCGGTGAGCGGGTTGCCGGTGAATTGGAAGGTGGGGTTGATGCCGGCGTTGGCGGTGTAGGTGATGTTGCCGGAATTAAACACGCCGCCGTAGACCGGGGCGACGGTGGTATCGACGGTGTAGTGGGTGCCGTTGTTGAGCAGAGTGACGAGCAGGTTGCGGGCCTGTTTGGCATTCGAGTTGGAGACGGTGAGGACGAGGTTTTCGTCCTTGCAGATCTCGAGCACGGACGGGAGGGAAAGGCCGACGTTGGCCTCGGCGCGGAGCAGGGTGTAGAACACGCCCTGGGTGAAGCGGTTTTGAGCGGACTGGTTACAAATGCCGGTGCCGCCGCCGCCGTTGGCGAGGAAGAGATCGAGGCGCTGGAGCACGGAGCGGGTGACGGCCGGCACGGCGGAGTCGGGCGCGGTGCAGCGGTAGTTGAAGGTGACGGACCGATTGGCGACGTTGGCGTTGTTGAAGAACGAGGGACCGGCGAGGAAACCGAGGTCGATGGTGAAGCCGATGGCGTTGAGGGTAATGGAGCCGGAGGGCACGGGAACATTGGTGCCGAAGGTGCCGGTGACGGTGAGCGAGTTGGTGGAAAGCACCATGCCGGAGACACCGCCGAAGTCGTCGGTGAGGGTGGAGCCGGCCCAGGTGCCGGGATAGGCGGGGCCGAAGTTGTAACCGGCCTGGAGGGGGATAAACTCGCCCTCGCCGGTGCCGCGGGTGCCGAGGGGGGCGGCGTCGGCGTTGCCGGTCTCGTAGCCCTCGGTCGGCGCTCCGGTGTGGTCGAAGAACTGGGAGGCGAAGAGGCCGGGGTTGTTGGAGATGAAAAAGGAGACGTTGGCGGAGGCGTTGAGGGTGCACCCGCGGGTGGTGGTCAGGTTGCTGGTCGAGGCGACGTTGTTGGGCTGCTGGCCGGCGTTACAGGGCTCGTTGACGACGGCAAAGTTGATTTGAAGGGTGCGCGGAGTGGAGAGGTTGGCGGAGGTCAGGGTCCAGGTGACGGTTTGGCCGACGACATTGACGGTGCCGATGGAGGCGGTGTGGGAGAGGTAGGTAACCTGAGAAGGCAACGTGTCGGTGATGGTGACGCCGGAAGGGCTGATGTTGGCGACGTTGGTGGCGGAGGCGGTGAGGGTGTAGAAGCCGGACTCGTTGACCGCGATGCGGGAGGCGGAGACGGTTTTTTCGAGGGTGACGGTGGGGGTGCCGCTGGCGGCGTTGATGGACTGGGTGCGGATCGGGATGAGGTAGTCGTCGGCGCAGCCGTTGGCGTAGAGGGCGGTGTAAGTGATGGTGCCGGCACCGGAGGAGGTGCAGGGGTTGGTGATGGCGACGGTGAAGGAAAGGGGGACCGATGCACCGTTGGCGATGGTGCCGGCCGGGCTGCCGCCGTTATAGGTGAAAAGGCCGGTGCCGGAATCATACTGCCAGCCGGCGAGCTCGGCGGCGGAGGTGAGGGTGACGGTGCGGCCGCCGCCGTTGAGATTGGACTGGAGGCGGACGTTGTAGGCGGCACCGAGGCCGGTGTTCTGAACGTTAAAGGAAACGGTTACGGGGTTGTTGTAATCGAGGGCGACGACCGGGGGGGTGAAGTCGATCAGGGGCTGGAGCAGGTTGAGCTGAACCGGGACGGTATCGACGACCGGGATAGCGTTGGCGCGATGGACGCTGGTGACGGTATTGACGATGGAACCGCAGGACAGCACGACCGCGTCGACGTCGGCGGTGAAGACGCCGCCCGGGGCGAGGTAGGGCAAGGTGAGCACGGAGCCGCCGTTGGACGACGTGGCGGCAAGGGCCGGGGCGGTCTTGGTGAGCGAAACGAACTGAAGGTTGGAGCCGGCGGGGTAGATGGCGGACTCGTCGAGGGTGAGGTCAAAAACAGCGCCGAGGCCGGTATTGGTGATGGTGACGGTGAACTCGGCGGTCTCGCCGACGGCGCGAGTCTGCTGCTTGGGGGTGATGTTGACGATGGTATCGCCGGCGCGAACGAGGAAGTTTTGCTGGTCGGCGGTGCCGAAGCCGACAAGGGCACCGCCGTCGGTGAGCGAGTAGTTGCGATTGTAAGCGATCTGGTAGGTGCCGGCGACCACGGTGGTGGCGGCGCGCAGTCCGTAGGTCAGGGTAAGGGTGGCGCCGGCGGGCAGGTCGTAGCCGCCGAGATTGACGTCGATGGTGCCGGTGGTGCCCGGAGAGCCCGAGACGACCGGGGAACCGCTACTGGCGGACACGCCGAGCGTGCCGACGCGAGTAAACCCGGTGGGCAGGACGATGCGCGGGGCGATATCGAAGGCGGTGGCGTTGCCGGAATTGGTGTAAACAACGGTGAACGTGTCGCCGGTGGTATTGGTGACCTCGGCGGTGCCGTTCCAGACGCCGCCCACGTCCATGTGGGTACGACCCGCCTGAGCGGGGGTGAAGGTGCTGGAGGAGGCGCCTACGACGGGCTGGGCGCGCAAGGCCAGGGCCGGCAGGACAAAGGCGGCGACCAGCAGCAGCAGGCGCAAGGCGCGGGAGAAATACATGGCGGCTGGACGAGTCATGGTCACGGGGCCTGGACGGAGGTGGTGGACGCAGGGTCGGCGTCCTCTTCGCGGGCGAAGCGAGCCCAGTTTAGGAGATTTTCGTCGAATTTGATGCGCAGGCTCAAGAACAGACCTTCGGCGGTGAGGGCGGCGTCGAAGTCGCGATCGCTGAAGCCGACCACATTGTAACCGAGTCCGATGCGGACATTCTTGGTGAAAATGTAACCGATCTCAGGACCCACCGCCCAGAGCACGTTATCAACGCGCTCGGAGAACATGGCGGCGACGGACAGACCGGCGTCCCAACGACGGTGAAACTCGTAGAGAACGCGGGCGGCGATGAGGTGGGCGATGTAGTCGGAATCGCCGTAAGCCGGACTGTTTTCCTGAACCCATTTGGTGGCGTAGTGACCCGAGAAAATCCACTGGCGGTCTGGCTGGTAGTTTACGCTGGTCGCCAGGGTATGGACTTGGCGGCGCAGGGCCGGATCGCCGAGGTAAACTGCGCCTTGCTCATACTTGAACTCGTGGCGGAAAAGCGCGTTCCAAACGTCGCCCTGACGTTGACGCCAGGCGAGGCCGGTGAGGAAGCGGCCCTGGTAAAGGTTAACGCGGTCGGCGGTCTCCCGGTCTTGGATTTGGGTGCTGTAAATGCCGCGGTTGAGCAAGGTCCACGAAGGATTGAGGCGGCGGGCGTAACCGAGCGTGCCGAGGTAGGTATCGACCTCGGTGTCCCAACGGCCTTCGGCCCGACCGGTGGCCTTCCAGTTTTCGGGGCGGGTGTATTCGGCGGCCAGGGTGGCGGCGGTGGATTCGGTTTCAAAGCGGTTGCCGGAAACGGTGCCGGAGTCGAGCGGAGTGACGCGCTCGAAAGTGGTCTCGAGGCGCAAGCCCTCGGCTACGCTCCAGCCGTTGCGCAGACCGGTGGAGGCCTCGGACTGGCCGCCGTCGATGGCGCTGCGCACGCGGTATTCGTTAAAGAAGTGGGCGTCGCGGATGTATTCAGTTTCGAGGCCGAAGACGCTGCGGTTGTTTTGCTGGCTGGAGTTGAGTTCGAAGGGACTGCCGAGGGTGGAGACAAACTCGTGGCGGGCGTAGAGCCGCGTTTTGGGCGAGACCTGAATGTTGCCGCCGCCGGCGATGAGACGTTGGTCGGCGATGCGGATGTCCTGCTCAAATTCGCCGAAAACGGACGCGGTCTTGTAGAACGGCACGGGAGTGTCGAGACGGAGGCGGGCGCTGCGCACGGAGACGGGCGTGGTGGAGCCGTCGGCGGGGTCGGCGGGAGCGATGGTCTCTTCACTGGCGCGTCCGCCGACCGTGACCTTTACCTCGTTGGGGAAAGTGTAAGCGAAGTCGCCGCGGGCGCCGCTGCGTTCGCCGGCGCCGACGTTATCGCGGGTGTAGACCGCCTCGGTGATAAACTGGAGCTCGGGGGTGATGACGTAGGTGGCCTTCGCCCCGCCTTCGGAGCGACCAGCGGTGAGCGGAGAAGCGGGATTCTCGAAAGTGGCCTCGGTATCGCCGTAAAAGACGCGGGCTTCGAGGTCTTCGGATTTGTGGCGAAGCTCAACCCGGCCGGCGAGACCGGTCTGCTCGGCGGCGGTGCCCGCCAGCAGAGACTGGCTCTGCGCACCCTCCGCCATCAGGTAGGTGCCTTCGGCGATGCGCACCGTGGCGTTGACACCATTCAGCTCGTAGGGGGCGGCGGGATTTTCGTCGCGGGCGAAGGAGGCGCCGACCTCGATGCGCTCGACCGGCTTGAATTGCACGTGGCCGCCATAGGCCCAAAAACGGTCCCCGCCGGTTTCGACCTCGTAAGTTATGCGAATGGATTGGGGATTAAAGTTGGAGTCCACCGAGGACACGGGGCGACGAAGCAGCACCCGGCCGGTAAAAGGCTCGAAGTCGTAGTCGGTGTTGCGCGTCAGCTTGCGAGTGGAGAGGATGACCGAGGTTTGATTGCGGTCGCGCACCAGGATCTCCACGGTCTCGGAACCAAGCACACCTTCGCCGGCGGCAAAGTTGAAAGGACCGGAGGTGCCGTTGGCGGGCAGTTCACGAATGATCTGGCGGGTGCTGTCGTCGCTGGCCCAGAGGTCGCCCTGGAAACGATTGTTTTCGTAGCGGTAACGGAACCCGTTCAGAGAGCGGTTGTAGTCGGCGAGTTGACGCACCTCGTGTTCGGAGCGGGTGCTGTAATCACCGAGCAGGAAAAAGGACTTGTTTTTGTCGATGCGGACGTAAAGGCGGCCGGTGGACTGAGCGTCAAAACCGCGGGTCGAGGAATCACCGTAAACCGGATAATAAGCATCGGGGTCCAAATCGCGGAAGAGGCGGGTGTCTTCGCGCTCCTTGTCGCTGTCGTAAGCGAGCGTGAGCAAGGCGTCACCCTTGATTTTGCCCTTCAGGTAGAACGCGGCGCGGCCGGAGCCGAGACCGTCGTCGCCGATGCCGGCCGAGCTGCGCAACTCCTCCTCGAAGGCATCGTCCGGACTAATGGGCAGCAGGTTCGAGGCGGACATGCGGTTGAGGGCAAACCGGCCCTCGATAATGCCGGTGACGAGCATCGGCCGCAGTTCGGGCAGGAAGTCGAGCGTCTGCTCGGCGCGCATGGTGCCGGAGGTGGCGATAATACGAGCCTGCCCGGGTTCGAGGGGCGGCGTGAGCCGGAACACCGCGGAGCCGTTGCTCACGAAGGCCTGCAAGCCGGGCTCGTCGGTATCGAGATCGCGCACATCCCAAGTGCCGAGGGTGGACTGCAGGGTGACGGGCACGCTGGCGCTGGTGGGCAGGCCGTTTTTATCGACCACAGAAAGGCGAACCTCAACCGGGGTGCGTCCGTCGGCGACGGGGCTGCGGGTGGAGTAATCGAAACGGAAACGGGAAGGGCTGTCCGGGGCCTGCACCGTGATGACATGGCGGGCGCGTTCGTTGCCCCAGGGGTCGGACATGACGAGTTCGAGCTGGTTCGGACCGGGATTCATGCGCAGGGCCACATACTCGACCGCCCGGAGCGGAGGCTCGGCGCGCACGACGTTTTTGCCGATCTGATCATCCGGAGCAGGCTGGCCGTTGACGAGCAGCGCAATGCGGGACTCGGGATGCGCTTTTACCCGCACGGTGACCCGATCGAACGGCA
>CAYNUW010000061.1:0-6470 GCA_964400455.1 uncultured Akkermansia sp. | reverse complement strand
GGCAAGATATCACCATCGCGCAGTTCCAGGAAGCCGGGTTCGGAGTCGGTGAGCGTCTCGATGACCTTTTCGAGCGGGATATGCGGGACGGAGGCGATGGGACGCGGGGGCAACGAAGAATTGCCGGAGGTCAGGGTATTGGCCGGAAGGACCGGCGAGAACGAAGGGGCGCTACCGCTGCCCGCGCCGACGAAGCCGGTGGCTTCGCGGCCCTTCACGTCGGTGACGGCAAGCGGGAGCGCGTTGGCGTCGAAACGAGTTTCGAGCGCGGCCATGATCTCGGGTTTCCAAAGGTCAGCGGCCAAGCGGCGGGATTCGACGGCTTTGAGCACTTCGGGAGAAGGGCGGACGATGGCGAAGTTGGCCTTGTGGAGTTCGTAGCGTTTGAGGTCCACAAAACGGGAGCCGGGATCGAGGCCGAAACGTGGGCTTTCGCCGCCGAGGATGGAGCCGGGAGGCAGGGTATGCCGGTCGAGTTTGAGCGCGTGGGTCAGCGCACGTTGGCCGTAGATGCTGTATTGGCCCTCGGCGTCGGTGATGGCGAACGTGCCGTCCTCGAGCACGAGCCGCACCCCGGGCACGCCAGGCTCGTCAGCGTCGTGGACGTCGTTCTCGTTGAGGTCGACGTAGACGGTTCCGATGATGACACCACGGGAGTCGAAAACCCCGGGGGTCGGTCGGACGCGGTGCCGGGCGACGTTGGAGACGAGCACAGGCGGACCGAGGGACGAGGCCTGGGCGAGGTTGAGGCCGTCGCCGCGATCGGCGCCCGTGGTGAGGCGGACCCGGTAGGTAATGGTGGCCTTGGCGCCGGCGGGCAAGTTGCCGACCGGGAAGCGGAGGTTGGGCCCTACCCCACCCTCCGGATCGGCGACTACCTGACCATTGCGGCGAGTGGTGCCGGTTTCGTAGCGGAAACCAAGGGGCAGGCGATCGTCGATGAAGGCGCCGTTGTAGGGCGCGGACGACGCGTTCTCGAGGGTAAGGGTGTAAATGACCGAGTCACCGATCTCGGCCGTATCCCGCGACCCCTTCTTTTCGAGGGTGAAACCCGAGGCCACGGTGGTATCCAGCGGCACATCGAGGAAAACCGCGCCCGTGGTGAGGTTGACCGGGAATTCACCGCCGTAGGAACCGGTCGGCAAGATGGTGAAGCCGGCGGGCAACAGTGCCTGCGGAATCACGCTGGGGAAGCTGTAACTGGCGGGCGGGACCACTTGCAGCCGGTAGATGCTGGGGGCGACGAGCGGGAAGCGGAACTTGCCATCGGCGCCGGTGGTTTGGGTGGAGGCGACGGGCGTGACCGCGTCGTCGTCGAGCACGATGGCGGGACCGCCGGGATTGCCGCCGTTGCCGGCGCCGGTGACGTCGATCAGGGTGACGACGGCCCCGGAAACAAGGGCACCGTTGCGGGAGTCAAACACCACACCAGCCGGGTCGATGAGGATCTCGGTGACCACCGAGACGCCGCCGCAGCCGACGATCTCGGCAGTAAGGGTATCGCGAGGTTCGGTTTGAATGATGCCGTCTTCACGCACGGCGGGGTGGACTCGTCCGTCCTCGGTGGGCACGGAGGGCAAGATGCGGAACCGCCCGAGGTTGGCCGCGGTTTCAATGCCTTGAAGAATTTCACGGTCGCCGGTGAGCGCGGAAGTGATGATGATGGTGACGACCTCGATGCGGTCGGGCTCACGATTACAGTCGCCGGCGACTGCTTCGACAAACAACGGAGAACCAAGTCTGGATCCGGGCACGACCCGACGATTGGGGTCCGAATCGTCGTGATTGTTGTAATAAAGAATGACCGGCGGTTCCGCCGGGACCGTAAAGGTGGTGGTATTTGACAAGGTCTGCTCCGGAGTGCCACGGCGGAGGTAGTAGGCGGTGGCGGTGTTGGGGATCACCCCAGAAGCGGCCGGGCCGACACGGGCTCGAAACGCCAGGTCGAACGATTGACCGGGTGCGAGGGACTCAAAGCGCCAGGCGACCGCGGTCACTTGGGCCAAATCGGCGGGAAGAGCGGATACGTAGTCGTGCTCACCGGCGCCGGCGAGGTGGTAAAGCGGGGTGGCACCCGAGCTAGACACAACGGAAACGAACAGTAGATTAACGGGCAGGCTGTCTCGAACCAGGAAACCGCTGGCGGGAGCACCATCCACGGTGAAATTAACCGCCGTGAGTCGGGAGGGGAAGGTATTGGTGCCGACCAAACGATAGTCCACGGTATCGCCGCGCGCAGCGCGAGTGGGAGACACGGACTTGGTGAACGGCAAACCGCCGATCTCAACATCACCCGTGGTTACATTCAGCAGGTCAGTATTTGACCGGGTAGCACCAGTCTCGGCGAGGGAGGCATCGAGCCGGAAGGTGACTGTCGCCGGATCCTCAAGACCCTCGGGCAAGACGGGAGGCACCTGACCGGTGATAAGAAAATGGGCCTCCGCCCCGGCGGGCAGGGTGAAGGTATGCGCCGAGAACGGCAGGACTGGCTCTCCGCTGTCGACCACGCCATCGGCATCAAGGTCCGCCACCAACTTTAAGTTTAAGGGCGTGAACGGGCCGGAGACCAAAGACGGGGTGAGGGTGTAAGTGCCAAGGTCGTTGCCGGTGTTGGTGACAACGTGGGGGAAAACGATAAACGCCCCGGGGCGTCTCAGCAGGACGTTATCTTGGACGAGGTCCAGTCCTGGACCGCCAAGAACCAAGACGCGAACGACGTTGGAAGGGGTGACGCGAGAAATGAAGGAGCCAGGTTCAATGTAGGAAACCTGGGCTTGGCTGCTAATGAGAGTACCGGGCACGACCGCCCTCGCCCAGCCGCCTACGGCTAGGAGAAAGAAGGACGCCAAATAAAGCCAGAGGCGTCGGGAGCGGCGCAAATGCGTCATCCGAGATGACAGGAGGTGCGAGTGAAAACGAAGAAAAGGTAACCCGAACCGACGGACAAGAAGGTGCCGCACCGGCGGGGCACGGCACACCCGTCGCTCAGGACGGGTGGCCGAACCTCCTAGGCAGGCAAGACCACGCCGCCAGCAGGCCACACTCCGAACCGAGGTCGAAGTGTGGCTGCGGCGGTGCGGACGGGCGACTAGATCATTCGTCGATCTTCACCGCGAAGGTGATGATCGCGGACTCAGTCGGAGCGAGCGTGCCGACATTGAAGAGCAGCGCGCCGGTGCCGCCGTTGGCGGGCTTGGAGACGATGCCCTTGGTGGTGGAAGGCAGCACGACGGTGCCGGTGGCGCCGTCGACATTGGCGGTGCCCTGCACTCCGCGCTCGAAGTAGGTGGTATTCGAGGGGATGCTATCGTTTACCGTGATGCCGGTGGCATTGGCGGAACCACCGTTCGTCACGGTGATTTCGTAAACGATAATGGAGCGGGGCGGAGCGCTCAGCTGGGTGGAAACAAAGCCAGCTTCACCGCCATCGAGTGCGCCGTTGCCGGCGTTGCCGTTGGCGAGGAAGGCGGGACCGGCGCCGGGCACGGTGCCAGCGATGCCGCCGTTGTCGATGCGCTGCTTCTTCACGATGACAAGGTCGCCGCGGATAACCGTGGTGGTATCATTGTTCAACACGGCGGGCGGGGCCGCGATGGTGTTGATGACGCCGGTGGTGGTGGCGGTGACGGTGGTGGCGTTGGTCGCGCCATCGGGTGCACCGAGGGGAGCGAAGACCTTGACGAACAGACGGACCTGGGCGCCGGGGGCGAGACCGGCGGGACGAACGTCATGGAGATCGTCGACGATGACCGGGTCGGTGGCGGTGAGGTCGCCGTCGTTATCAGCGTCGAGGTAGGTCACGGAGGTGAAACCGGCGCCGACCAGTGAGTCGAGAAGGGACAGGGCGATGACGCTGCCGCCGCCGGAGTTGTCGCCTTCGGTCACGTTGCCGGAGTTGACGAGGATGTGCTCGTAAACGACGGAGCCGCCGGGGAAGGTCTGGCCGACGTTGTCGGTCAGGATGCCGATGTCACGGACGGTGTTCACGCTGACGCCGTCACGAATGATGTCGGCCGCGCCGGTGACGGGCGAGAGGGTGCGGAAATACATATCGCGCACGCCAGGGGTGGTGCCGGCGGGAACATAAACGGTGGCGGTGAAGGTCTTGCTGGCGCCGTTGGCGATCACGCCGGTGTTGGACACCACGGTGGTGCCCTCGCGGAAGATCACCGTCCAGCCGGGCAGCAGATCACTGACCGTGCCGAAGGCACCGTCTTTGTCGGCGAGAAGATTGTAGCTATCGGGCTCGGGTCCGGTGTTGGTGACCACCAGCGTGAAGGTCACGGTGGAGTCGGGATTGACGGTCTTGGTCAACACGGCGGTGGCGTTGGCGTCACCGCTGTTGGAACCGGTGCCGGGGAAACGAACGCCTTCGACACCGACGGGGGCGGGGTTGCCATTGGTCAAGTCCACGGAGGCGCCATTGACCTCGGTCAGGACGTCGATCGCGTCATCGGTGGTGGTCGGGTTAAAGTTGGAGGTGGCGAGCTTGCGCACGTTGAACGGACCGGCGCCATCGACTACATTGCCGGGGATAACCGCCTTGAGGGTGACCAGGTAAGTGGCGCCTGCGGCAACAGGGCCGGTGTCGGGGATGCCGTTACCGTTCGAGTCGGTCATGGGGGTGTTTCCGTCCGACTGGAACAGCTGGAAGGTGGTGCCCGAGGGGAACTGGACGGCGAGGGCGATGCCGACGTTATCAACGGTGATGTCGAAGGTGTCGGTGCCGTTGCCGGTGTTCACGAGGGTGTTAACCCAGGTGACGGTGTCGCCGGCATTAACCGGTCCCTGAGGTGCAGGAGGAGTGAGGGTCACTCCGGGAACCTGCAGCACGGTGAAGGGCACGGTGTTGGAGTTGAAGGGGCCCTGGGGACCACCGCTGGCGAATTCGTAAACGGCGGTGTTGTTGATGACCTGGGGCGGAATGCCGGTGTTGACCGACACTTGGAAGGTCACGAAGCCGGACACGCCAGGGTTGACGTTGGCGACCACGAAGGTGGCGGCGCCGGCGTTGGTGACGTTGAAGTCGTAGATGATGCCGGACTGGTTGTCCGCTGCGTTGGCATCGGTCAGGGTCGTAGTGGGAATGACAGACCAACGGGCGGAGTTCGCAATGTAGGTCATGCCGGCGGGGATGGTGTCCTCGATGGTGAAATTGGTCGCGGCGCTGTTACCCGTGTTGGTGTAGGTGATGGTGTAGGTGACCGGGGTGGTGCCGGGAACGCCGGAGGAAATGCTGATGGCCTTGTTGAGCTGGATCACGGCGTTGTTGGTCACAGTGAACGTATCGTTGTTCGTGTCCGTGGCGGTCGGGGTGTTCACGAGGTCGCTCGAATTCGCCACGACGGTAACGCCTCCGGTCTGGCCGGCGGTGGCGGCAGGCGGCACAATGCCGGCGACCACGAAGTGGAACGAAGCTCCCGCAGCAATCTGACCAGTGGTCGTGATCGCGGTAAAGTTGTCGGGCAAGCCGTCCTGGTTGGAGTCAGGATAGATGGCGAGCGAATTGAGGCTGACCGTGCCCGCAACCGTGGCGCTTAGACCAATGGTGTCGGGACCGTTGCCCAGATTAGTCACCGTGTGGGGGAAATACACCTGGCTGCCAGGGGTGGCGATGCGGGTGTTGTCCTGCACCAAATCGAGGGCGTAGATCTGGGTGACCGTCGTGATCACGGTGTTGGAGAAGACCTCGCGCACGACATTGGAGTTGTCGGTGTAGGTGGCCTTCGCCTGATTGCCGATGGGGGTGTTGACGAGCGGTGCAATAGCATGCGCCGCGAGCGACATGCCGAATGCCGCCAAGAAGGCGAGCACACGGACGAGGTAGCGTTGTGTTTTCATAGGTTAGGAGGTCGGACGGGAAAGGGTTGAAAGTGGACGAGACGCTCAGCGGTTCACGGTGGCGCGGACGGACAGCGTGCTTTTGGCGGCGGCGGGCAGGTCATTGATCGTCCAGATAAGAGCGCGCACTTGCGCGGCGGGAAGAGGGCGACCTTCGGCATCCACCGGAGGATACGGAACGACGGCACCATTCTCGAGGCGGGCTTGGGTGGCGGCGGGACGCACACTGCCGGGCACATAAGTCAAACCGACCGGAATGGGCACTTCGGGGCGCAGGTTGCGCAGTATAACGGTCGTGGTGTTCTGATACTCGGCCGTATACTCAATGGTCTCACCAGGAGCGGCAGACTCCGCCACGACCTTGGTTTCCTTGCCGTCGGCGGCAACGACCACGCGGTGGGCGACGAGTTCGATCTTGAGGTCGTCGGCCACGGCAGGCGCCCCAAGTAGCCAACTCACCGTCAAAATCGAAAGGAACTTAGCTGTTTTAAGGTAGTCAGTTTTCATGGTTATGAGCGGGTTCAAATGGGCTTAGCCTGTAATTTTTGAGCGCAGTGATACATCATTTACCCGGCCATCACACTCTTTTCATGAAAGAAGTGTCAAACCCGCAGGTCCTTATTTCATAC
>CAYNUW010000060.1:10670-14475 GCA_964400455.1 uncultured Akkermansia sp. | reverse complement strand
GGGCGCAGCCGCCAGCGCCGGTGTCTCGATCCGCACCACCAGCGGAGCGGCGAAACTGTAGAGGTTGCCCGAGCTCGTGACGAAGGCCGTGGTCTCGTTTTGCCGCAGCACGAACCCGGACGCCGAACCGGGACGGTCGGGCGCGTTATCGCCGGTGGCACTGGTAAAATCATCCCAACCGGCGTAGAGCGCTCCCGCCGCCCCCCGCCAGTCCGGCGCGACGAAACGCTCCGATTGGGCGCGCGCGCTCGTCGCGACCCCGACCGAGGTCAGGAGCCAAACGGCTAGTAGCGATTGTGCGCGCAGGTTCATGCACCCCTAATATAACAGTCCCCCGCCTCGTGATGCTTACCCGGCCTTGCGCTTGTTTTACCCGTTCTTGCGGCCGCTTGTGCTCCCCCTGCCATCCGCGTTTGCGCTGACGAAAAACTATCCGCGCCGCCAATAAGCAACCTTGCCCGCGCTCAGGCGAGCCGGGTATTCGTAACCTTTTCGTAACAAAACCCCGTCATGATCGCCGCCACCCTTTCCCTGCTCGGTAGCCTGGGCATGTTCCTATTTGGCATGAAAATCATGTCCGAGGCGCTGCAAAAGCTCTCGGGCGAACGCCTGCGGGGCGTGCTGCGGACCATGGCAGGTAACCGCTTCGCCGGCGTGGGGTCCGGTTTCATGGTCACCTGCCTGGTGCAGTCCTCCTCGGCCACCACCGTGATGATCGTCAGCTTCGTAAACGCCGGTCTGCTCACCCTCACCGAATCGATCGGCATGATCATGGGCGCCAATATCGGCACCACCACGACCTTCTGGCTGGTCTCTCTTTTCGGTTTCAAATTCAGCATCTCCTCCATCGCGCTGCCCATCATGGGCGTCGCGCTGCCGCTCTTGTTCGTCCGGCAACCAAAGCTGCGCGACACCGGAGAGTTTTTGATGGGCTTCGGCCTGTTGTTTCTCGGCCTCATGTTCCTCAAAGACTCGGTTCCCGATATAAGAAATAATCCCGAGGTCCTCGAATTCATCACCGCCTACACGGGCCACGGCTTCTGGTCGATTTTGTTGTTCTTCGGCTTCGGCATCATTCTGACCGTGGTCGTGCAATCCTCCTCGGTGGCCGGTGCGATCACGCTGACCATGGCCTACAAGGGCTGGATCGACTTCCCCACCGCCTGCGCCATCACCCTCGGCGAAAACATCGGCACCACCATCACCGCCAACCTCGCCGCACTCGGCGGCAAGGTGGAGGCCAAACGCGCCGCCCGCGTGCACTTTCTGTTCAACGTGCTCGGCGTAGTGTGGGCCCTCACTCTGTTCGCTCAATTCACCAGCTTCATCGACTGGCTCGTTCCCGGCTCAGCCAGCGCACCCGAACAGATGCCACTGCACATGGCGGCCTTCCACAGCCTGTTCAACATCTTCAACACCGGCCTGCTCATCTGGTTCGTGCCCCAGCTCGCCAAACTCTCCGAACGCATGGTCAAAGGCGACGACCGTCGCCCGCTGGACCACGTCTCCTACGAGTCCCCGCTCGTCCCCCACACCGGCGAGCTCAACCTCGCCGAGGCCGAACGCGACGTGCAACGCCTGGGCCAGATCACCCGGGAGCTCGTCACCGGCTTCGCCGACCTCTTCCAGTCCGCCGCCGCCACCCCGGAAGAACTCGAGGCCCGCCTCAAAGCCTTCAAAGAACTGGAAAAGGAAAGCGACCGCCTCGCCTTCGAGGCCACCAACTACCTGCTGCGCTGCACCTCCAGCGGCGTGAGCGACGCCACCATGACGCGCGTCACCGGCCTGCTCCGCGTCGTCGCCGAGCTGGAAGACATCTGCGATTGCGGCTACCGGCTCTGCGTCCTGGCCGAGCGCAAACACCGCAAACAACGCGCCCTGCCCCCGGAGACCCACCGCCAGGTCCGCGAGTTTGCCGCCCTCGTCCTCCAGTTCATCGACTTCTACTCCCAACGCATCCCCACCGGCGTCTCCGTCGCCGACATGGAGCCCGCCTACCAACTCGAAAACCTCATCGACTCCTTCCGCAAAACCCTGCGCCGCGACTCCCTCCGTCGTATGCAGGCCAGCGGCGACGTCGTCAAAGCCGAGATGCTCTACATCGACGTGCTCAACAACATGGAAAGCATCGGCAACCACTCCCTCAACGTCCTCCAGGCCCTCCGCCACACCACCTGACCCACCCCTCGTTCATTGGTCATCGGTCATTGGTCACTGGTCATTGGTCATCGGTCATTGCTCATTGAAAACCCAGCCCGCCCCCCGGCGGGCCGCGTTTTCCCTTTCCCTCCCGCGCCGCCCCGCGTGTGCTCTTCCTCTTTACACGCCATGACGCCCGCCCAGGAAATCGCCCGCCGCCGCACCTTCGCCATCATCTCGCACCCCGACGCCGGTAAAACCACGCTCACCGAAAAGTTCCTGCTTTACGGCAACGCCATCCACCTCGCCGGCTCCGTCACCGCCCGCAAACAACAACGCTCCACCACTTCCGACTGGATGGAGATCGAGAAACAACGCGGCATCTCCATCTCCTCCACCGTCCTCCAATTCGACTACCAGGGCTTCGCCGTCAACCTGCTCGACACCCCCGGCCACAAGGACTTCTCCGAGGACACCTACCGCGTGCTCACCGCCGTCGACGCCGCCCTCATGGTCATCGACTCCGCCAAGGGCATCGAACCCCAGACCCGCAAACTCTTCGAGGTCTGCAAACGCCGCGGCATCCCCATCTTCACCTTCTTCAACAAGTGCGACCGCCCCACCCAGAATCCGCTCGAACTCATCGACGAGCTGGAACGCGTGCTCGGCCTCGCCCCCTGCCCCGTCACCTGGCCCCTCGGCAACGGCCCCTCCTTCCGCGGCGTCTTCGACCGCCGCTCCTCCCAGGTCCACCTCTTCGAACGCGTGCCCGGCGGCGCCTTCCGCGCCCCCGTCAACGTCACCGGCCTCGAAGACCCCCAGGTCCGCGAAAAATTCGACGACCTCACCTACGCCGAGGTCACCGAACAAATCGCCATGCTCGACGGCGCCACCGCCCCGCTCGACCTCGCCGCCGTCCACGCCGGCAAACAAACCCCCTGCTTCTTCGGCTCCGCCGTCAACAACTTCGGCGTCCAGCTCCTGCTCGAGGGCTTCCTCCAAAAATCCATCCCGCCCACCCCCCGCCGCTCCATCTCCGTCGCCACCCCCGGCGCCCCCGCCCCCACCGAAGCCCGCGAACTCCCGGTCACCCACCCCAAGTTCTCCGGCTTCGTCTTCAAGATCCAGGCCAACATGGACCCCAAACACCGCGACCGCATCGCCTTCATCCGCGTCTGCTCCGGCAAATTCGAACGCGACATGGTCGTCACCCACCAACGCACCGGCAAACAGGTCCGCCTCTCCTCCGCCCACCGCCTCTTCGGCCAGGAACGCGAAACCGTCGACGTCGCCTGGCCCGGCGACGTCATCGGCCTCGTCGGCCACGACTCCTTCGGCATCGGCGACACCCTCACCGAAGACCGCTCCATCGCCTTCGACGAGATCCCCCGCTTCCCCAGCGAGGTCTTCGCCTACATCTTCAATCCCACCTCCTCCGACGCCAAAAAATACCGCGCCGGCCTCGAGCAGCTCCTCCAGGAGGGCGTCGTCCAGTCCTTCCAACCGCGCAACGCCCCCCCCGGCGCCACCCTCCTCGCCGCCGTCGGCCCCCTTCAGTTCGAGGTCGTCCAGGCCCGCCTCAAATCCGAATACAACGCCGAGTCCAAACTCGAACCCGCCCCCTGGACCCAGCTCCGCTGGCTCGCCCCCCACCCCGCCCTCGCCA
>CAYNUW010000060.1:0-10660 GCA_964400455.1 uncultured Akkermansia sp. | reverse complement strand
ACAGTTACACCAATGCTTTTAAGGTGGGATCGCTCGCCAACCCGTCCTCCCACATCGTCGCCAGCGGCGTCAGCTTCGGCACCGATAAATTCGGCCACCCCATCGTCCTCTTCCCCAACGACTGGACCCGCGACTACTTCGTCGAGAAAAACCCCGAGCTCAAACTCCACGAACTGCCCATCGAACAGACCGCCGCCTCCGCCTGATCCACCGCCGCCTCCACGATGAAACGCCTGCTCGCCCTCACCCTCGCCCTGCTCGCCTCCGCCGCCGCCCTGCGCGCCGACTTCCGCGGCGCCCTCGTCATGGACGCCGCCACCGGCGCCGTCCTCCACGAACAAAACGCCGACGCCGTCTCCCCCCCGGCCAGCGTCGCCAAACTCATGACCTTCCTCGTCGTCCACGACGCCATCGCCGCCGGCAAGGTCCGCCTCGACTCCCCCATCACCGCCAACGCCCAGGACCAGCGCATGGGCGGCACCCAGGTCTTCCTCGCCGCCGGCGAGACCTTCACCGTCGAGGAGTTGCTCTTCGCCCTCCTCGTCGAATCGGCCAACGACGCCGCCCACGCCCTCACCCAAGTCCTCGGCGACCGCGAAACCTTCGTCGCCGCCATGAACGCCCGCGCCCGCTCCCTCGGCATGGCCAACACCACCTTCCGCAGCCCCCACGGCCTCCCGCCCGCCTCCCGCCGCCGCGAAGACGGCGACCTCACCTCCGCCCGCGACCTCGCCCTGCTCGCCCGCGAACTCGTCTCCCGCACCGACATCGTGCGCTACAGCTCCGTCACCGTCCGCCCCTTCGGCGCCGGCGTCCGCCCCGAGCCCCTGCCCATGCGCAACCACAACAAACTGCTCGCCTCCGTCGAGGGCTGCGACGGCCTCAAGACCGGCTTCACCCGCGACGCCGGCTTCTGCCTCGTCGCCACCGCCCGGCGCGGCGACAAACGCGTCATCGTGGCCGTGCTCGGCGGCGACGACGCCAAGACCCGCGACACCCAGGTGAAACGTCTGCTCGAAGACGGTTTTGCCAAAACTCCCGCTGGCTCAGTCTTCGTCGAGCCCCCCGTGGCGGTCACCCCCGTGGGCGTCGCCCCGGTCGGCGTCACCCCGGTTTCGCCCGTCGCTCCCGCCGCGGAGGAATTGCCCACCGTGCGTTTCGTCATGCCAAAACGCTAGGCCACCTTGGGCGGCTCGCCGAGCGCCGCCCAACTTGCCCGCACCGTCCGTTTGGCCTCGCCAGACCACCCGGCTCAAGCGCCGGCCAGACCGCAGCGCCGCAACAGGGCGCCCGGCTCCGGGTCGCGACCCATAAACCGGCGAAACAGCTCCTCGGGCTCCGCGCTGTTACCTTTGCTCAGGATGTTTTCCACAAACGACCGACCCACCTCACGCGAAAACACGCCTTCGCTTTGCCAGCGCGTAAAGGCATCCGCCTCCAACACCTCCGCCCACTTGTAAGAATAGTATCCCGCCGCATAACCCACCGGATCCGCGAACAAGTGACCGAAACGCCGCACCAGCGTGCGGCCCGGAGGTGTCGTCGGCACCATCGTATCCGCCACCGCCGCGCGGGCCTTTTCCTCCAAATCTCCCTCCAGAAACTCCCCGGTTCGCAGGTGCATCAAGAGATCCATCTTGCCAAACTGCACCTGCCGCATGGCCGCGCAGGCGGAGCGGAAATTCCGCGCCCCCGTCATCTTGCGAAACAGCTCCTCCGGGATGGGCTCGCCCGTTTCGTGGTGGCGGGCAAACAAATCCAGCGACGCACGTTCCCAGCACCAGTTTTCCATCAACTGCGAGGGCAACTCCACAAAATCCCACGCCACGTTCACGCCGTTCAAGGAACGCACCGGCACTTCACCCAACAAGTGGTGCAGCAGGTGTCCAAATTCATGGAAAATCGTCTCCACTTCGCGATGGGTCAGCAGCGCCGGCCGCCCTTCCGCGGGCGGCGACATGTTGCCGCAGATGTAACCCAAATGGGGTCCGCGCCCCCCCGCTCCACCCGCCGTCGCGGCGGCGACCGGTTCCCCCGTCACCAGATAACCCATCCAGGCACCGCCGCGTTTGCTCTCCCGCGGATGCCAGTCGGCATAAAAAGACCCGAGATGACGCCCCTGCTCATCCCTCAACTCGTAAAATCTCACATCCGGATGCCACGCCGCCGAGGCCGGCACCTCCCGTTCGATCGCGCGCACCCCAAACACCCGAGCCGCCAGCTCAAACATTCCCGCCTGCACCCGGCTCACCTCAAAGTAGGGCCGAAGCGCCTCTTCATCGAAGGCATGACGCTCCCGGCGTAGTTTCTCCGCCCAGTAACCCACTTCCCACGCCTTCAGCGGGCCGGCCGGCTGACCGGTGCGCTCGGCCTTGAACTTCTCGAGCTCGGCGCACTCGCGCGCAAACGGCTCCCGACAGCGTTGTTCGAAATCCGTGACAAAAGCCAGGGCACGCGCACCGTCCCGCGCCATACGACGCGAAAGCACCAGATCGGCAAAATTCGCTTTGCCCAGCAAGGCCGCCTTTTCGGCCCGCAACGCGAGGATCTTTTGCGCCAGCGGTCCGTTATCCCACTTGCCGCCCTCCGCCTCCGCCCCCACCGCGATCGAGGCCGCCCACACCGCCCGGCGCAGTTCCTCATCCTCCGCATACAGCATGACCGGCTCCATCGACGGATAGTGCAGGGTGAAGCGCCAGGCCGGTTTCTCCTCGGTGCCAAAGCCTTTTTTGCGAGCCGCTTCCCGCGCCGCCGCCTTCGCGGTCGCCGGCAACCCCGCCAGCCGGGCCTCGTCCTCGATCACCAACTCCCAGGCATTGGTCGAGTCCAAGGTATTCTCCGAATACTTCTGCGTCAGCTGCGCCAGTTCCGCCTGCAAGGCCTCCAAACGAGTCCTCTTCTCCTCCGGCAGATCCGCCCCGGCTTCACGAAAATCGCGCAGCGTCTCCTCGCGCAAACGCGCCCACACCCCCTCGGCCGCCCGCCCGGAAGGCGACTCCGCGCCGGCCTTTAAACGCACCCAAAGCGCCGCATTGAGCGGAATGCGCGCATAGAACGCCGACACCGCCGGCAACACCGCGTTGTGCGCCTCGCGCAAGGCCGGTGAATCGGACACCGCCTGCAGGTGAGTCACCTTGCCCCAGGCGTAATTCAGCTGCTCCGTGGCCCGCTCCAACGCCACAAACGTGTTCACAAACGTAGCTTCGGTCGCGTCGTTCGCAATCGCATCCACCCGGGCCTGGGCCGACGCCAAAGCCTGCTCGATAGCCGGCACCACCCGCTCCGGCGTGTGCGCGGCCCAATCGATCAAAAAGGTGTCGTCGAGAAAGGGATTGCTGGCGGACCTGTCGGTGTTGTCGGTGATTTTGGCGACCATGGTGGTAAGAGCTCTCCAGCGTTCGCCATCCCGGCCGCGCCCGCAAGCGCGGACCACACGCCGCGCTCAGCCCGCGCCGCAGCTTGCGGGTTAGCGGTGGACAAGCCGCCCCCGCTCGTCGTGCATCGCCCCCAGCCAGCGAACCATGTCCCACCCATCTTCCACCGATTCCGCCGACCCTACCGCTTCCGCGCCGGCCCCCGGGGACGACGGCACCTACGGCGGCCGCCTGCGCGTCTGCGCCTGGCCCCGCCGACCTCAAGACCCCTCTCGCGCCCGACTCATCACCACCGAAGAACTCGTCGCCTGGACGCTGGAGGACTCGGCCGATGTGCTCGCGCTCGACAAACCGGGCGACGTCGTTTGCCACCCCTCCAAAGCCGGCCCCTGGTCCAGCCTCGCCGGCGCGGTCAAAGCCGCCGGCCGCGCCGACAAGGCCCACCTCATTTTCCGCCTCGATCGCGAGACCAGCGGCATCGTGCTCTTCGCCAAGGAAGAGCGCGCCGCCAGCCGCCTCCAACGCGCCCTTCAAGACGGCCGCTTCCGCAAAACCTACCTCGCCGTGCTTCACGGCGAACTCCCCGCCCCGATTGCCGTGGACCAGCCGCTCGGCGACGACGAGGCCAGCCCGGTGTTTGTCAAAACCACCGTGCGCCCCGACGGCCGCCCCGCCCGCTCCACCTTCCGCCCCCTCGCCACCGGCGGCGGTCACACCCTCGCCGAAGTGCGCATCGAGACCGGCCGCAAACACCAAATCCGCGCCCACGCCCAATGGCTCGGCCTGCCCGTCGTCGGCGATAAAATCTACGGACCCGACCCCCGCTGTTACCTCGACTTCATCGACCACGGCTGGACGCCTGCGCTCGCCGCGCGCCTCCACCTGCCCCGCCAGGCCCTGCACTGCGCCCGCATCGCCCTCGCCGGCAACGCCGAGGGCCTCGGCGCCCGCGCCTGGCAGGCTCCCTTCCCCGCCGATCTGCGCGCCTACTGCCACACCCACCTCGGACCCGCCGCGACCGACTCCGCCCTCGCCGCCTGGGCGGAAGACTCCGCCTCCCCCCACACCCAACCCTACTCGCACGCGCCAAGCCGGCAATGTTCGTAATACGAACATTCCCCTCCCCCTCGGCGCGCACCCGCCACGCCCTGCACTCTACCAAGCGCAACCTAGGCAGATTGCAAAATAGCTGTTATCTACGAAACCCGCCACCGCCTAGCCCCAGACAAACTGCGTCCCCCCATGAACTGCCCTGCCGCCGGCCGCCAGAGCCGGCAATGTTCGTAATACGAACATTGCCGACCGCCGCCTCCGCGCAGACCACGCCGCGCTCCGCCCGCACCGAACGCCCCCCTCGACCACCACCCGCGCATTTTCAGTCAAACCTTGCGCGCCGCCCGCCCCTTCCTTGACCCGCCCGCCTCCAACCCGCATCTCCTTACCTTTTCGCCAATCACCATGAGCACCGCGCGCAAACCCGTTCTCCTCATCATCCGCGACGGCTGGGGTCGCAATCCCCACGCCGACCAGGCGTCGTTCAACGCCGTCGCCCAGGCCCGCAAACCCGCGGATGACGCCCTGCAGGCCAGCGCCCCCGTGGCCCTCGTTTCCGCCAGCGGCCTCGACGTCGGGCTGCCCGACGGCCAGATGGGCAACTCCGAGGTCGGACACGAAAACATCGGTGCCGGCCGCGTGGTCGACCAGGAGCTGGTGCGCCTGAATAAACTGTTTTCCGAAAAACAACTCGTGCCCAACGCCACCTGGCAGGGCGCCCTCGCCCGACTGCGCGCCAATCCCGCCGCCAAACTCCACCTCATGGGCATCGTCTCCGACGGCGGCGTGCACGGCATGTTGGAGCACCTTTACGGCCTGCTCATCCAGGCCAAAGAAGACGGCATCGCCGCCGGGCGCGTCTTTGTCCACGGCTTCACCGACGGCCGCGACACCCCCCCCACCTCCGCCCTCGGCTACATCCGCCAGGTCGAGGCGAAGATCAAGGAACTCGGCGGCTACGGCCGCATCGCCACCATCACCGGACGCTTCTGGGCCATGGACCGCGACAACCGCTGGGAACGGGTGCAAAAAGCCTACGACTGCCTCACCGGCCGCGCCTACGCCGCCACCGCCACCTCCGCCGAGGCCGCCGTCCAGCACTACTACGACCACCCGCTCTCCGAGACCCAGAAAGGCGACGAGTTTGTGCCCGCCACCGCCATCCTCGGCGCTGACGGCCAACCTCTCGCCAAGTTCGCCGACGGCGACGTGGTGGTGTTCTACAACTACCGCGGCGACCGCCCCCGCGAGATCACCCGCGCCTTTGTCATGGACGATTTCACGGCCTTTGAGCGCGGCCCCAAGCTCGACCTCTACTACGCCACCATGACCGAATACGAGGCCGGCCTCCCGGTGCGGATCATCTCCCCCAAGCCGCCCAAACTGAAAAACATCCTCGGCCAGGTCGTCGCCAACGCCGGCATCCCCCAGTTTCGCTGTGCCGAAACCGAAAAAAACCCCCACGTCACTTTCTTCTTCAACAACTATAACAAAGACCCCTTCCCCGGCGAAGACCGCGCCTGCCCCGCCAGCCCCAAGGTGCCCACTTACGACCTTCAGCCCGAGATGAACGCCGCCGAGGTCACCCGCCTCTCCAAGGAAGCCATCCTTTCGGGCAAATACGGCCTCATTGTGGTCAACTACGCCAATCCCGACATGGTCGGGCACACCGGCTCCATCCCCGCCACGGTAAAAGCCTGCGAGGCCACCGACGCCGGCGTCGGTGAGCTCCTCGCCGCGATCAAGCAGGTCGGAGGCCAGGCGGTCGTCTGCGCCGACCACGGCAATGCGGAACAGATGTATGACCCCGAGCTTAAGGGACCGCACACCGCCCACACCCTGAACCTGGTCGAGGTCTTTGTGGTCGGTGAAGGTTTCACCAAAGCCACCCCCATGCGCTCCGGCGGCCGCCTCGCCGACATCGCCCCCACCGTCCTCGACCTGATGGGCCTGCCCAAACCGTCCGAAATGACGGGCTCCTCGCTCATCGTGCGCTGATCATCATCCGCCAATGGCCATCGCTCTTCCCGCAGGGTCCTGGCCATCGGCGGATTTCCCCCAAGCCCGATTTAGAGGGTATTCATCCGGCGAGCTCCCGATCTTGAACCACGGGTGGATCGGCTTTTGACGAAAAGTTCGGCCGCTTTCCCCGCGCCGGCATCAATCGGCTTACTCACGTCGCCCTGCGGGTCCACCATCTGGCCTTGCTCGGCGATAAAACTTCTTTTCCGCCCCCCCCTTGACGCGTTTGCTATTGTCCTAACCGTATCCGCCAAAATGCCCGCTAATCGCCCCAGCTCCCCACTGCTCTCCGCCTTTTTGGCGGTGTGCGTGTTCGTGCTCGGCTTGGCGGGCGTTTCGCCGCGTCTGCACCAACAGCTGTGCGCCCACCTTCCCGCTTCAGGCCTTGCCGCCCTTGAGGAGCATCACGAGGATCACTCCCACGCTTCCCATCACCACGAGGACCCGCCCGCGACGGCTTCGAGCGACGCGCCCCACGTTTGCGCGGTGACCCTGTTTGCCGCGGGTTGTGACCTTCCCCTCGCCCCCTTTGTTAGCGCTCCACCCTCCCTCCTGGCCGAAAGCTCGGCCGGTGACCAGGCGTGGCTGCTCGTCAAGACCCTGCGCGGTCCACAACGAGCCTGCGGGCCTCCCGCTCTGGTCTGATTTTCGCTGCTCAGGACCATCGTGTCCTGCCGCGCGCGCCTTCGCCGCGCCCGTAAAACGCCGTGTCCCTGCCTCGAACTAGGGCACCGGCGCCACACTCCGCCCCAAGCCGGCCTGCACGGCCGATACCTTGGGCGGCCCCCACCGCAGACCGCTTCACGCGGATTTTCAGACCATGTCCCGTCGTTTACTCCCCTTTGTTGGCCACGCGTCCAAGCGTGCCTTCACCCTCATCGAGCTGCTGACCGTCATCGCGATCATCGGCGTGCTCGCCGCCATCCTGATCCCGACCGTGGGAGCCGTGCGGCTGCAGGCCAAGCAGGCCCAGTGCACCTCCAACCTGCGCCAGATCGGCCTCGCCATCGCGGCCTACGCCGACGCCCACCGCGGAGCCTTTCCAGAAACCAGCCACGGTGCCGCGACCAACCTCGAACAGGTCTCCTGGATCTATACCCTGCGACCCTACTTGGGGAACGTGGACGACGTCCGGCTCTGTCCCCTCGATCCCAAACGCGAACAACGCAAGGAGCTCCGCCTCTCCAGTTTTGTCATGAACGACTACCTCGATGGCAAAACCTACTACAACGCCTTCGGCCAACCCTCGGGCAACGTGCCCCGGCTCACCACGCTGCGCGAACCCGCCCGCACCCCCACCGTCTTTATCGGCGCCGACACCCTCTCCCTCGACCTGTCCTCCGACCACATCCACGCCCGCGAATGGGTGGGCAACTGGTCGCAGGTGATCGCCGACATCGCCCCGGACCGCTTCCGCAGCGGCTCGGCTTCACCCGACCACGGCAGCGGACGCGCCCCCTACCTGTTTGCCGACGGTCACGTGGCCGTGCTGCAAGCCTCCGCCCTCAAGTCCCGCATCGACGCTGGCGAAAACTTCGCGCTGCCCCGATGACGCCGCTCCACCTCATCCGCTCGCTGGTCCGCCTCGCCGCCGGTCTGCTCCTCGCCGGTGCGGCCGCACTCTCCCTGCGCGCCCAGCTCTACCTCAACACCGGCCACATCGACCTCAACGCCGCCTACGCCGACGCACCCTCCGGCGCGTCCCCGGCCGGCTTCGCCCTCTACGCCCACCACACCTCCGCCCTTGCCGGTGGTGCCACGGTCAATGAGCCGACCGACCATACCGTCTTTTTTGTGCCCGACACCGGCGGGAAATACCCGACCGCCGGCGGCATCCTCTCCTTTCTCGGCCAAACCGGACAACCGATCTGGCTCATCCCGCAGAACAGCCCCCCCACCACCGTGCCTTGGGTCGGTTTTGGCGGTTACGGTCTCGACGGCGCCGACGGCGCCCCCGCCGCCGACCTGAGCGTTTTCGACCCCCTACCCGAACTCACCGGCAGCTCCACCGTGCCCGCCGTGCGGGTGCGTTTTCTCTCCGCGCTCACTCCGGACGGCGCCGATTTCGCCCTCTGGCAAACCGCCGCCGGCGGGGTCATCCATCTGTTCTTCAGCAACCGTCCAGGCACCACCGCCCCGCAGGTGTTCGGCCTGCGCCGCGGCCAACACCTCCACTTCAACTGGGGCTTCAGCCGGCCCGGCTACTACCGCATCCGCCTGCAACTCGAGGGCTCCATCGGTGGCGTGCCGGTCACGCCCGGTTTGGTCACGGTCGACTTCGCCATCAGCGAACTGCCGCTCTACGAACACTGGCGCCGCTCCGCCGACCGCTTTACCGAGCCGGAACGCGCCACCCGCGCCGTCGGCGGCCTCCTGGCCGACCCCGATGGCGACGGCCGACCCAACCTGCTGGAATACATCCTCGGCGCCGAGCCCCGCACGCCCGATGCACCCCCTTCCCCTCCCGGCCTTACCCTCGCTGAAGGAGCCATCCCCGCACTCACCTTCCACCGGCACGCCGATCCGTTGCTCGTCTACCGGGTGGAGAGCTCAACCGATCTCGTGTCGTGGCAGGAGCTCTGGCGCAGCACCCGCGGACAAAACCTCGCCGGCCCCGTCAGCGTCCCCGCCCCCGGCCCCCTCTCCCCCCATCAACCGCGCCACTTCCTGCGTCTGCGCCCCAGCTACATCGAATAGCCTCCCCCTTTCCCTCCCGGAAAAAACACCCAAACACCTCCTACCATCATGAAAAAAACCGCACTCCCTACGCTCGCCTTGCTAACCGTCCTGGCCCCGGCCGCCGCCCAGGCCCTGACCCAGTTGCCCGCCGACCACGTCGATTTCGGCATCGGCTTCCACGACGACGAACTCGAACTGCACTGGCACGACGAAGATAGTGACACCGAATACGCGCCCAACGAGGCCTTCGTCTTCATCCCGCTGTCCTCGACCTTTACCAACCCGGGTGGCTACGGCTTCACCGGCACGACGGCCGGCGGCACCGTCTACCTCGCGCCGGCGGTGGAGACCCCCGGAGTGATTTTCCTCGGCATCGGCACGGAAGAAATCCCCGCCGGCACCTTCGTCGGCGACGTAGTCACCCTGATCCTGGTCAACAAGGTCGGCCCGGGCGAATTTTCCCTGTGGAAAGAAAGTTTCGGCGGACCGGTGGTCAGCCTCTCGACCGTCTCGGGCTCCCAGCTATTCAACTTCGACGTCGCCACCGGGCAGCACGCCCACTTCAACTGGGGCTTTAGCGCCCCGGGCCTATACACGCTCGAATTCATGGTGAACGGCACCCTGGCCGACGGCTTGAATACCAATATCGGCGACACCGCCACCTTCACCTTTGCCGTGGGCACGCCCATCCCCGAGCCTTCCAGCTTCGCCGCCCTGGCCGGCCTCGCCGCCCTCGGCCTGAGCGCCTCGCGCCGCCGCCGCCGCGCCTGAAGCAAGCAAACGCTAAGCTAAAAAATACCTGAGGGCGCGCCCAGTAGGCGCGCCCATCATAAATTCTTCGCCCCCTCTGGGACGAGGCCAGCCACTGCTTTGTCCAAAAACACCCGACCCACTTCCCGCTCTCTAAACCAAAACATCGTATGAACTGCACTCAAAACATCCGCAGCGGCCTCGCCGCTTTCTTGATCGTGGCTTCCACCGCCACCGCCAAAGACCTCGACATCCCCTCGTATATCGTCGGCGTCGACGGTTTGGCCACCATCGCCTCCGGCACCTACGCCGGTTTACCCAACCCAAACTTCGGGCGCCTTACCTTTCTCTACGCCCACACCTATCCGGCCAGTCCCGGCAGTAATCACTACCACAGTAAAGGTGTTTTTCGTTACACCGGCCCTAACCTAGGCGTGGCCACCGCCACGGAAATCAGCACTTCCAATTATGTGCCGGAGGGAGCCATTGCTCCCCTCACCCTCACCTTCGGCACCGGCTTCTACGCCGGCAAATTGGTCAGCAATCTGGCTGCGCCGACCGCACCAAACTACGCCTTCAGTTTCATGACCATCGCCGACGTCGACTCCCTGCGCGGCTTCGGTGCCGGCTCACCCGAGGAGATCCCGCTCAATTCGTCCAGCGGACGCTGGTCGGGCTCGATCACCGGAGCCGACGTTCATCTCGAACTCGTTTCGCTCAGTCCCGGCCTGAAATTCGGCGACGCAACCACCTACAATCTACTGTCCGCCGAAGGGGACGAC
>CAYNUW010000059.1:0-14483 GCA_964400455.1 uncultured Akkermansia sp. | reverse complement strand
CCCGCGCGGGCCCGGCCTCCCGCACCCGCGCGCCACGCGCCCCCAGACCGCACACCGACCCACCCGAGCCAGCATGAACGCCACCGCCCGCAACTTCATCGTCAACGCCGCCTGCCTCGTCCTCGGGGTCGTGCTCTTCCTCGGCTTCTGGTCGCTCCTCAGCGCCACCGTGGCCAAGGAGCTTCCCACCCCTTCCGCCACCTGGGAGGTCGCCAAGCCCTACGTTGTGGAACCGCTCGCCAAACGCGGCGAACAAGACCAGGGCATCCTCCGTCTGGTCGGCTACTCCCTCACCCTCGTCGCCAAGGGCTACGCCATCGCCCTCCTCGTCGGCACCCCCATCGGCTTCCTGCTCGGCCTGTCCAAGACCTTCGCGCGCATCTTCGATCCCATCGTCCAGGTCCTCCGCCCGGTCTCCCCGCTCGCCTGGCTCCCCCTTGGCATGGTCCTCTTCCTCAGCACCGGCGCCCAGGCGCTCGAAAACGGAGCCCTCTTCACCATCGCGATCTGCGCCATGTGGCCGACCGTGCTCAACACCGCCGTCGGCGTCCGCGCCATACCCCAGGATTACCTCAACGTGGGCCGCGTCCTGAAACTCTCCCGCACCAAGATGCTCTTCAAGATCATGGTGCCCGCCACCCTGCCCTACATGTTCACCGGCTTCCGCCTCTCCCTTGGCATCGCCTGGCTCGTCATCGTCGCCGCCGAGATGCTCACCGGCCGCACCGGCGTTGGTTCCTTCCTCTGGAACGAATACAACAACGCCAACTACGGAAACATCATCTTCTCCATCCTCACCATCGGCGTCATCGGCTACGTGCTCGACCGGCTGATGAGCCTCGCCGAGTCGCGCTTCAAGACCGCGTAAAACCATGCATCGCGCCGTCTTCACCGATCCCCGCGTCTGGAGCCGCACCCTGCGCATCGGCCTGCCCGTCGGCCTCGTGCAGGTGGCGATCAACCAGGGCGACGCCTGGCTCGGCGGCGCGATCACCACCGCCGTCGTCGCCAAGTCCATCCTCTCCCCCGCCGTCAGCTGCGCCATCGCCTTCGCCTCCGCCGCTAGCATCCGCCGCTCCGAATAAAACGCGCACCGCCACCGTCCCCATGTCCTTTCTCGAGCTTAAAAACGTATCCAAATCCTACGACGGAACCCCCGTCCTCAAGGACGTGAACCTATCCCTCGTCGAGGGCGAGTTCGTCGCCATCGTCGGCTACTCCGGCCAGGGCAAGACCACCCTCATGTCCATGATCGCCGGCCTCACCCGCCCCGACTCGGGCGAGATCCTGCTCAACGGCGCCCCCGTCACCGGCCCGGGCCCCGACCGCGGCCTCGTGTTTCAAAACTACTCCCTGCTGCCCTGGCTCAGCGTCGCGGAAAACATCGCCCTCGCCGTAGACGCCGTCTTCCCGCAGTGGTCGCCCGCCGAACGCGCCGCCCACGTCGCCAAACACATCGCGATGGTGAAACTCTCCCACGCGGCCGACCGCCTGCCCCGCCAGCTCTCCGGCGGCATGCGCCAGCGCGTCTCCGTGGCTCGCACCCTCGCCATCAACCCCCGCATCCTCCTGCTCGACGAACCCCTCTCCGCCCTCGACGCCCTCACCCGCGCCACCCTCCAGGACGAGATCAGCGACATCTGGCAGAGCGACAAAAAGACCGTCATCCTCATCACCAACTCGGTCGACGAGGCCCTCTATCTGGCCGACCGCGTGATCCCCCTCACCCTGGGCCCCGGCGCCACGCTCTCCGCCCCCGTCACCGTCGACCTGCCCCGACCGCGCGACCGCAAGGCGCTCAACCAGGAGCCCGAATTCAAACGTCTCCGCGCCCAGATCACCGAAGAGCTGCTCGGCTACGGCGCCGCTCGCAAACAAACCGTCACCCGCAAGTTGATCCTCCCGGACATCATGCCGGAGGACCTCGACCAGCCGCGTCGCAGCGGACTGCCACGCCGCCTCTCCGAAGAGCGCCGCGAAACCGTCTCCACCGCCTGATACCGCACCCGCCCGAAACCCGCGCCATGAGCCAATTCCTGGAAATTTCCCGCCTGCACAAAACCTTTCCCACGCCCAAAGGCCCGCTCACCGTGGTGAAGGATTTCGACCTGAAAATCCGCAAGGGCGAGTTCATCGCCCTCATCGGCCACTCCGGCTGCGGCAAAAGCACCGTGCTCTCCATGATCGCCGGCCTCACCGACGTGACCCAGGGCGGCATCATTCTCGCCGGCAAGGAGGTCGCCGCCGCCGGCCCCGACCGCGGCGTCGTTTTCCAGGCACCCTGCCTGCTTCCTTGGGCCACCGCCTTCGAAAACGTCATGCTCGGCGTCGACCAGGTCTACTATACCGCCAACCGGGCCGAACGTCGCCAAATCGCCGAGTATTACCTCTCCGTGGTCGGGCTGTCCGAGGCCATGCACAAGCGCCCCGGCGAACTCTCCCAGGGCATGCGCCAGCGCTGCGGCATCGCCCGCGCCTTCGCCCTCAGCCCCAAGATGCTCCTCCTCGACGAGCCCTTCGGCATGTTGGACAACCTCACCAAAATGGAGCTCCAGGACGTCTTGCTCGACCTCTGGCAGCGCGACCAGAAAACCGCCCTCATCGTCACCCACGACGTCGACGAAGCCCTCTACCTCGCCGACCGCGTCGTCATGATGACCGACGGCCCCGAGGCCACCGTCGGCGACATCTTCGAGGTCAAATTCCCCCGCCCCCGCAACCGCCGCGCACTTCTTGAAGACCCGGCCTTCTACCAAGCCCGCGAATACCTGATCCATTTTCTCAACGAACGCAGCCACCATCGCCCCGCCGCACCCTCCGCACCTCCGCCCGCGCCACCCGCCCGCCCCCCGTCCTCCTTCCGCCGCATCGCCGCCCTCGTCGGCGCTTGAAAGGCGCCCCTGCGCCGGCGCCACCCGCGCCGGCCGGGCCGCCGCCTGCCCTCCACGATTTTCCCTCCACGCCATGACCACACACCGCTCCCGCCGCCAAGCCGCCCTCCTCTCGGGCCTCGTCGCCCTCTGCGCCGCCTCACCAGCGCAGGCGCAGTATTCCCCCGCCCCGCCGCGCCCCTACCCCGGCATGCTCAACGACTACCTTCGCCAGAAGGACCCCTACGCCAACCAATGGAACGTTGGCGTGAACGTCCGCGGCCGCTACGAGGGCAAATTCGGCGCCGGCTTCACCGCCGCCGGTTCCAACAACGACTTCCGCAACGAGGCCGCCGGCTCCGCCCGCGACACCGAAAACGAATACTACCTCACCCGCGTCATGCCCCGCGTCGGCTACACCGCGAAATGGTATGAGTTCTTTGTCGAGGGCCGCTCCAGCGATTCGCTCGACGACGAACGCGCCGATGCCGCCACCGGCGGCGCCATTCCCCGCGCTCTGACCGAAACCGACACCGACCTGAATCTCCACCAGGCCTACGTCTTTGTCGGCAATCACAAGGAGTTCCCCGTCTCCGCCAAAGTCGGACGCCAGGAACTCGTCTACGGCGACCAGCGCCAGCTCGGCCATTTCCGCTGGAACAACAACGCCCGTGTGTTCGACGCCGTCAAACTGCGCGGCCAGACCCGGTGGTTCGGCGTGGACGCCTTCACCGGCGGCCTCGTGCACAACGACGATCACAACTTCAATAAATCGCACCCCGACACCGACCTCTTTTCCGGCCTCTACTTCAACTTCCCCCAGGTCGCCGGCTTCACCAAGCATAGCCTGGTCGAGGCCTATTTCTTTAACCGCAACGTAGACCGCGACTCCGCCACCGAAGACTTCTCCGGCGTGCCTGCGCCCTTCCGCAACCCTGCCAAACAAGACCTCAACGTCTTCGGCCTTCGCCTCAAGTCCAAGCCCAACGCGCTCGGCCCCTGGGACTACACCGTGGAAGCCATCAAACAAACCGGCGAGCGCGCCGCCACCGGCCCGGCCGCCAGTGTCACCGACGTGCGAAATGCGAAGCTCCTCGACCACGAGGCCGAAGCCTTCATCGGCCAGCTCGGCTACACCTGGACCGAGCCCAGCTGGCAACCCCGGCTCTCCTTCACCTACAGCTACGCCTCCGGCGACAGCAACGCGGCGGACAAAAACAGCGGCACGTTCCAGAATCTCTTCGCCACCACCCACCTTCACTACGGCTACATGGACCTCAGCAGCCTGCAGAATCTTCACGATTTCCGCACCGCGCTCACCTTTAAGCCGCATAGCACCGTGACCATAGCGCTGGAGCACCACTACCAGCTCCTCGATAACACCCGCGACGCCTGGTATAACGTCGCCGGCGTCGGTCGCGGTGGCGTGTATGGTGCGCCCCCGCTCGGCATCAGCAACGAGCTCGGCCAGGAGGTCGACCTCGTCGTCGGCTGGTATCCCAAGATCTGGCTGCACTTCGAACTCGGCCTCAGCCACTACTTCCGCGGCGACTTCATCAAGGAGTCGATCACCGCCGCCGAGGGCGGTTCCCAGGACGCCTCCTACGCCTACCTCCAGACCACGCTCAACTTCTGAGCACCGCTTGAGCACGTTCCGCTTCGGTAACAACCCTGCCGCACCAGACCGGGTTGTTACCGATTCGTGACTTACTCATCATAAAAACGACCACTGTGACCACCGGCTCAGTCGCACAAGGCAGCATCATATTTTGTCGAGTGACTCATGAATAAGCTAAATTATATTCATCGTGTTCATTTAGCTGACCACCCTGCTGGCACCGACGCTGCTCCCAGCAACTGCACTCCCATCCGCACGTGAGCACCGTCCAACCATCCCCCTTGCCAGACCGAACCGTGTCGTCCGGATCTTTTCACCCCGAACAGAAGGAATATCTGGAGGGCTTTTTCGCCGCGCTCGCCGCCTCCGGCTTGCTGCCTACCGGTCGCCCTGGCGGCGGCGGCTCTTCCGCGCCCGGCCCCGCCCCCCTCTTCCACCGCACGCCGGTCGAGGACCTTTGCCAGCAGGAGAAATGGAAACACGCCGAACATCCGCTCGACGGCTGGGACCGCCTCCTCGACCACGCGGCCGCCGGCCGGGCTCCCGACGCAGAGCACAATTACCGTTTCCGCTGGCACGGTCTCTTCCACGTCGCCCCCGCCCAGGACAGCTTCATGCTCCGGCTGCGCCTGCCAGGTTGCGCCATCAACAGCCATCAGCTTCGTGGTCTCGCCGACCTGGCCGACGAACTCGCCGGCGGTTACGCCCACATCACCACCCGGGGCAACCTCCAGCTGCGCGAAATCAAACCCAAGGACGCCGTCGCCGTCCTCACCCGCCTAGGCGAGCTCGGCCTCTCCGCCCGCGGCTCCGGAGCGGATAACCTCCGCAACATCACTGCTTCGCCCGACAGCGGCTTCGCTCCCGACGAACTGCTCGACGTGCGCCCCCACGCCGTCGCCCTGCAAAATTACCTCTACCAGTCGCGCGACCTCTACGACCTCCCGCGCAAATTCAACATCGCCTTCGACAACGGCGGGGAGCTCTCCGTCGCCGCCGACACCAACGACATCGGCTTCTTCGCCACCCGCGTCCCGGCCGCCACGACCGCACTTCCCCCCGGCGAGATTCGCGCCGTCCCCCCCGGCATCTACTATCGCGTCCAGCTCGGCGGCATCACCGGCCACAAGGACTTCGCCCGCGACACCGGCCTCCTCCTCCACCCTGACCAGGCCGTGCCCCTCGCCGTCGCCATGATGCGCGTCTTCATCGACCACGGAGACCGCACCAACCGCAAAAAGGCCCGCCTCAAATACCTGCTCGAAGCCAGGGGCGTCGAATGGTTCCTCGCCGAGTCCGCCAAACGCGTGCCGTTTCCCCTGCTCCGTGTCCCCCCCGAAGCCTGCGAACCCCGCCGGCCCGCCCGCAAACACGGCTGGCTCGGCGCCCGCCCCCAACGCCAGCCCGGCCTGCGCTCCCTCGGCGTGGGTTGCCCCGTCGGCCGGCTTTCACCCGACCAGATGCGCCGGCTTGCCGACCTCGCCCAGACCCACGGCAAATCCGAATTGCGCCTCACCGTCTGGCAAAACGTCCTCATCCCCCACCTGCCCGAAGCCCTCCTGCCGGCGGCCGAAAACGCGGTGGTCCGCATGGGCCTCTACCACGAGGCCTCGCTCGCCGCCGGCGGCATCGTCGCCTGCACCGGAAGCTGGGGTTGCAAATACGCCTCCGCCGACACCAAGGCCCACGCCCTGGCCCTCATCCGCGAACTCCCCTCGCGCCTCCAGATAGATTTGCCCGTCAACATCCACCTTACCGGCTGCGCCCACTCCTGCGCCCAGCACTACTGCGGCGACCTCGGTTTCATCTCCACCAAGCTCGCCGACGGCCGCGAAGGCTATCACCTCGTCGTCGGCGGCGGCATGGATCAAGAACAAGGCATCGCCCGCGAAGTGCTGAAAAACATCCCCGCCTCCTCCCTGGTCGATACCGTCGTCCACGTCTTGACCGCCTGGCAAAAACACCGCGCACCCGGCGAAACCTTCGTCCGATGGACCCGCCGGCATGAGGTTCCCGCCCTCCAGTCTCTGCTCGCCTGACCTCACCTTCCCTCCTCGCCCTTCCCATGTCGGCCCCCATACCGCAAATCCCCGAGTCCGCCCCCTTCTCCGCCGAGCAACGCGCCTGGCTCAACGGCTTTCTCGCCGGCATCTTCAACCAGACCGCCCCCGCCGCAACCGAACGCCGCACCCCGCTGGCCATCGTTTACGCCTCCCAGACCGGCACCGCCGAGAGCCTGGCCAAAAAAGCGGCCAAAACCGCCGCCTCGCGAGGCTTCGCCCCGGCCGTCCTCGATGTCGCCACCGTCACGGCCGAATCGCTCCAGTCACATCCCAACTTGCTCCTCATCGCCAGCACCTACGGCGACGGCGAGCCACCCGACAGCGCCAAGACCCTGCACGCCGCACTCGCCACCGACGCCGCCCCCTCCCTCGTCCCCGTGCGTTACTCCGTCTGCGCGCTCGGCGACACCAACTACACGCTGTTTTGCCAGGCCGGAAAAGACTTTGACGCCTTGCTCGAAAAACGCGGCGCCACCCGTGTCCACCCGCGCGCCGACTGCGACACCGACTACGAGACCCCCTTTTCCGGCTGGCTCGACGCCGCGCTCGGCGCGCTCGGCGCCGACCTCGCGACCGACGCCACCGCCACCGCCACCGCCGCACCCGCGACGACGGACCCGGTCGTCCATGACAAAAAAAATCCGTTCTTCGCCCCCTTGGTCGTCGTCCGCCCACTCAACGGCGCCGGCTCGGCCAAGGAGGTCAACCACGTCGAGTTCGACCTGACCGGCGGCGGCCCCTCCCTCGCCTACGAGGCCGGCGACGCGCTCGGCGTCATCCCGCACAACGACCCCGAACTCGTCTCCGCCGTGCTCGCCGCGCTCGGCGCCGACGGGGAAGAGGCCGTGCTCACCAAAACCGGCGAGCTCCCCCTGCGCCGCGCTCTCGCCGAATGCTTCGACCTCGGCAAACCCACCCCGGCGCTGCTCGACCTACTCGACCTCGCCGCCACCTCGCCCGCTCCCCATCACGTCATCGACGCCCTGGCCCTTCGCGCCTCGCAGATCTCAACTTTCAAATCTCAGCTTCCAGTCGCCTCCTTCGCCTCCGCGCTCAAACCCCTCGCCCCCCGCCTCTACTCCATTAGCTCCTCGCCCAAGGCCCACCCCGGCCAGGTCCACCTCACGGTCGGCGCCGTGCGCTACGAACACCATGGCCGCGCCCGCAAGGGCGTCTGCTCCACCTTTCTCGCCGAACGCGCCTTCGCCCTCGGCCAAGTCGGCGTCTTCGTCCACTCGAACAAGGCTTTCCGCCCCCCTTCCGACCCGACCACTCCCATGATCATGGTCGGCCCCGGCACCGGCATCGCCCCCTTCCGCGCCTTCCTCCAGGAACGCGCCGCCACCCGCGCCACGGGCCGTAACTGGCTCTTCTTCGGCGACCAAAAGGCCTCCACCGACTTCCTCTACGCCGACGAACTCCACGCCCTGCAAGCCGCCGGTTTACTCACCCGACTCGACCTGGCTTTCAGCCGCGACCAACCGGAAAAAATCTACGTCCAGCACCGCATGTTGGAGAACGCCTCCGAACTGTTCGCGTGGCTCGAACAAGGCGCGCACTTCTACGTCTGCGGCGACGCCTCCCGCATGGCCAAGGACGTGGACGCCGCGCTGCACCAAATCATCGAAAAGGCCGGCCGCCGCTCCGCCGCCGAGGCTGCGGCCTACGTGCAAAACCTCAAGTCCGCCCGGCGCTACCAGCGCGACGTCTACTAGTGAACCGCCGTCATGGTCGCGCCGCGTAACCCCTCCTCCGACTCCCTCGACGGCTTCCTCGCCGAACTGCTGTCCGATCAGCAAAAGCTGCAGACACCCGTCACCCGCGCCGCGACCGCCCACGCCCTCCAGCCCTCCACCTGGCGGGCGGAAAAATTTCGCGAGCTCATCCCGCTCACCGCGCCCTCGCCCGGACAACAGTATGCCTTCGAGGTCGACCTGGACCGCTGCACCGGCTGCAAGGCCTGCGTCGCCGGCTGCCACTCCCTCAACGGACTCGACCACGGGGAGACCTGGCGCGACGTCGGCGTCGTCGTCCAGCTGGCCCGTCCCGCCGCCGAACCCTGCGGCCCGTCCTGCGGCTGCGCCAACCCCGCCGCCTCCGACACCGTCGGCCATCCTGCCCCCGAAATCGTCTCCCAGACCGTCACCACCGCCTGCCACCACTGCGAGGACCCCGGCTGCCTCAACGGCTGCCCCGTCCTCGCCTACGAAAAGGACCCCGCCACCGGCATCGTCCGCCACCTCGACGACCAGTGCATCGGCTGCAGCTACTGCGTGCTCAAATGCCCGTATGACGTCCCCAAATACAACCAGCGCCTGGGCATCGTGCGAAAATGCGACCTCTGCCACGGGCGCTTGTCCGCCGGCGAGGCCCCCGCCTGCGCCCAGGCCTGCCCCACCCAGGCCATTCGCATCGTTGTTGTGGAACGCGACAACGCCGCCAGACCCTTCGACCCCGTCGTCAGCCTCCCCCAGGACCCCGCCTACACCCGCCCCACCACGCGCTACGTCTCCCGACGCCCCGTGCCGGCCGCCCTGCAAGCCGCCGACCGCGACATCCTTCGCCCCCAGCCTGCACACTGGCCGCTTGTTTTTCTCCTCGTCGGCACCCAGCTCTCGCTCGGCCTGCTCCTCGCCAGCCTCTTCACGGATCAGTCTGCCAAGCTCGCGCCGACCGCCGCCGCTCTCTTCTTCGCATCCCTCGGAGCCTCGGCGCTGCACCTTGGCCAGCCCCTGCGAGCCTGGCGCGTGTTTCTCAACCTGCGCAAATCATGGCTCAGCCGCGAGGCCGTGCTCTTGGGCGCCGCCGCACCGCTGATCGGCGTCAACGCGGCGCTACCCTACGTTCACCATCTTCCCATCCCCGCCCAACTCACCGGCAGTCTTGGCGCAGGGTCCGGGTTCGTCGGCCACGCAGCGGTGCTGCTCGCGGGCCTGGGCGTCGCCTGTAGCGCGGCGCTCTACATCGACACTCGTCGCCGCTTCTGGGCCGCTCCGCAAACCCTGCTACGCATGGGCGGCACCACCCTGATCACGACACTGGCGCTCGCCGGCCCGCCTCCCCTCGCGGCCCTCGCTCTCACACTCAAACTAGGCGGCGAAGCGCAATCACTCTTTGGCCGGTCCCACTCCGCCCGCCTGCAGCGCGGCCCGCTTCGTCGCCTCGTCCTTGCCCGGTTTGCCTTCGGGCTCGGTGCGCTGACCGCCCTGACTTACCTACCCAACTGGGTCGGTTTAGCGTTGTTCGGGTTGGGCGAAGTGTTTGAGCGAACCCTCTTCTTTCGCGCCGTGGATTCCCCAAAGATGCCCGGGCAACCCGCCTCGGTCGGCCAACTCACGCCGCCCAAACCACAAACCTCCTGAGAAATTCTCCACCGGGCGACAACGCCGCAAAGAGCGAGAAGACTTAGCCGGCCTGCCCACCGGCGGCCGCTTCACGCACCACGCTCACCAACTCGCGCAGCTCAACCGGCTTCACCAGATACCGGAAAACCGCCGCCTCATTGACCGCGCGCAGCAGCATTTCCGGTTTCATAAAACCGGTAACTAAAATGCGCGCACACTCCGGATGCTCCTCACGCACGCGCACCAAAAAACTCAACCCGTTCCCACCCGGCATGAGGTGGTCCGCCACAATCACCCGAAAACTCCGTTTGTGCAGGGCATACTCCGCCTCCCGAACGTTCACCGCCGTGACCACATCGAAGAATGGAGAGAGCGCGGCCTTGTAGAGTTCCAGCAAGGGCACCTCGTCATCCACCACCAATACGGCTTCGCGCGGCTTGGGGGCGGCCGGAACGGCGGACGTAGAAGAGATTGAGGCCATGGTGAAAGTGTCGGAGATAGGTTATCGGCTCAGCAACTCGTTTTCTAAACGTTTTCTTACGTAAATAAACGCATCAGAGATTTGGGGTCTTCCCCCCATCCGGTAGCCGTGCCGCCAGCACCGCTTCCGTCTGCGCGGTCCGAAATGCCTTTAACGCGGCCCCGATCTCGGGAAATTCACGTGCCAATAGTGCAGCGGCAAACAGCGCGGCGTTGATGGCCCCCGCCTTGCCAATGGCAAAGGTGGCCACCGGCACGCCACCCGGCATCTGCACGATCGACAGCAAACTGTCCTGCCCCTTCAAAGCGTGACTTTCGACCGGCACCCCCAGCACCGGAAGAGACGTGAACGCCGCCGTCATGCCGGGCAAATGGGCCGCTCCTCCGGCCCCGGCGATGATGGCGCGCAATCCACGGGCTTCGGCCGATTTTGCGTAGTCCGCCAGCTTGTCCGGAGTGCGGTGGGCGCTGACCACATCCTTTTCGTAGGGCACTCCGAGCCGTTCCAGATACTCGACGGCGTGGCGCATGGTCTCCCAGTCCGAAACGCTTCCCATTATCACACCGATGAGCGGAGTTGTGGTCATGATTCGAGCTTCAATGCCGTGATTCGGCTCAACCTAAAAGTCGAAAATGCTCCACCGGCCCGCGCGCGCCCGCCCTCCCGCAGTGCAAACCAAAAGTGCCCTCACAGAACAGCTCTTCCGGGCAATGTTCGTAATACGAACCTTGCCTTCTCACCCATCCAGGCGCCTTTTCGCCCTGACTCTTTCGCAGGAGAAACACCCCGCTCGGTGAGCACCTCGGGTAAACACCGTCCAACGGACCAATCCCACACCACCAGGTCTCGGATCGCCGCAGCTCGCTTCATCGCTGCCCGCCGCTCGCAAAGATTCCCGAGCCCCTCTGCTTCACTCGGCGTCGGAGCCGGCCGCCTGACGGCCCTCAGCCCGGAGCAGGGGCCTTGCCCCGATACGGCCGTTGCGGCGCAGGGAGCTCCGACTCCGGCCAACGCTTCAAAAATGCGCACTGGGCGGCCCGATCCGGTATCTCTTCGTAGGCCTCCCACTCCAACAGTCGCAGCGGATAGGCGGGTCCGAGCGAAGTCACCTCCACCCTCTTTAAACCCTCGTCCACTCGAAAAAGCGCCCGCCATGCCCCGCAACCCACCTGGAACCCGCCCCCGTTTTTCTCATCCACTTTTCGGATACGTCGGGTCCGGTGGGGTCGCGGATCACGGCCGAGAAGATGCAGGACACGGCTCGTGAAATCCACCCGCCACGCTTGGGCCAGCCAGGCCGCCTGTTCCGCAGCCACCGGACCGAAGGCCACCGTGAATTCGGGCGCCTTCCGCTCCTCTGCGTCCACTTCGTCTATCCACCCTGCCCTCGCCTCAGTAAATGCGTCATACTTTGGCACATAGGGTTTCACATCGAAGATCGGTGTGCCCTCGACCAAATCACAGGGGCCGAGACGAAGCACGCGCCCGCCTTCCTCGATCCCGAGCAGCCGAACCGGCGTCAACCCCAAGGGAACCGGTCGGTGCGGCGAGCGCGTGGCAAAAAGTCCGCGCCTGCGTTGCGGGCCGCGAGGCGGTATGACTTGGGGCCGCCAGACCGCGTTGCGGTGAAACCACCATATCAACCAGACACGATCGAAGCCTGCCAAATCCAGGGTGGAAAGCTCGGGCAAAACTCCGGCCTCCAACTCCAATCGATTTTCCTCTTCCACCATTTCGTCAGGCTGGTGCAGCGCTTCAAACTTTGCGCGCTTTGCGCAGCGAAGAAACCCAATCGGGCGCAAAACCAGGCCGCCATCCTCTGCTAGGTTGGAGTAGGAAGCGTAGCGGGTGGTCTTTTCGCGGTTGTTGGACACGACCAGGACACTCACGCACACACCGACCAAAGGGCGCAACGTTTCCCTCGGCAAAACCCGTAGGCTGGAGAAGCGGAAAAGGCCGTCCGCCTTCCCAAGTCGAACCCGCGCCCGGGATTTGACACCCGCCTGCCGCACAAGCCTGCTGAACCATGCTCGGCTACTGGACTCTTCTCGGTCTGCTTGCACCCGTATTCGCGCTGGTCGCTGCGGGCGGCGCAGTTCGTCGTCTCGGCTGGTTCACGCCCGCCGCCGACGAAAGCGTGCTCCGCCTCGTGGTCAACCTGCTGTATCCATGCCTCATTCTGGATCACGCCATGGGTAATCAGGCCCTGCGAGATATGGGCAACCTGGTGTATGCTCCGATCTTGGGCTTCGTGACCATGGCAGGCGGCATACTTTTGGCACGCGCCGTGGCCGTGCGCGCAGGTTTCACCGAAGGCACTGGCCTGCGCACCTTCGCCTTCGGCACCGGCATCAACAACTACGGCTACTTCGCGATCCCCGTGGTGGAAGCTCTTTTCGGCCGCGAGGCGTTGGGCGTGCTCTTCGTTTTTAACGTGGGCGTAGAAGCAGCCATCTGGACGGTTGGCATCCTCATGCTTTCCGGCGTCTCCCTTCGCGATGGTTGGCGGCGCCTGCTGAATCCTCCCATGTGCGCCTTGATCGCCGCCATTGCGATCAATCTCCTCGGCGCCGACGACCCGATGCCCGAGCCCCTTCGGCAAGCCCTACGCATGGCCGCAGCCTGCGCCGTTCCGCTCGGGTTACTTGTCGTGGGAGCCACCCTCTTTGATTATGTGGGATCCCCGCGGTCGCTTTTTCATCGTATCACATCCCCGCTCTCCTGTGCTCTCCGCCTGGGCCTGCTGCCGGCCCTTATCCTCGTCCTCGCCGCTTGGTTGCCCATACCCGCTGAGCTGCGCGGGGTTCTGATCGTCCAAGCCGCCATGCCGGCCGGTATCATGCCCATCGTGATTGCCCGACATTATGGCGGCCGCCCGCTCGTCGCCGTTCAGATCGTGGTCGCCACCACTCTCCTCGGCCTATTCACCGCTCCGCTATGGCTAAAGACCGGCTTGCAACTGATTCATTAACCCGGCCCTTGAATGAATCTGCCCAAATCACACGCCTCATCGGGCCAATTCCTTTTCTTTCTTAGTTAATATCAAAAAGAGGGTTACGAATAAAGTTGAGCCGATCAACCAACTCGGGCCAAAACTTTATTTGGAATTATTCCAACTAGCGCTTGCTAATTAGAATGATTCCATCTCAGTGCGCGCTCTCGTAAAGTTCGCGCCATGCTCCACAGCCCTGAAGATGCTCCCGCCCACCTATCCGAACGCCTAGCAAACAGCGGTTTGCGCAGCACACCCCAACGCGAGATCATCTACCGGGCCTTGCTCGCCAAAAGGGACCACCCCACCGCTGACGAGGTCTATCACCGCGTTCGGTCGGATATGCCATCCATATCGCTAGCAACAGTTTACAACTGCCTAGAAACACTGGTGCAATGCGACCTTGTTCGACAAGTGAATTTCGAACGGGGTCCGTCACGCTACTGCGCTAACTTACTGCCGCACGCCCACTTTCACGACGAAAAATCCGGCGCCACTCACGATATAGACGTGCCGCCGGAGCTTATGCAACAGGTGCGTGCCCTGCTCCCCCCTGGTTACTCCGCCAAATCGATCGAAATCACCTTTCACGGTCAATCTGCCAACCACAGCTGACCAGCACCGACCTTTTTCCCAACTACCAACTCATCCTCGTAAACCGCAAAGCCTCCATGTCCTCCATCCTCGAAATTCGCGCCCTGCACGTCGCCCTCGCTTCCTCGCCCGACAAAGCCATCGTCAAGGGCCTCGACCTCACGATTCGCAGCGGCGAAGTGCACGCCATCATGGGACCCAACGGCACCGGCAAGTCCACCCTGTCGAAGGCCATCGCCGGCCACCCCGACTACGTCATCACCTCCGGCGATGTTCTGCTCAATGGCGCCTCTATCCTCGAAATGGAACCCGACGAACGCGCCCGAGCCGGTCTCTTCCTCGCGTTCCAATACCCGAGCGAGATCCCCGGCGTCTCCATCGCAAACTTCCTCCGCGCCGCCGTCCAAGCCCGAATGGCCGAGGGCGAGGAACTCGACGCCACCGCCTACTATAAACGTCTCTACTCCAAGATGGACCTGCTCAAAATCGACCGAAAATTCACTTCCCGATCGGTCAACGAG
>CAYNUW010000058.1:0-14663 GCA_964400455.1 uncultured Akkermansia sp. | reverse complement strand
GCCGCCCCTCCGATCCCACCCCCGGGATCGCCTCCCCCAACGCCTCCGCCCGCAACGCCGCGAACACCGCCCCCTTCCCTTCCGCCTTGTAGCGCGCCTCGGTCCGCGCCTCCGCCCGGGCCAGCAACTCCCGCGCCCACGACCGCTCGAACACCGCGTCCGGCCCGCGCCCATCCCCCGCTCCGCTCCGCGCCCACTCCGCCTCCGCCGCCTCAAAATCCCCCTCGCTCCACCCACCCTCCGGCCGCCGCTTGCCCGCCCCCTCCCGCTCCGCCCGATCCAGCAGGCAACGCTTGAAAGCCGTCGCCAAAAAACTCCGCAAGGTCCCCCGCGCCTCGTCCGCCCGCCCGAAAAAATCCCGCCGCAGCGCCCCCGCGAAAAAATCCTGCACCGCGTCCTGCGCGTCCGCCCGGGTCAGCCCCCGCCCCCTCGCCAACGCGTAAAGCGGCCGCCAATACGCCCGGCACAAACCGTCCAACGCCTCCCCCGCCTCCCGCTCGCCCGCCGCCACGCCCCGCGCCCGCCGCACGAGCGTCCAGCTCGTCGCGGGAAAACCCCAGGTCGTCTGCATCGGGTCGGTTTTCATCGACTATACCCCCCAGCCAAACCCCCCAGCCCCCGCCCCGCAAGCGCGACGCTCGCGGCCTTTCGTCTCGCCTGCGCTCCCCGCCCCGTCACCCCTTTTCCCCGACCATGAGTGAAGTAACCGTTCTGCTCTCCACCGCCCGAGACGACTCCGGCGCCGTCGCCTCGGAGCTTCTTCCGCTCGTCTACGACGAACTGCGCCACGTCGCGTCCGCCCAGCTCGCCGCCCTCCCGCCCGGCCAGACCATCCAGGCCACCGCGCTCGTGCACGAAGCCTGGCTGCGCCTGGTCCACGACGAGCATCGCACCTGGGAAAATCGCACCCACTTCTTCCGCGCCGCCGCGCTCGCCATGCGCCGCATCTTGGTGGATCTCGCCCGCGCCAAACACAGCCTCAAACGCCACCACGGCTCCGAACGTATCGACCTGGCCGAGGCCGAGCTCTTGTTGCCCGCTCCCGACGCCCGCGTGCTGCTGGTCGACGCCGCCCTCTCCCGACTCGCAGCCCAGGACCCCGATGGCGCCGAGCTCGTCACGCTCAAATTTTTCGGCGGCTTCACCCACCAGGAAATCGCCCGCCTGCACGCCGTGACCGAACGCACCATCGAACGCCGATGGCTCTACCTGAAGACCCGGCTCTACACCTTGATCCAGGAAGAACGCGACGACCCGGACGCCTCCTCGACCCCCCAACCGTAGGCCCCCTCTTCCTGCCCCATGCCCGAGAACACCCGCCGCGAACAGGAGCTGTTCCTGCAAGCCCTTGAGCTACCCGACGGGCCGGGGCGCAGCCAGCTGCTCGACCACGCCTGCGCCGGCGATCCCGACCTCCGCGCCCGGCTCGAACTCCTCCTGCGCAACGCCGCCCAAGCGGAAATCTTCTTCGACGACGCCCGCGCGCCCGCCTCCCTCCGCGCATCGCTCGACCAGCCGCCCCCCATGGTGGACCGCTACCGCCTCCTCCGTCGCCTCGGCCAGGGCTCCTGCGGCGTCGTCTACCTCGCCGAACAACTCGAACCGGTCCGTCGCGAGGTCGCGTTAAAAATCATCCGCCTCGGCCTCGACACCCGCCGGATCATGGCCCGTTTCGCCCTCGAACGCCAGACGCTGGCCCGCATGGACCACCCCAACATCGCCCGCGTTTACGACGCCGGCGCCACCCCCGGCGGACTCCCCTTCTTCGTCATGGAATACGTGCGCGGCGAACCGCTTGCCACCTACTGCGACCGCCAATCGCTCGACCTCGACGCCCGCCTCGACCTCTTCGTCCAGATCTGCGCGGCCGTGGCCCACGCCCACTGCCGTGGCATCGTTCACCGCGACATCAAACCCGCCAACATCCTCGTCACCTCCGCCCCGCACGCTCCACCCGCGCCCAAACTCATCGACTTCGGCATCGCCAAGGCGATCGACGACCACCGCAGCCTTAGCCCCGACGCGACCCAGGCCGCCCAAATCATCGGCACCCCGGCCTACATGAGCCCCGAACAAGTGGCCGGCGACGGACGCCCCATCGACACCCGCAGCGACATCTACAGCCTGGGCGCCCTGCTGTGCGAACTGCTCGTCGGCCAGCCCCCCTTCACCCAGGCCCAGTTGACCCGCCACGGCCTGCCCGGCCTCGTGAAAACCATCCTCGAAGTCGAGCCGCCCCGCCCCTCCGACCTCCTCGCCGCCCTGCCGCCCGACGCGCGGACGAGACTCGCCGCACTGCGCTCCACGCCTCCCGCCGCCCTCGCCCGCCGCCTCCGCCACGACCTCGACTGGATCGTGCTCAAGGCCCTCGAAAAATCGCCCGACCGCCGCTACGAAAACGCCCGCGCGCTGGCCGACGACATCCTGCGCTCGGGCCGCAACCAGCCCGTCTCCGCCCGACCGCCGAGTCGCGCGTATCGTCTCAGGAAACTTGTCCGGCGCCACCGCGTCGCCGTCGTGGCGGGCACCCTCGTCGCGCTCGCCCTCCTGCTCGGCACCACCACCTCCACGTGGCTTTTTTTCCGCGAACGCCGCGCTCTCCAGACCCAGGTGCTTTTGCGGGAACAAGCCGAAAACGCCCGGGCCGCCGAGGCCCTGCTCCGCCGCCAGGCCGAATCGGTCAACGCCTTCGCCGCCGCCGCCGTCGAGCTTTCCCATGGCAACCTGACCGAGGCCGAGGCGCTGATTGCCTCCACGCCGCCGGAGTTCGTTCCGCCATCCTTGGAAAACATCCGCGTCCTACGCGAACTCGGCCTGCACCGCGCGCTGGCCGGCGACTGGACGCCAGCCGCCGGGCATTTCCTGGCGATGACCCACGCGATCACGCGCACCGACGACGCCGACAGCGACAGCGTCTCCCGTGATCTCATCTTCATCAGCGCGGCCCTTCTCCAGGCTGGAAAAACCACCGACTACGAAACCTTTCGCCGCCTCACCTTGGACCGTTTCGCGGCCACCGCCCACCCCGTCGTCGCCGAGCAGATGCTGAAGTGCTGCCTGCTCCTGCCCGCACCGCCCGAGATGCGGGAAAGACTTCGCGCTCCCGCCGCCATCGCCGAGGCGTCCCTGCACCCCGACGATCCCCTAGCCGACGCCGAGCCCTACCTCGCCGCGTGGCGCTGCATCACGCTCGCCCTTTACCATTATCGTACGAACACGGACCCCGCCGTGGCCGCGGCTTGGGCGGAGCGCAGTATGCGTTACCCCGAGGGTAATCATTCCCTCAGCGCCACCGCCTACAACTTGTTGGCCATGATTCATCACACCGCAGGGGATGATGCGGCGGCCCAGGCGGCCTTGGCCAAGGCCCAGGCCCTCCTCCCGACCCATTGGACCTATCCGCTCCCACGCGGAGACCCCCAAACCGGATCGTGGGCCGGATGGGTTCACGCCCGCCTCCTGTTCCAAGAGGCCGCCGCCACCTTGGCCCCGGCGACGAATTCCGCAGCGAAGGACGCGATTACGGCGGCAAGCTCAACAAGATCGGGCTGAACCTGGAAACAGCTTTCCGCCCGACGGCCCCCTCGGGGACTTCGGCGTTCCCAGAAAGATACGTTATACCGGCAATTCTGTCGTCGAGGTGCTTAGCCGAGGCTGTGATCGGCGAGGTGCCGTTGGTTCGGTTTTCGATCAGGATGCTCGGCTCCACTCTTCGTCACAAAGCAAGATCGTCACGTTCACTCACCTATCGGTCGGCAGCGCTACACTCACTTATGAAAGACTATGCCTTCGCGAGCGACAACACCTCCGGGATCTGCCCCGAGGCCTGGGCCGCACTCGAGGCCGCCAACCACGGATTTGCCCCGAGCTATGGCACCGATGACTGGACCCAGCGCGCATGCGACTTGATCCGGGGCATTTTTGAAAAGCCCGACGCCGAGATCTTCTTCGTCTTTAACGGCACCGCCGCCAACTCGCTCGCGCTGGCCTCGCTTTGCCAAAGTTACCACAGCGTGATTTGCAGCGACTGCGCGCACATCGACACCGACGAATGCGGCGCTCCCGAGTTTTTCTCCAACGGCACCAAACTCCTCACCGCACCCGCGATCGCCGGCAAAATCACCCCGGCCCAAGTCGAGCACCTCGTGCGCAAACGCACCGATATCCACTACCCCCGGCCCCGCGTGCTCTCGCTCACTCAGAGTACCGAGTGCGGCACGGTTTACACGGTGCGGGAGCTGGGCGCGCTGACGGCCTTGGCCAAAACTCACGGACTCCACGTTCACATGGACGGCGCACGGTTCTCGCAAGCGGCGGCCGCGTTGGGTGGTCCCGGCGGGGTGACGCCCGCCGATCTGACCTGGCGCGCGGGCGTGGACGTGCTGTGCTTCGGCGGCACCAAAAACGGCATGAACACGACCGAGGCGGTGGTGTTTTTTCGGCCGGAATTGGCCCATGAATTCGACTACCGTTGCAAGCAGGCGGGGCAACTCGCCTCGAAGCTGCGTTTCATCAGCGCCCAGTGGGTGGGGCTGCTGGAAACCGGCGCGTGGCTGCGCCATGCCGCCCACGCCAACACCCTCGCGAAGCGGCTCGCCGACACGCTGCGGGACCTCCCGGGCGTGCGCCTCGTCGGCGAGCCGGAGGTAAACGCCGTGTTCGTCCTGTTTCCCGCCGGAGTGGCCGAGCGCCTGCACGCGCAGGGGTGGCATTTCTACAGCTTCATCGGGGGCGCGCACCGCCTGATGTGCTCTTGGGCCACCCGCGATACCGATATCGAGCGGTTGGCGCGAGATGTGCGCGCCGCGCTCCCTCCGGTCGGCTGAGCCGGCTGAGATACACGGCCACTCTTCGCTCCCTTCCGCTTAAAATCACCATGACCATCGGCGCCCCCAGAGAGATCAAGAACCAGGAATTCCGCGTCGCGCTTTTGCCGTCGGCGGCCTACCAGCTCATCAAGCGCGGCCACCGCGTCGTGGTCGAGCGAGGCGCGGGCATCGGTGCGGGTTATCCCGACTCGGACTACGCCGCCGCCGGTGCGGAACTACTCGACGCCCACGCCGCGGTCTTCGAGCGGGCGGACCTCGTCGTGAAGGTGAAAGAGCCCTTGCCGTCCGAGTATCCCCTCCTGCGTCCAGGCCAGCTGCTCTTTACCTATTTGCATCTCGCGCCCAATCGGCCGCTCACGGACGCCTTGCTGAAGTCGGGCGTGGTCGGCATCGCCTATGAAACCATCGAGGTGAATCGCCGCCTGCCGCTGCTCGAGCCGATGAGCGAGATCGCCGGTCGCATGAGCGTGCTTGTCGGCGGATATTTTTTGGCGAAACACCACGGCGGCAGCGGCGTATTGCTCGGCGGCGTGCCCGGTGTGCTGCCCGGCAAGGTCGTCGTGTTGGGCGGCGGCGCGGCGGGTGTCAACGCCGCGCGCATGGCGCAGGGGCTCGGCGCGGACGTGACCATCATGGAGGTGGATTTGGAGCGTATGCGCTTCCTCGACATCACTTTGCACACCGCGCACACGCTCTATTCGAGCGAGGCCCACTTGGTCGATCTTCTGCCCGAGGTCGATCTGTTGATCGGCGCGGTGCTCGTCCCCGGAGCGAAAGCCCCCAAACTTATCAACCGCGACATGCTGCGAAAAATGCGGCCCGGCAGCGTGTTTGTGGACATCGCCATCGACCAGGGCGGCTGCGCGGAAACGTCCCGCCCGACCACGCACGATGATCCGGTCTATATCGAGGAAGGGGTCACCCATTATTGCGTGGCCAACATGCCCGGCGCCTACGCTCGCACCGCCACGCAGGCGCTCACGAATGTCACTTATCGCTACATCGAACTCCTCGCCGATCTTGGCCTTGCCGACGCCTGCCAGCGCCTGCCCGCGCTCCGCGGCGGCATCAATGTAATGGGCGGCCAAGTCACCCACCCAGCCGTGGCGGATGCGCACGGCCTCCCGCTTTCTCCTCTCGGCCTGTAGCGCTCGCGGGCGGCCAAAGAGTTCACCGTCCTGCGCAACGGCCGATTCACGCGGTGATCGGCTGGTCGGGCGCCCGGCCTTCCGCCTGACGGAGAAGGGGAGTTGTTCCGCGTGCTGGGCGGCGGCCTCTCGCGTCCCATGCTGGCGGCGATGCGCGGCTGACTCCAATCCGACTGCCGGATTTCGGATGATTCCTGAAATTCCGAAAAATTGCCCCCGCCTGTCGGGTTTTCGCCGCCAAATCCGAAGGTGTTAATGGCCCCCCGTGTATTCAGCCCGGGGCGTCATCCCAAAACATGTTCAACCCCGCCTCCACCCTCCTCGGGTTCACCACGCTCACAGCCTCGTCGCTGTTCCTCTCCTCCGCTCACGCCGCTAACATCACGCAAACCACCAACGCCAGTGCCGCCCAAGGCTCTTGGAACAATGCCACGGTCTGGGGCGGTAGCGCGCCGACCAACGGCAACAACTACTTCACCGCCACGGGTCTGACCGCCTCCAGCAGCACGTCCCTCAACAGCATCAGCGTCACCGGGCGCATCCGCGACAACGGCACCGTATTCGGCGGCGACCTGCTCACCATCAATGCCGGCACCGAACTCCTGCTCAAAGGCGCGGGCACCTACACCTCCAACGGCAACGTGGTGCTCAACGGGGGCATGATCCGCTTGTCGCCCGACAGTTCTACCACCACCACGTTCGCCGGCACCCTGCACGTGGCCGCCGATTCCCATGTCGGGGTGGTGCGCATCACCAATACGTCGCTCGACTTCACGTCCACCATCACCGGCTCCAACGTGTTGAACATCGCGGCCGCGACCGGAAACGCGACCTCGGGCGCCGGCAGCATCCTTGGCATTTCCTTCTCGGGCGACCTTTCCGGCTTCACTGGAACCCTTAAATTGGGCGGCGGCAGCTTCGGCATCGAGCGCGTCGCGGTCTTGGACTTTAACCAAGACTATTTCCTTCCGCAGACCACCTTGATCATGGGTGCCAGCGGCACGAACGATAAACTGAATCTCGACCAAAATCTCACCTTCGGCTCCTTCAGCTTCGGGGCCACCGCCTTGGGCGCCGGAACCTACGACTCGGCCACGCTCAATGGCCTTTTCGGGACCGGCTCACAGTTCACCGGCCTGGGTTCGCTCACCGTGGTGCCCGAGCCCGGAACCTACGCCAGCCTGATGGGAGCCGCCAGTCTGCTCGCCGTTCTTGGCTTCCGTCGCCGCCAACGCCGATCCGTGGCGTAAGCCGCAACCTGCCAACTTCGCGTCTTCCCGGCGCGTTTACATAAACCCGAGACCCGCCGCCGCGCGTATCTGCGCGGCGGCAGCGGAACCAAGGTCGGTCATTCGCCGAGCGCCCCGCCGGCTCGCCAGTCCCGCCGGCTATCCGTTCTCGCCGCTCCCCGACCTTACTTTGCCGCCCATACCCTTGCCATTCCCCTCTATGATCGCTCCCCGCAAAACCCGCTCCAGCCCCACCCGGGCCCTCGGCATCGGCCTAGCCCTCCTGGGCGGCTATTCGGCGCACGCCGTGCCCCTGACCGCCAACGATCCGGCCGGGGCGAGTTCGTTTAATACCGCCGGGCGATGGAGCGATCTCCTCGCCCCTTCAGCGGGCAAAACCTACGAGACCGGCGCATTCATCCTGCGCAGTCCCGTCGCCGCCGCCACCTTCACTTTCGCCGGAGACCAGCTGACCATAAACGGCACCACCGGTCGCCTCCTCGGCAAAACCACCGGTGCCCAGACGCTCACCATCGCCAACCTCGTGCTCGACGGCGGCACCCTCGACCAGGCCAACGCCAACAACTCCAACGCCCGCCTCACCCTCGCCGGCAACATCACGGTCAACTCCGCCTCGCGCATCGGCGCGCTCTTGGGCGAGACGCTCGACATCACCGCCCCCATTTCCGGCGCCGCCAGCCTCACCGTCGGCGGTTCCACCACCAACGCCGGCGCCTCCACCGGCCTCGTCATCCTCTCCGCCGCCAACCCCTTCTCCGGCACCCTTCAAGTCGGCTCCGCCGGCTGGGCCTTCAACGCCGGCACCGGCACCGCCTCCGGCCTTGTCGGCGGCCTCCGCCTCGGCCACCTCCAGGCCGCGCAAAACGCCACCGTCCACCTGCTCGCCACCCGCTCGCCGAGCTCCGTACCCCTCCAGTTCTCCGCCGCCACCAACACCGGCCCCTTCCTTCTGGGCGGCCTCTCCGGCGGCTCCGCGCTCACCCTCGCCGACACCGCCGGCTCCCCCGTCGCCCTCGAGGTCGGCGGCAACGGCGCCGACACCAGCTTCGCCGGCGCCCTTTCCGGTCCGGGCAGCCTGGTCAAAACCGGCTCCGGCACCCTCACGCTCGCCGGCTCCACCACCCTCTCCGCCGATCTCGCCGTGCGGGCCGGCACCCTGGCCCTGGCCGGCGGCTCCCTCGCCGCGCCCTCGCTCACGCTCGCGAACGGCTCCACGCTCGACGTGAGCGGCGCCGCCCCCGCCACCCCGGGCGGTCTCCGCCTGATCGGCGCCGGCGCGGTCCGGGGTTCGCTTACGCTGGATTCCGAATCGGAGCTTCACCCGGGCGGCGACGGCGCCGTCGGGTCGCTCACTTTCCAAAACGATCTCACCCTCGCGTCCGGCGCCACCCTGCACCTCGACCTGGGGGCCTCGGAAAACGCCTCCGACCACCTCGGCGTCGCCGGCACCCTCTCCCTCTCCCGGACGACCGTCCATCTGCGAGCTTCCGCCGGCCTTGCCTCGCTCGATCCCGCCGCCTCCTACCTGATCGCCACCGCCGGCGGCATCACCGGACAGCCCGAGGCGGAGGCCGTCTGGCTCGGCGCCCCGCCGACCAACGCCGACGAGTTCCGCGTCGTCGCCACCGCCACCGGGCTCCGCCTCCAGGCCGGCGCCACCCCGCTCTACGCCGTCGGCTCCGCCGGTCCCTCCGCCCTCGCCGCCGGCGAGCGGACCCTTCTCGTGGTCGATGTCACACCCGGCACCGGGCCCGCCAGCACCGGCCTCTCCGTCACCGCCGATCTCGCGCCGCTCGGCGGCGCGGCCGGACAAACCTTTTACGACGACGGCACCCACGGCGACCGAGTCGCCGGCGACCATCGGTTCTCCTACCTCGCCACCCTGGCCGCCGGCCTGCCGCTCGGTCCGGTCAACCTGAACGCCACCGCCACCGACGCCGAAGCCCGCGTCGCCTCGGCCAGCCTCGCCGTCTCCGTCGTGCCCGCCATCGCCACCCGCTACCTGAGCACGCCCTTCCTCGCCGTCTCCGAGCTCGCGCCGGCCGACGGCTTCGCCGTGGCGGCCGACGGCTTCGCCGCGCCCATCCACTACTCCGCCACCGACGCCACCGTCGTCCGCATCGCCGCCGAGGCCCTGCGCGACGATGTCGAACGCGTGACCGGCCTCGTCCCCGGGGTCTCCACCGCCGCGCCCGCCCCCGGCTCCACGCCCATCCTCGTCGGCACCCTCGGCGCCAGCCCGCTCATCGACGGTCTCGTCGCCTCCGGCAGGCTCGACGTATCCGCGATCCAAGGACGATGGGAGGCCTACGTCGCCGCCGTCGTCACCGATCCCCTGCCCGGCATCGCCCGCGCCCTCGTCATCGCGGGCAGTGATCGCCGTGGCACCGCCTTCGGCGTCTTCGGTCTCTCGGAGGCGATGGGCGTCTCGCCCTGGTATTTCTGGGGCGACGTGCCCACCACCCGCAGGACCGCCATCCACGTCGCGGACGGCATCCACGTCCAGCCCACGCCCGGCGTGAAGTATCGCGGCATCTTCCTCAACGACGAGGACTGGGGCCTCCAGCCCTGGGCGGCCAAGACCTTCGAACCCGAGCTCGGCAACATCGGGCCCAAGACCTACGCCACCATCTTCGAACTTCTGCTGCGTCTCCACGCCAACGTCATCTGGCCGGCCATGCACGAGTTCCCGGTCGAGACCACGCCCTTCTACCTCGTGCCCGGCAACAAGGAGACCGCCGACGCCTACGCCATCGTCATCAGCACCTCCCACCACGAGCCGATGCTGCGCAACAGCCACGAGTATGACACCGGCGTCCTAGGCCCCTACAACTACTGGACCAACCGCGACACCATCTACAACTTCTGGGAACAGCGGGTCATCGGGACCGCCGGCTACGAAAACATCTACACCCTCGGCATGCGCGGTCGCGACGACTCCGGCATGCTCGCCCCCGCCGGCACCACCAACGTGCAGAAGGCCGCCAAGATCCAGAACGAGATCATCCCCGACCAACGAAAGATGATCGCCGACCACGTGAACCCGGACCCCTCGCAGGTTCCGCAAATCTTCATCCCCTACAAGGAGACCCTCGTTCAATACCAGTCCGGCCTCCAGCTGCCCGACGACGTCACCATCGTCTGGCCCGACGACAACCACGGCTACATCCGCCAGCTCTCCACCGCGGCCGAGCGCGCCCGCTCCGGCGGCTCCGGCGTCTATTACCACCTCTCCTACTGGGGCGTGCCGCGTAGCTACCTCTGGTTTTGCACCACCCCTCCCGGCATGACCCGCTCCGAGATGATGAAGGCCTGGGACTTCGACGCCCGTCGCTACTGGCTGGTCAATGTCGGCGACCTCAAGCCCCACGAGATCGGCGCCGACTTCTTCCTCCGCCTCGCCCGCGATCCCGAGGCCTTCCGCGATTTCGACCAACACGCCTACCTCACCGAATGGGCCGCCCGCAGCTTTGGTCCGCTCCACGCCGAGGCCATTGCCGACGTATTAGAGGAATACTACAGCCTGAATATCGCCGTCCGCCCCGAACACCTCGACCGAAGCTCCAGTGGTTTCGATTTCACCGGCGCGGACGGGCGCGGCGACCAGGCCCGGGACCGGCTCGAGCGCTTCGCCGCCCTGCGCGCATCCGCCGAGGCCATCCACGACCAGCTCTCGGGCGAAACGAAATCTTCCTTCTACAGCCTCGTGCTGTTCTCCGTGCGCGCCTCCCACCAGGTGAACCAGAAGGTCCTCCTCGCCGAGCGCAGCCGCCTCTGGGCCGCCCAGGGCCGCGCCGCCACCGGCTCGCTCGCCGCCGAAGCCCTCGCCGCCGACGCCGCCCTCGGCCAAGAGCTTGCGTTCTACAATCTCGTCAACGCCGGCGGTAAGTGGAACTTCATGTTTAATCCCATGAGCGCCTCCCAGCTACCGGGCTGGGCGCAGGAGACGCAGTCGCCCTTCTACATGTCCGCGGTCGGCAGCCTCACGCCGCCCGCCTCCGCCGGCCTCGGCGTGGTGGTCGAAGGCTCCGCCACCCCGCTCGCCGAAGGCGAAACCGCCGAACTTGCCACGTTTGAACGGGCCGCCGACTCCCATCGCTTCATCGACGTGTTCAACACCGGCTCGGACAGCCTCGTCTGGACCGCCACCGCGAGCGAGGCCTGGGTCCTGCTCAGCCATGTCGCGGGCGACGCCGACACCCGCATCCGCGTATCCATAGATTGGACACGCGCCCCCCGCGGCCACGCCCTTCCCGCCACCGTCACCATCCGGGGCGCCGGCGCCACCCGCGTCGTCCGGCTGAAGGTGTTCAATCCCCTCGGCCTCGACCTCGCCGCCCTGCCCGCCGCGTTTGAGGACAACGGCCGCCTGACCCTGCCCGCGGCAAACTACGCCACCCGCCGCGACGCGCCCGACGGCACCGGCTGGCGCCCGCTCTCCCAGGCCACCGCCGGCGGCGATGGCATGAGCATCGCGCCCGTCACCGCCCCGAGCATCGCCCCCGCGACCATCAACGCCGACACCCCCTCGCTCACCTACGAGTTCCACGCCTTCCGCCCGGGCTCCGTCGTGCTCACGGTCAAATGCCTGCCGACCCACCGCATCACCTCCGAGCACCCGGGCCTGCGCTACGCCATTTCGCTCAATGGAGACACCCCGCAGGTCATCGACGTCCACGCCAACGAATACACCTCGGCCTGGAATGCCAACGTCATCCGCGCCTACTCCGCCGGCATCTCCCGCCACCGCATCGCCGCCGCCGGCCGGCAGACCCTCAAGATCCACATGATCGACCCGGGCGTGGTGCTCGACCGGATCGAGGTTCGGATCAACCCCGGCACCCTTGAGGCCGAGACGCTGGAAGGCAGCTCCAACGGCGCCTTCCGCACCTTCACCGAGTCGATCGCCAGCGCCGGCGCCGCGCTGTCCTTCGACGCCACCGGCGTCGGCAAGCAGCTCACCCTCGCCCTGCCCGACCTCGCGGCCGGCGCCTTCGATCTGGGCATCCTCGCCAAAAAGGGCCCCAGCCGCGGCATCGCCCAGCTTTCCATCGCCGACTCCGCCTCCGGCCCCTTCACCGCCGTCGGCGGGCCGATCGACCTCTACGCCTCCGCCCTCGCCTACGTCGAGCTGCCGCCGCTGCGGCTGCAGCTCGCCACCGCCGGCACCAAATACCTGCGCTTCGAGGTCGTGGGCAAAAACAGCGCCTCCTCCAACCACTGGATCGTGCTCGACCGCTTCGCCTTCTCCGCCGTCTCCGTCGCCCAGGGTCCCCTGCAAAGCTGGCGCGAGGTCTATTTCGGCCGGACCGACGGCGCCGCCGAAGCCGCCGACCTCGCCGACCCCGACGGCGACGGCATGCCCAATCTGCTCGAATACGCCACCGGCAGCAGCCCGACCGCCAACAACCCTCCCTTCTGGAAGCACGAGGTCATCGACCGCCACCTCTCGGTCAGCTTTCCCTGGCTGAAGGACGCCACCGACATCACCTACCGCGTGCTCGCCGGCGACCGGCTCGACGACATGGCCGAGATATGGACTGGGGCGCCCGGCGCCTACCCGGGTGGCGCGGCGGACTTCGTCCTCATGACCGTCACCGACCCTTTCTCCTTCGACACCCGGCCATCCCGTTTCATTCGACTGTCAGTTTCCAGCAACTGAGCGGGATTCCTCGCGAGCGATTGTCGACGATCACGAAGCTCTTTCCATCAGCAACTCCATGCCAACCACCCTGCAAAGTCGGGGTCTACTCGCGCAGGTCGCTCCTCCCCGCCTCTTTAACCCCATGTCCAATCGAAAAAATCTGTCCTGGTTTGGCTTTCTGTTCTCCAGCATCGTGCTTGTCCTGATCGGCTGCGCCACCGCTCCCGGAGCCGCTTCGAAATCCGCGCCCGCCGAGGAGGCGGTGCCGGGTCTGCAAGCTGCGCCGCAAACCTTGCGATCCGACGAGGTGACCCTGATATGGGAAAAACCGGCCGGCCGCCGGCCCGGTTTCATGTATGAGGTGTTACGCGACGGCACACCGGTCGCTCGCACGAGCAAGACCCACTACACCGCGGCGGAACTGGAGCCGGAGACGAACCACGTTTTCAGCGTGCGCACGGTGGCCGACACGGAGCAGCCCCGGGTGCTGGTCAGCCAACCGCTGCACCTGCGCACCCGGCCCCGCGAAGTGCTGGTCAACGTGCTCGACCATGGCGCGGTGGGCGATGGCGTGACGCTCAACACGCGGGCGCTGCAGGCGGCCATCGACGCCTGTCCGGTCGGCGGCGTCGTGCGGATTCCGGAGGGCGTTTTCCTTTCGGGCGCGCTTTTCCTGAAAAGCGACATGACCCTCGAAATCGTCCGGGGTGGCGTGTTGCAGGGCTCCGACCGGCCGTCCGACTACGCGCCCTTTATCCGCAATCGTTTCGAGGGGTGGGAGCTGGACAGCTACGCGAGCCTGTTGAACGCCGGCACGCTTGACCGGGAAGGCCCGGCGAACGTGCGCAACATCAGCGTGCGCGGACAGGGCAAGATCGTCGGAGGCGGCAAAACACTTTCCGACGCGGTGCGCGCCGAGTTTCCGGGCAAGAAGGGGCTTCGTTCGCGGGGGCGTCTGCTGCTGTTCATGAACGCGGAGAACGTCGAGGTCTCGGGGCTGATGCTGGACGAACCGCCGAGCTGGACGCTCCACTACATCTATTCGGCCAACGTGAGCCTGCACGGGCTGAGTTTTCGCAGCCGCGTTTACAACGGCGACGGCATCGACCCCGACTCATCGCTGAATTCCTATATCTTCAACAACACCTTCGACACCGACGACGACTGCATCGCGATCAAGTCCGGCAAAAACCCCGAGGGTAATCGGATAAATCGCCCCACGGTGGGTGTGCGCATTTTCGACTGCCGTTTCGTGAACGGGCACGGCATTTCCATCGGCAGTGAGATATCCGGCGGCGTGAGGGATGTTTTGATCGAAGACAGCGTGGCCGGAAATCTCCGTCACGGCCTTCAGATCAAGGCGACCGAGGAGCGGGGCGGCTATGTGGACAACGTGGTGGTGCGCGACTGCGACCTGCGGCAAATCACGGTGTATACCAAGCTCAACTACAACAACGACGGCGAGGCCGCTCCGACGCCGCCGCGTTTCCGAAACTTCCGCTTCGAGAACATCGATCTGAGCAAGGCGGACCTGAAGAAGCCGGTGATCCATGTGAATGGTTTTCAGACGGCCGGCTACGAGACCAGCGAGGTGAGTTTTGAAAACATCCGCCTGCCCGCCGGAGCGCTGGTGCGATGCGACCGGGTGCGGGAGCTCACTTTCAAGGACGTGGAGACCACGGACGGCGCGCCGCCGCGCTACGAAATCACGGCTTCGGAAGGCGTCCGTCTCTGATACGGGATCATGCAGTTGGACGGCTGAGCAGCGGGGTGAAATGGCGAGCGCATTTCG
>CAYNUW010000057.1:0-14668 GCA_964400455.1 uncultured Akkermansia sp. | reverse complement strand
AGGCCGGGGATTCCTAAACGCACGGCCAAATCAGCAGCTTGTGCGATACTCAGCCGATCCAATCACGGAATCCGGGTTCAAGCCGCCTCGAGCGGGGTGAAATCCAGCCGGCGCTGCACGTCGTGCAAGTGGGTCTGAACATCGGTGACCAGGCGGGACAAGTCCCGGGTGGAGAGCCGGAGCGGATCAAGCGAGCGGGCGGTGGGCGGGGCGAGCCGGCTCGGGTCCGGTGAGATGGCGGCGGCGGCGAGCCAGCGCGCGCAGTGGAGCAGGGAGGCGAGGGGGCGAAAGCCGACGGCTTCCCACGGGGTGTATTGCCAGCGGACGGGAAGGGACATGTCGGGCGGGAAATCCCAGGATTGCAGGACAAGGGAGCCCACCTCGGCGTTGTCGCAACCGACGAGCACGCGTTCACTGTCGCAATAGTCGCGGGGAAATTCGCGTCGGAAGAGGGCGACGTAGGGTGCGTTTTGGCGGATCCACTCGTTGATGGCGACCATGCCGATGCCGGAGAAGAGCCCGAGCGTGTAGGCGACGTTGCGATCCTGTTCGCGCTCCTCGGCCAGGCGTTCGGCGGCGATGGCCCCGGCCACGGAACGCAGCCAGAATTCGTCGGCTTCGAGCGAGTAGGCATCGAGGGGAACGACGAGGACCTGTTCGGCGACGGCGTTGGCGACCATTTCGTAGATGTGGTCGAAGCCGATGAGATTGACGGCGGTGGAAACCGAAGTGCAGCGTTCGCCGCGTTTGTAGACGATGCTGTTGGCGGAGTGGAGGACGCGGGCGGATATGCCGGGATCGAGGCGGATGACGTCGGCGATCTGGTGGATGGAAACGTCGAGGTCTTGGAGCAGGCGTTTGAGCAGAGGGAGAACACGCGCGGCCGAGGGGGGGTAGCGCAGCGACCGGGCGATGTTGGCGGCGGCGGTGGCGCGGGCTTCGGGTCTGGTAGGCAGCGTGCTCATGGAGGGCGGCTGGCGTTTAATTACGGCACGTTTACAGAAATCTTTTGCGCGAATTTAGGTAATTTTACCGATAGCCTTGGGGTCTGTGGTCCGCTGTTGAATCCGGGGCCAAATGCGCGACCAAGTCGCGTGCACGCGGGCGAACGCGCATGGCGGTTTTGGGGTGACCATGCTTTTCCGCTCGCCCCGGTTCGTGTGATGGCGCGCTATTTCGCCTTTCGGCATGACTTGGGAAATCGTCCTTATCTTTCTGTTGCTTGGCGGCACGCTGGCGCTGTTCCTGTGGGAGCGGTTTCCGCCGGATCTGGTCGCGCTGGGTTTGTTCTGCGTGTTGGCGGCGTCTCCGCTTTTACCTGGCAACCAAGCTTTTGCGGTTTTTGCGAACACGGCGCCGTTCACGGTGGGGGCGATGTTTGTCCTAAGTGCGGCGTTGGTGAAGTGCGGGGCGATCGATGGCTTGTCGCGCTATGTGGAGCGGGCCGGGGGTTTGCCTTACCCGGTGGTGATGTTCGGGTTGGTTTTGCTGGTCGCCGCCATATCGGCGTTTATCAACAACACGCCGGTGGTGGTGGTGTTTTTGCCGGTGGTGTTGAATCTGGCCCGGCGGATGAAGCTGGCGCCGTCGAAGTTGCTGATCCCGCTCTCCTATGCGGCGGTGTTGGGCGGGTGTTGCACCTTGATCGGAACGAGCACGAACCTGGTGGTCAACGGGGCGATCACCGCCAAAGGCTTCGAAGGTTTTTCCATGTTTGAGCTGGCGTGGCTGGGGGTGCCGGCGGCCTTGGTCGGTGCTCTGTATCTGGCCGTATGTGGCAAACATCTGTTGCCGGATAGAGCGATGCTTACCTCAATTTTGAGCGAGGAGGAGCGGCGGGAATACATCACCGAGGCCTTCGTGCAGCCCGGTGCGGCGGCGGTGGGGAAGACGCTGGCCGAGGCGGGTCTGGGCGCGCGGCGCGGCATACGGGTCTTGGAGATCGTGCGCGACGGGGTCGCCTTGCCGTTTGAGCCCAAGGTCACGCGATTGGAAGCGGGGGATCGGCTGGTGTTGGCGTGCCGGCCGCACGGCATCGCGGCGGCGCGCGGTGTGGAGGGCATAGATCTGGTGTCCGAATTGGCGGTGGGTCTCGAACAAATCGCGGCGCACGAAGGATCGTTGGTCGAGGCGGTGGTGAATCCCAACTCCGATCTGGTCGGTCGCAGTGTGCGCGACCTGAACTTCCGGCAGCGTTATCGTATGGTCGTGCTGGCCTTGCACCGGCAGGGTAAAAACGTGCGCGAGCAGGTGGACACCTTGCCCTTGGCGGCGGGCGATGTGCTCCTGATGATGGGCACCGATCAGGCCATCGATGCCCTGCAAAATTCCTCTGATTTGGTGGTGTTCGACCGGGCGCGCACTCCGGCCCGCCCGAAGACACGCTACATACCTCTGGTGCTGGGGGTAATCGCGGCCGTCATCGTGGGAGAGATCGTCGATTTGGTGCCGATCCATCTGGGGGCCTTGATCGGGTGCGTGGTGGTCTGCGCGGCGGGTTGTTTGTCGACCAAGGAGGCCTACGATGCGATCGAGTGGCCGGTGTTGTTTTTGATCTATGCGATGTTGGCGGCGGGAGCAGGCGGGTGGTGCAGCCGCTGGCGCCCGAGGCGCACAAGGCTTTGTTTGTATTGGGCGCGATCTATCTGGTGACCACGGTCCTGACCGAGATTCTTTCGAACAACGCGGTGGCGGCGTTGATGATCCCGATCGTGCTGGGCGTGGCGGCCGAGCTCGGGGTGGATCCGCGGCCCTTCATCGTGGCGGTCACCTTCGCGGCCTCGGCGGCTTTTGCGACGCCCATCGGCTATCAGACCAACACCTACGTGTATGGAGTCGGCGGATACAAGTTTGGCGATTTCGTGAAGATCGGCGTGCCGCTGAATCTGGTCTGCATGGCGGTGGCCTTGATCGTGATTCCGAAAGTGTGGCCCTTCGTCGCGGTGGCGACGCCGTAAGCAGCACGCGGGTTCGACGGAGAATTCCGCGCGGCCCCGAACCTGCGGCGGCGAGGGCAAGCCCTCCGATGGCGGGGGGAGCTTGGCCGACGGTGGAAGTTTTCATCGACAAAAAACCCCGGGGGCGGAGGGGCCGTTCCCGGGGTTTTGTGGCGACTTGCTTGGGTTTAAACCAAGAGCAGGGCGGGGGATTCGACGAGGGTTTTCAGGGCTCCGAGGAACTGTGCGCCTACGGCTCCATCGACGACGCGGTGGTCGCAGCTCAGGGTGAGGGTCATGGTGGTGCCGATCACGATCTGGCCGTTTTTGACCACCGGTTTCTGGACGGAGGTGCCTACGCCGAGGATGGCTGCGTTGGGGGTGTTGATGATGGGGAGGAATTTGGGGATGCCCATCATGCCCAGGTTGGAGACGCAGAAGGTGCCGCCGGTGAATTGATCGGGTTTAAGCTTTTTGTCCTTGGCGAGTTTGCCCAAGGCCTTGGCTTCGGTGCTGATTTGGAAGACTGACTTTTCGTGGGCGTCGCGGATGACCGGGGTGATGAGGCCGTCGGGCAGGGCCACGGCGAAGGAGACGTGCGCGGCGCCAAAGTAACGGATCTGGGTGCCTTCCCAGGCGGCGTTGACGTCGGGCACGCGGCGGAGGGCTTCGGCGCTGGCTTTGAGGATGAGGTCGTTGACCGAGAGTTTGACGCCTTGTTTCTCGAGTCCGGCGTTAAGCTGGGCGCGCAGGGCGGCGAGGGGTTCGGCGTCGACCTCGATTTCGAGGTAAAAGTGGGGTGCGGTGGTCTTGGACTCGATCAGGCGTTTGGCGATGACGCCGCGCATGGTGGAGACGGGCACCGCGCGCTCTTCCTGGATGGGGCCCTTGAAGAAGGAGGCTCCGGCGGGGGCGGAGGAACCGGCGGAGGCCTTCGATCCCTGCTTGGCAGTGCCGGCGGCTTCGGCGGCGAGGACGTCGGCACGAACGATGCGACCGCCGGGGCCGGAACCCTTGATGAGGACCGGGTCGAGGCCTTTGGCGGCGGCCAGTTTCTTGGCGAGAGGGGAGATTTTTACGCGTTCGCCGGCGGCGCGAGCGGGTGCGGGGGACGGCGCGACGGCGACGGGAGCCGCTGCCGGAGCGGGGGCCACGTGGGCCACTTCGGCGGGTTTGGCGGTGGTGGCCGGGGGTAGGGTGGCTTCGGGTTTCTTCTCCTCGGTCTTTGGCGCGGGAGCGGCACCGGCGGGGGCATCGGGGGCGGCTTCGCCAGCGGCGCCGACTGCGCAAAGCGGAGCTCCAATCGCGACCTGGCTGCCGGCGGGGGCGTAGAGTTTGAGGATGACGCCGTCGGCAAACGACTCGAACTCCATGGTCGCCTTGTCGGTTTCGATTTCGGCGAGCAGGTCGCCGAACTTCACGGCATCGCCTTCTTTTTTGAGCCATTTGACCAGCGTGCCCACCGTCATGGTGTCGCTGAGTTTCGGCATGGTGATTACTTGGGCCATGGGAGTTGGGAAAATTGTCGGACTTAAGAAGCGGAACAGGGGGGCTGGTTGACGTGCAAGCGGATCAACGCAGGACCTTCAGGGCGCCGGCGATCACGCGCTCGGGGTTGGGTAGCTGGAAGTTTTTCTCCACCGGCGGGGCGTAGATGGCGGGTGCGTCGATGGTGCCCACGCGCAGAATGGGGGCGTCGAGTTCGTCGAAGGCCTCTTCCTGGATGGTGGCGGCGAGCATGGTGCCGACGGAACAGAACGGGCGTTGTTCCTCGACGATCAAAACCCGGTGGGTCTTGGCGACGGATTTAAGCACGGTGGCCACATCCAAGGGGCGGATGGTGCGCAGGTCGATCACCTCGATATCGAGACCTTTGTCGGCCTTTAGCTTTTCGGCGGCGGCGAGGGAGTGGAGGACGCAGCGGCCGTAGGTGACGATGGTGAGGTCTTTACCTTCGCGAGCGATGTTGGCGCGACCAAAGGGGAGGGTGATGTCGCCATCCGGGACCTCGCCGGGGATGCCGTAGAGCAGGGTGTTCTCGAGGAACATCACCGGGTCGTTGTCCCGGATGGCCGTCTTCATGAGGGCTTTGGCGTCGGCGGCATTTGAGGGGACCACGACTTTCAAGCCCGGGTGGTGGGCGAGGATGTTTTCCGGCGTGTGAGAGTGGGTGGCACCGACGTTGGTGCCGCCGTTGGCGGGACCGCGGATGACGATCGGGCAGGCGATCTGACCGCCGGACATGTAGCGGACGTTGGCCGCGTTGTTCACGATCTGGTCGTAAGCGACGGAGAAGAAGGACCAGAACATGAGCTCCATCACGGGGCGGATGCCCAGCATGGAGGCGCCGATGCCCATGCCGATGAAGCCGGCTTCCGAGATGGGGGTATCAACGATGCGCTTCGGACCATACTTTTCGAGCATGCCCTCGGTGACCTTGTAGGCGCCGTTGAACTGGGCGACTTCCTCGCCCATGATGACGACGTTCGGGTCGCGTTCGATTTCCTCGGACAGGGCGGCGCGGATCGCTTCGCGGTAGGTGAGAGTGGCCATGTAAAGTTACGATTTGCGTGTTACGATTTTCGAGTTGGGCCGATGGCGTGCGCTTACTTGACGTCGTTGAAGAAGATGCGGCCTTCGCTGGTGCGGGACGGTTGGTCGGTCTCCCAGTAAACGTCCTTTTGAATGTCGTCGGCGGTGGGGAAGGGGGAGGCCTCCGAAAACTCCACTGCGCGTTCGGCCTCGGCTCGGGCTTCGGCGTCGATTTTCTCGATGATTTCGGTGGTGAGCACCTTTTCGTGGAGAAGTTGATTTTGGAACACCTGAATCGGATCCTTGGTGTTGCGATAGTCCTCGATTTCTTTGCGGTCGCGGTAGGTTTTGTCAGGATCGGCAACGGAGTGTCCGCGGTAGCGGTAGGTATCGATTTCGACCACGGCCGGTTTGTGCTGTTCGCGGGCGCGTTTGAGCGCGTGGTCCAGGGTGGCGCGGACCTCGTAGACGTCGTGCCCGCCGCAGACGTAAAATTTCATGTCGTAGGCTTCGGCGCGTTTGCCGAGTTCGCCGGCCGATGAGCGTTCTTGGGAGGTGCCCATGGAGTAGCGGTTGTTCTCGATGACGAATAGCACCGGCAAGTCCCAAAGGGCGGCGAGGTTGTAGGCTTCGTGGACGGCGCCTTGGTTGACGGCTCCATCACCCATGAAAGCCATGGCGGCGCCGGTTTTCCCCTGGTATTTCACGGCGTAGGCCAATCCGGTGCCGAGGGGGATTTGGCCTCCGACGATGCCGTGTCCACCCCAGTAGTTTTTGTCCGGTGCGAAGTAGTGCATCGAGCCGCCTTTACCCTTGGAGCAGCCCGTCACTTTACCGTAGAGCTCGGCCATGAGGGCCTTGGTGTCCATGCCGACTGCTATGGCGTGACCATGGTCGCGGTAGGCGGTGATGACATGGTCGTCCTTGCCCATAAGGGAGCACGCTCCGACCGCGACGGCTTCTTGGCCGATATAGAGGTGGAGGAAGCCCCCGATCTTGCCGGCGTTGTAAACCGGGAGGCAGCGTTCTTCAAAACGGCGTATGCGCACCATCTTACGATAGATTTCAATCTTTTCCTCGCTGGTCAGCGCCGCGTTGGCTGGGGCCGAGGCGTGTGGGCTCGGGAAGACGGGGGCTACATCGACTGGAGGACGGGAGGCGGATGGCTTCTTGCTCACGTTAGGATTTAAAAGTTTTAAGCGAAAGGTGGTCAGTGTCAGTTAGGGATCTGGGAAATCAAGTGCGTTTGCGAAACTTCAGCTATTTGGAAGTCCTTATCACTTCTTCGGTCACCATCCGGAGTGGCCGGTCGGGAGCGCAATCCGCTCGCAGGCAAATGAAGCCGTCTCGGTATTGATCGTAAACGCTCCAGAGTGCGGTTCGATCCGTTTCAGGGAGCGGTAGGGAGTCCAACTGGCTTCGGCTAAAGAAACCAAAACGACCTTCATCCATGGACTCGGGCAGTCGATCCAACGGGCGCCGGCAGCGGAAAAGAAACAGGAGCCAGTGCGCGGTGCCCTCGTAGGCTTTCTCCGCGATCATCGCAAACAAGTGCAGATCTTCGATCTGGAGGTGGTGCCCGGTTTCTTCAAAAGTTTCGCGCACTGCACACTCGTGGGGGGATTCGCCCAAAGCGGTTTCCAGTTTACCGCCTATGGGTGACCAAGTGCCTAGGTTGGGAGCCTTGGCCCGCAGCAGCAGCAATTGCTCCCCCCGACTGTTTTCGATAAAGACCAGCACGGCAATCTTGTGTTGCATACGGGGCGAGTCGGTCGGAAGGGAGCTGGCGGCCATGGCGGTGAAGGCGCTGAGCTAACAACTCCCGGCAGGCGGACGGCAAGGACCGACTTGACGGCCCGTCCATGCGCTGGGCTGTGTCGATGGCTGTGGGTGGGCTTTTACGCCTCCACCTTGAGAAAACGCCATGCGTCAAAGCAGCGGCCGATCGTCGAACCCGGCGTTAAGCCGTGTGGGGCAAAGAATGTGTGTGACAAGCGACACTGCTCTCGCGCGGGTCTTTTGGGATAAACGACAAGCCAGACCGGGACGGGCGGGCGAAAGGCGGGTCGGGGCCGCAGCCTGGCTTTGGCCTTGGGCTTTCACGGCCAAGCCGCTTTTTGGCCACTTGCGCACCATCCAAACTGCCGGCTAAGCCCCAGGCGTCTAATCCTTCGTGGGATTTAAGCTCAGGCGGCGCGGACGGCACCGATAGAGCCCCGAGATGTTGAACGAATCGTGATGCCGCTCGCCAACTGAACGATCGATGGGTAACTGCGGCGTGAAGAAAATCTTATGGAGATGGAAAGTTCGGCTTCGGTCTCATGGACGGTATCCGTGGGCCGCTCGATTTTAGGGCACGCGGACTCGACTTTCTGCTTGCTGACCGCTTTCCCTAGTGAGACAACAATCATTTCTCCCCTATGTCTTTACCCCGCGTCCTAGCTGTGGATTGTGGTGCAGGTCATGTTGCCTGCGGATCAATCAATATCGATAAGTCCGGCCGCCTGTCTTTGGAGGCGGTTGCGGTTGATGTGTTTAACCCAGATTCTTCGCTTGATTCGGGATGGGCGGAGATGATTGCAACGGCCCTGATGGAGTCGCCGGGGCGCACGCAGTTCACGGGTGCGGCCACCTTGGGTTTACCCGGCCATCACATCCTGGGTAAGTTTATAAAAACTCCGCTGGTGGAAGAATCAAAGCGGGCCAAGATTGTTCAATTTGAGGCCCAGCAAAATATTCCCTACGCGCTGGACGAAGTCATTTGGGATTATCAGGTTGTATCCGAGCAGGGCCTCGATCTCGAGCTGATGCTGGCTGCCGCGAAGCGTGACGTTGTCGAGGGTGCATGTTCTGCGCTGGGCGCGGTGGGCATGTCGGTCACCGGTGTTCTTCCGAGCAGCATCGCGGTGACGCGCTGTTTCCGTTACAATTATCCCGAGGTCACCGGGGGAATCATAATCGCCGACATCGGCGCTCGCTCCACCAATCTCATCTTTGTGGATGCCGAGCGTTACTTCGTTCGCACGATACCTTTGGCGGGCAACACCCTAACGCAGGCTATCGCGGAGGAGTTAAAGCACGATTTCACCCATTGTGAGACGTTGAAAGTTCAGGTGTTATCGGGCGGAAGCGATTTGCCGGCAGCGTCACCGGCCCGCTTGGCGGTGAGCCACGCCGCGACTTCGTTTGTTTCCAAACTGCATCTCGAGATCACACGTTCGGTCGTCAACTATCGTCGGCAGAGTAATGCCGAGCAACCAACCCGTCTCTACCTGACTGGTGGAGGGTCGTTGTTGCCTGATCTAGCAGGTGCCTTGCAGGAAAAGCTGAAGCTTGCTGTTGAGGCTTTGGATCCGCTGAAGAATGTGACCGTTGGACCTGCGGCGGCAGGCGCCTCGGCTTACGCGCCCATGCTTGCAGGCATGATCGGACTTTTGGCGCCAGCTGTATCCAAAGGTAGGTCGATCAATTTGTTGCCTGCCCACATCGCCAAGCAGATCGCCTTTAAAAAACGCCAGCCGATGATTTTGGCGGCTGCTGCCCTGGTGACGCTCTCGTTTTTCCCACCGTTGGTTCAATACGGCAGGGCGGTATCGGCTGCGCGGCAGCAATTGGCTGCCTATCAAGAGGCGATACGTCCCCTGCAGGTCGTAAAATCTCGTTTGACGACTAATCAAACCGCAATTGACGCGGCTAAAGTGGAAATTGTTGGCCTACAAAGTCTTGCGGAGTCGAAGAATAACTGGATCAACTTTTTCTCCGACCTTCAAGACCGGTTGGTGAAAGTAGAGGATGTTTGGCTGGAAAGTTTGTCGGTTTTACGAGAAGGCCCAGCGGGTGCGTCCATGGACGGTAGCGGTCTCTTCGGGGGCGTCACTCCTGACGTCCCTGTTGAACCTCAAATCGATCCGGAAACGGGTTTGCCGGTCAAACCGGTTCTACGTTTGCAGATGAGCGGGCGTCTCTTGGATCGTAAAAACCCAGTGACGAGGGTTTCGCCCGATTCATACGAGCGGGTCAAACGTCTGCTCTCTAGTTTTGTGGATTCTCAATTTATTTCAGCGGTGGAACGCGAGAGTTTTGACCCCAACACACCAGGTATTCTCCGTTTTGATTTCACGCTCGTAATCGATCCTGCTCGTCCCCTTTGACCCCATGCCCAGTTTTAAATCCCATCCCGTTTTTTATACCTCGCTGCTGGTCATGGGCGCGGTCAGCGCCGGTGCCGCCTGGCTAAATTTTAGTCAACGCGGGGAGATATCACGTTTACGCACCTTGATTGACCAACAATCCGGTGAGCTTTCCGGCTACGCTTCCAGTATGCCTTTTCCGTCTCGGGAAAACGTTGCTGCGGTGGAGCAGGATAGAAAAACGATCGAGGCGCTGCGGGACGAGATCCGCCGCAGTTTGAGCGCCAAGTCGGAATTGGCCGAGACCCTGGCTGCGGCGCCCATACCTGGGAGCCCGACCGATGCCTATTTTGACATAGCCAATTTTGTCGAGAGAGTGCGAGAAACTGCGGCCGCCGCCGGGGTGCTGGTTAGTCCTGAAAATCGGCTGGGTTTTGCCGCCTACGCCAGCACGGGTCCGGACCGTGAAATCATCCCTTTAGTGTTTCGCCAAAGGCAGCAGGTCGACTATCTGTTGGGATTGTTGATCACCGCTCGTCCGCGCGAGATAGTCTCGGTGCAGCGTCAGCAGCCCTTAACCGCTACACAACGGCAGCAAATTGAAGAAGCTTTGGCGAGTGGTCAGCCCAGACCAACCTTTGCTTCCGGTGCGCAAGACGCCGGTGATTACTTTGACATCAACCCGATGGTTTCGGCCGCCAAGCCGGGATTTATCGAGACAAACGCCTTTCGCCTGACCTTCGACGGCACCTCAGCTTCCTTGCGAATCTTGCTGAATGCGTTGGCCAAGTTTGAACTGCCGGTGGTGGTGAGGTCGGTGGAAGTGGAGTCCCTGACTCGTTCGGATGGCGGGGGGCGTCCGCCGCCGCGGCGTCCCGAGAGTCAGGTTTTCGGCGGTTTCGGCAACGCACCGGAGGGTGGTACTTCTGAAGCCGGACAAGTCGAGCTTGTGAAACCTCTGGTCGAGCAAAACGACTCTCGTTTTGTGGTGACTGTTGAGTTTGTATCTTTGGTCGATCCTAACGCTGAACCGGTTGAATCATCTGAAGTGCAGTCCGCGCCGGCCAACGAAGCCCCCAACCTAGCCTACTAAGCTCACCCCATGTCCGATAAATCCAACGATACGATTATGATTGCCGCGGGCGGGGTAGCCTTGCTCGGGGCAATTGGTTGGGCTGTTTTGCAGCAAGGCACCATCAGTGCCCTTAAGCAGCCGGTGTATGGTCCCGAAACCGGAAGTGCGTATGAGCCAACGCCGGTGGTGATCACTACGCCCGAAACGAAGGCTTGGGCCGAAGCTCCCTCGCAATCGGCCGGAGAGCGCTGGTTGTACGACGTGTTTACGCCGCCCAAAATCTATTACAACACCCAGACCCGTCAGTTTACGGTCGTTCCGCCGGAGTTGGTTTCGACGCCGTTAGTCACCGATACCCCGACCGAAGTGGTGGCTCCCGTAGGGGGAGTTTTTGGTGCTGAATTGGTCTCGGTTTCTCAACCGCTCTTCCGGCTGCAGTTGACCGGTTTCGTGGGCGAGGGGGCGAACGCTCGCGGCACCTTCGAAAATCAGGTTACCAAGCGAGTGCAACTTGGTTCCACCGGCAAGACTTTCGACGACTTGAATCTGGTCGTTACTGAGTTCGTGGTGGAGCGCAAACGGGTAAACTCGGAAGGGGGCACCCCTCTGGTGAAAACCGTGGCCCGCGCGATGGTGAAGGACACCGTTACCGGGGCGATTACCGAACTTACCGCTGCCGAACGGACTCCCGGTGGCACTGCGGAAGCGACTCTGAAATTCTTCGACGGCAGCACCCGCGCGGTGCAGTCGGGAGCGTCGGTGACGATCGACGGAGCCACCTACACGGTTGATCGTCTCGGTCTGAATCCGCCTATGGCGGTGGTGACCAAGACGCAGACTGACATGGCGGCAGACACCCAAACTCTGCTCATACCGCCGCCCCCCGCCCCCGCCGCTCCTACCGATGCGGCTTCAGATACTCCAGCTCCGACACCTGGAGCCTTTTTTTAAACTGACCTGAAGTTTTGTATGGCGAATTTTCCGCCGACTTTTAGCCCTTAAAACCCATTTCCCCTAAATGAACTACACCAAGCTCCCGAAGAAGGCGCTCTTGCTCCTCGCGACCCCCGTGCTACTTAGTCTCGCTGTGCCGGCGACTCGGCTCATGGCGCAGAGTCAGACCGAGACCAAGATTCGACTAATGGCCGAGGCCCTCCGGGCTCGTGACAATGGTGACCTCACTGTCGCCAAGAGCAATCTCGAGCAGTTGCTTGTGTTGGCTCCCGGCGACGTGACCGTTCAGCGTTTGTTGGCGGGTGTGAACGCCAGCTTGGCCGGATCCGCTCCGGTCGTAGCCGAGGTGGCGCCTGTCGCGGACACTCCCACCGTGGTGGAGTATGATCCAAGCGGAAAACCGGCGAAGAAAAAGTCCGGTGCGGACGCCACCCCCGCCAAAGAAAGCTCAGCTGCAGCGGCTTCGTCGGCCGAGCCGGTTGTGGTGGATCCCGCGCTTGCCTTCTCCAAAGAAGAAACGGAGGCGTTGCAGAAGTTGGTGGAAGAAGCCGTGGTGATTCAGGCAAACGCGGCGGCGCTCGCTAAAGCAGGTAAATTCGACCATGCGGATTCGGAGTTAACAGCTGCGCTGGAGACCTTTAAGTATCGTGAGAATGTTTTGACCCTGCCGACCATCACCTCGTTGAAGAAAGACAAGAACGGTCTTCTACTTCAGCGTTCTCAAGCGCTTTTGGCGGCAGGTGACATTGCGGGGGCGAAAACCGCTTTGGACGCTTACATCGCCGCCACCTCCACGCCGGAGGCGCTGGACAAGGGTGCAGCTAACCAAGCCGCTCAGATCGAAAAGGCTGAGCTGAATCCCGTGGCTCCTCCATTGTCGGTGAGCACCCCCAACTTCCACCCCGAGCAGATGGAGATTGCTCGTATGCAAGCACTCGGTCGGAGCCAGTATGCGGCGGGTGCTTTGGATGAAGCTCAGGTTACCTTCCGTGAATTAGAGACCATCTCCCCGGAGAGCGCGGAAGCCAAGTATTTCCTTAAACGCATATCGGAAGACAAGGCGCGCCTCGGAACCCTTAATCGGGAAAAGAGCCGGTCCCAGATGCTGGAGGAAGTCTCGAAGGCCTGGCAGCGTCCCGGAGTTTTTGAGCAGCGCGCGATCGACAGTTCTGGAAATGAGCGTCTCGGTGCAAACGAAGCTTTGAAACAAAAGATCGAGAAGCTGATCATTCCCTCGGTCAATTTTGTTAACAACGACCTTAGCGCCGTGGTAAACACCTTGAGTGCTCTTTCCGAGGAGTTCGATACCAGCAGCGATGAGACCAAAGGGGTGAATTTGGTGTTGGGTAGCGGATTGCAGGGAGCGGTGGTTCCCCCGGTAAATCTGTCCCTGCGCAACATGTCGCTCAAGCGCATCCTCGACATCGTGAGTGACCAAGTCGGCTACACGTATGTCGTTCAAGAGGATGTGGTGCGCCTTAGTCCGACCGGACAGGATAACAATCTCACGACCGAGGAGTTCTCGGTTCCCCGTTCCGCGCTAACTCGCATGACCGGAATGACCGGGGCGGGTCCCACCCCAGGCGCGGCGGCCAACACGGAAGATCCGTTCGCCCCTGCCGCCCCGGCAGCCACGCCGGCAGCTCCGGTTGGCGGCGAGTCGGATGCTATTCGCCGTTTCCTCCAAGCCGCTGGTGTGCCCTTCGACAGTGTACAAGGCTCTAGCTTGGTCTACGACGGTTCGCGTATCTTCGTGACCCATACGCAGCGTAACTTGGAACGTGTCCGTAACTTGCTCGCGCGTTACAAAGACGACATCCGTCAGGTCGAAATCGAAGCCAAGTTTATCGACGTCAGCGAGGGAACCTTGGATGAACTCGGCTTAAGCTGGACGGCGAACGCTCGTGGTAATCCTCTGATCGATACCGCTACGGGACTCCCCCTGCTCAACCAAGACGGCAGTCCGGTGATGGGTAACTATCGCACGCAGCTTTCGTCGCAAAACCGTCAACTTGCCAATGCGTTCAGCGGTTCCTCGACCTCGAACGGCGGCAGCATTGTTACGGGTGGCACCACGATTCCGATCAACAATTCCCCTCCGACCATCCCTGGTGCGGTCGCGCTGGGCAGTGGTGCTAATCCGGTTGCGGTGCTGAGTGGAGTGATGGGCGAGTTTGATGTTTCCGCTACCTTGCGCGCCTTGTCTCAACGCAATGGCAGCGACCTTCTTAGTGCTCCGAAGATTACGGTGTTATCCGGCGACACGGCGAACATCACGGTGGCCCAAGAGCTACGTTACCCTCAGAGCTACGGCGAAATTCAGTCGGAAGTAGGCGCCACCTCGGGTGGTGGTGCGACGGGTGGTTCCGGCTCGGCGGGTGTCACCATCACCGCTGGAACGCCGCAGGACTTCACCTCGCGTAACGTTGGTGTCGAGTTAAGCGTCACTCCGACGGTGGATGATGACAATTACTCCATTACCCTCGCCTTGAATCCTCGCGTCACTGAGTTCGAAGGCTACGTGGAATACGGTGGTAGCTCCGTTGCCGTTACCCAAGGTAGCACGGTCACGGTGCCTTCCGGCTTCTTCCAGCCGATTTTCGCCACCCGCGAAATTCAAACCCGCGTTACGGTTTGGGATGGAGCGACCCTCGTCATGGGTGGTCTCACCCGGGAAGAAGTGCGCCGCGTCGAAGACAAACTGCCCATCTTGGGTGATATCCCCTTCATCGGACGCGCGTTCAAGTCCAAGGGCGAAGCTTCGCACAAACGTAGCCTGCTCATCTTTGTCACGGCTAACCTGGTTTCACCTGGCGGCTCCTTCAAAAAGCAAGAACTCCGCGGAACCAGCCCCGGAGCGCTCTTCCAGAACCCCACCGTGGTCACCCCCGGCGGATCCGAGTCCCGTATCATTCGCAACAACTGATCTTGATCACACCCTAGATGCTCGCGTGGGTTTACCACCTGAGTTCTCGGGCGTTAGTTATCGTTAACAATTTATATCTTCCGTGATGAAAAATATCGGAAAAGTCTTTACTTAC
>CAYNUW010000056.1:0-14762 GCA_964400455.1 uncultured Akkermansia sp. | reverse complement strand
TTACCCAACGCCGTCTGCTGGTGGCGAGTCTGACTTTGTTATTGGTCGGGCCAGCCATCACGCTGATGGCTGATTTGCATTGGAGAACCGGAATGGACAACTGGAAGTTGATGCACCTAGTGCTGTTCGCCATCCTGTTCGCATTGGTTGCCTTCGGGGCGGTGCAGGCCACCGTGGGTTGGATATGTCGGCTTGGGGATGGCGACGGCAATCGTATCTTAAACAGTCTCGAAGCCGCCGATGAGGCGAGCGCGATCGATGCGCCGACCGCGATCGTCATGCCGATTTATAACGAAGACACCTCGCGCATCATGGAAGGATTGCGGGTTATCTACCGTTCGCTGGAAGCCACGGGGCAATTGGAACCCTTCGATTTTTTTGTATTAAGCGACACCAACCAACCGAATCGATGGATTGAAGAGGAGTCGGCCTGGGTCGCCTTGACCAGACAGCTCAATGGTCGCGGTCGCATTTTTTACCGCAAGCGCCGGGTTAATCTGAATAAAAAAGCCGGCAACCTGGCGGATTTTTGCCGACGTTGGGGCAAACGCTACCGTTACATGATAGTTTTGGATGCGGATAGCATCATGACCGGAGAGGCGATGGTCAAATTGGTGCGTCTGATGGAGCGCAATCCGGGCACGGGAATCATACAGACCGTGCCGCGGTTGGTGAATGGAGAAACAATATTCGCCCGAATCCAGCAGTTTGCCTCCAGGCTTTACGGTCCGATTTTCGCGGCCGGTTTGAATTACTGGCAACAAGGTGAGGCGAATTACTGGGGGCATAACGCCATCATCCGGGTGGCGCCATTTATCGAGCATTGCTCTTTGCCTGACCTTCCGGGCGTGGAGCCCTTCGGCGGACGTATCTTAAGCCACGATTATGTTGAGGCCGCCCTGATGCGGCGAGCGGGATGGTCCGTATGGTTGGCGGTCGATATGGAGGGCAGCTATGAGGAGTGTCCGGGCAACCTCATAGATTTCGCCAAACGCGACCGCAGGTGGCTGCAAGGCAATCTACAGCACGCTTGGCTGGTGACTGCGCGCGGATTACATGCCGCGAATCGCCTGCACTTGGCACTGGGTATTCTGGCTTATCTGGCCTCGCCGCTTTGGTTGGCCTTTCTGCTCGTTTCCACCGTGATCGCGTGGCGCTATGCGGCCACCGGGCTGAGTCCCCTGCCGATTGATAGTTTCGCCCGGGTGCTAAGGTTGGATTTTCAAGCTCAGGCACTTATGTTGCTAGGAGGCACGCTGGGTTTACTCTTTTTGCCTAAGATACTGGCCTTAATAGATCTGTCTAGGAGTCGGGAGAAAGTGGCGGCGTTTGGGGGTTGGGCCAAAGTTGTGATCAGCGTCGTGGCTGAAACCTTCATCTTCACCTTGCTGGCGCCGGTGTTGATGCTATTTCATACAAAGTTCATTGCTTTGACTTTGGCCGGCCGTGGAGTCGCTTGGGTTGCGCAGCGTCGGGGTGCGGACGGCGATCCGGACTGGAGAGAAGCTATATTAACCCATTCCGGACACACCGCGATCAGCCTGGTCTGGGCGGTGTTTGCCTTCTGGGTGAACCCTGGCTTTGCGCTCTGGCTTTCACCCATCTTGCTGGGCCTGTTCCTGTCTATTCCGATCTCACTATTGACGGGGCAATTAGGTCCCGGGCGTCGCTTAAAACGGCTGGGCTTGTTTGCCACTCCAGAAGAGACCACCCCGCCGGCTGAATTGGCCCGCTTGGCGAGAAACCTGGAGGCTTGTCGTTTACACCCGACACCTGCGCCCGAGTTGGCCGCCGATTACGGCCTGTTGCAGGCGGTGCTCGATCCCTATGTGAACGCGGTTCATCTGGCTTTGTTACGCGAGCGTGATCAAAAACCGGACGCCAATGCGGAGCTGCGGTTTTCGCCTTTGCGTCAGCGCCTGTTACGGGAGGGACCGCAGGCGCTCGCGGCGCGCGAGAAAAACGCGCTTCTGCTAGACGCTGATTCGATGGCAAGTCTGCATCGCGAGTTGTGGTCTTCGCCGGCGGACAATCTAGCTGAATGGTGGCGTGCCGCTATACGCAGTTATAACATATTGGCTCCGGCCCCACGCACCGCTTTGTATAGATAGTGAGCGCTTGGGAACTCACTCGGTTGTTTCATCGCCGGTGATTTTACCCCTTGATCGCGCGGTTGCCGAGTGGGCGTTTTGGCGCCTCCAGCCGGGTTTGTCCGCCAAGGCACCGGGACGTCGTAGCGACGGCAGTTTGGCATCTTGTTCGGCTTTGAGCTTACGGTAGCTTTGAAGACGTTCGAATGGCAAGAGTCCCTCGTTCAGCGCCGCTTGAACCGCGCAACCGGGTTCATCGAGGTGGCGACAATTGGTGAAACGACAGCGCAAGGAAATCTCCATCAAGTCCGCATAGGCTTCTTGCAAGGCGTCCCCGGCGTCCCACAGCTGGAGTTCGCGCATGCCTGGCGTGTCGATGATGAGCGCGCCGCTGGGTGCAAGCACCAGTTCTCGGCGTGTGGTGGTGTGGCGGCCCTTGGCGTCTTTTTCTCGCACCTCCCCGGTGGGTAACTCCGCGTCTCTGGCCAGACGATTAATCAGGCTGGATTTACCCACGCCGGAACTGCCGACAAAGGCCAAGGTGCGTCCAGGCAATGCATGGCCTCCAAGCAGTTTTAAACCGCGACGAGTCTGACTGCTGGTGATGATGATGGGAACACCAGGCGCCAGAGTTTCCATCTCCTGTTTGACTGCTTCGGGGTCGGGATGGAGGTCTGCTTTGTTGAGGACGATGACCGGCGCGGCGCCAGAGTCTCGAGCCGCCACAATAAATCGCTGAATACGCTTTGGGTTGTAGTTGCGGTCGAGACCGCTGACTAAAAAAACCGTATCGATGTTGGCCGCGATGATCTGTTGGGTGAGTTCCCCCCCGGCGGCTTGGCGGGTGAAGCGGCTGCGTCGAGGCAAAAGGCCGTGAAGTTGCGCGCGCCCGGGCGAGCCCTCGATTGCAGTCACGGCGACCCAATCTCCGACGGCGGGATATGCTTCAGCATTGCGGGCGGCCTCGTGGTGATACTTGCCCGAACACTCGGCTAAGAGCTCACCCGTCGGTGTCATGACCGCGTAGTAATGGCGACGGAGCTCCACCAAAACTCGTGCGGGGATCCGGTCCAGTTTTTCGTGCGGGAGGAATGCGGCGGCCCAACAAGGATCCCAACCATAGGCGGTGAGCTGGTCCGCTGAGCTCGCCGAAGTGTTCATAGGAGGCGGTAGCGAAAACGATTAGAGCGCGATCACGCGTTGATCGACGTCCGGATTTTGCCGAAAGAAGAGCGCGGTGCGGCCCACGGAACCCACACACGTTGCGCCCGAGGATTGTTCGATTTTTTCGATGAGGGCACCCCGCTCGTGCCGGTCTCCGGTTTCGAGGCGAATCTTCACCAATTCCCTGGCGCACAAGAGTCGGGTGAGCTCGACTTGTTGATCGTGACCATAACCTGCGCGCCCGATCTTGATCGAAGCTTCTAATCGCTGGCCAAGGCCGCGCAAGCGGGTCTTTTGTGCACCGGTGAGAGGGGGGGATTCCATAGCTGCCGCCCAGCGTGTGCAGACGGGTTGATTTGGAAACAACTAATGCATGCCCTTGTTCGCGATGCATTCGTCTGGGGCTCTGCGCGGGACGACTTCCTACGTGTTTATGGTTGCAGATCTTGCGCGAGCACGAGGTCGGCGCGGCGGGAAGCGGGGGTGACTTTGAGACGCTGGATCTGGCCGTCGCGGTAGGTGAGCTCGACGGTGGTTTTGCGCGGGGCGTGGAGCTTAAACTCGACATCCCAATCGCGGGGCCAGGCGGGAAGGAGGTGGAGTTTTTCGCCGGCGGCGTCCGCTTGGAGGAGCATTTCCTGGAGCCCGACCGTGGCGCTGCCGCCGTGGTTGTGGTCGGGGAGCCAGTCGTGGCCGGGGCCGAAGAAGGCGGGGAAGCGGACCTGGGCCTTGCGGTCGGACATCTTGTCCACGAGGAGCGCCGCGGCGCGGTCGGCGTGGCCGGCGGAGGCGGCGTTGACGATGTTGGGCATCCAGGAAAAGTCGTGGTTGAGCACCTTGTCGGCCCAGGGCTTTTGGATGGTGTCGAGCGTGGCGCGGGCGAGTTCGAGGGTGCCGGGGACGGTGACGCCGATGCGTTTGTAGGGCCAGGCGGCATACATCTCGGGGAATTCCCACGCGTTGTATTCCTTTTCGTAGGACTCGGCGATGAGCACGGAGCGGCGCCCGTCGCGCTCGCCGACGGGGAGGTCGGGCAGGGTGGCGCGGAGGCCGGCGACGTAGGCGCGGTGTTCGGCGGGGAGGACGGCATCGGGCAGGGCGAGGAGGGCGTCGCTGACGGCGAGAAGGCCGGAGACGGCGTCGACGGGATTGGTGGCGCCGATGACGGCCTCGACGCTGCTGCCCGGGTAAATGACCAGCTTGCCGGCGGCGTTGAGTTCGGAGCCGTGGCGTTGCTGGTGTTGGGCGCGGTAGAAAGAGTCGTAGAAACGGAGGGTGCCGAGCATCCAATCGAGGTCGGGGGTGAGATCGGCACCGGAGTAGGTGCGGGCGTGGAGGGCGATGAGGGCGTGTTCGAGCATCATCGCGAAATGGTAGGTGAGGTGGGGATGGCCGCAGAGACCGTCGGGGCGGTCGCCGGTGGCGCAGAGGCCCCAGATGTCGAGCGGCTCGGTGTAAACGACGCCCTCGGCCTGGTTCCGTTTGGCGCGGGCGGCGGCGAGTCCGGCGCGGTCGCGGTAGAAGCGAATCGACGGCTCGACGAGGTCGGCGTCGCCGGCGGCGAGGGCGGGCCAGGCCAACCAGCGCTGATTTTGGGACATGAAGCCGCAGAACATCCAGCGGCGGAAATCGGGCGTGATGGGGGAGCCGGGGCGAATCTGGAGTTCGTGGTTGTTGTTACCCTTGATGTGGCCGGCGGGGTTGTCGGCGGTGAAGATGCCGCCGTTGAAGAGGAGGGGGAATTCACCGCCTTGATTGCAGGCGAGCATGTAGCGAAAGAGCGCGTGGTTGCGGCCGACCTGCCAGGCTGGATCAGCGGGATCCCGGCCGGAATTGATGCGGATGAAGGAGCGGGACCAAAACGCCCTCCAGCGGGCGGCCTCGGCGCGGCGGGCGGAGGCGCGGGCGGAGCGGTCGAGGAGGACGCGGGCCTCGGCGTGCCACGTGGCGGGGTCGAGGTTTTCGGCCGCCCGGAGGGCGACGGCGAGCGTAAGGGCGGTGCGCGGGGCGGTGTGATAGGTCCAACGGCGACCTCCGGGCCAATCCTGCCAGGTAGCAGGCTCGGTGGAGATGAAGGCTAGGCCGCCCACCGCGGCGAAGGAGCCGCCGAAGACGCGGCGCGAGGTGGCGTCGAAGGCGGCGGAGGCGGACAGGCCCTGCTGGCGGGCGCGGTGGAGGTGATGGGACTCGTGGTCGGCGTTGCGCTGGAACCAGATCAGGTGGTCGGGGTGAGCCTGAATGGTGTCGGCGGGGACGTCGTGGGTTTGCCACATGTCGAGCTTGAGCTTCTCGCGCGGCACGTCGCGCCAGGTTGCGTAGTGGATTTCCCATACCCCGGGGAGGCGGTTGGCAGACTCGATGAGGAGGTTGTCGCCGGCGAACCAGACGGTGGCGGATAAGGGTTGTCCAGACACGGTGCGGCCGGAGACGAGGATGCGGCCTCGGGCGAGGTCGAGTTCCTGGCGGACGGAGTTGCTGTCGAAGCCTCCGCCGGGAGGGGTCAGACGGAGGCAGCCCAGCTTGAGAAGACGGCCGCGGGCGTCGTAGGCGCCGTTGTGGGCGAGGTAGAGCCAGAGGGAGCCGTCCTGGAGCCAGACGTTGGCCCCGGCGCCGCGGGAGCCGGAGAGGGGCATGGAGTCGGCCGAAGTGGAGGACGGGCTCGTCCAGACGATCTTGTATTCGGGCGGCATTACGGGCTGGGCGAGGGCGGAGGTAGGGGCGGACACAGCGAGCAAGACGAAGCTGATGGCGAGGAAAGGGCCAATGACCGATGTCCAATGACCAGGGATGGGAGTGCGCAATGACATGGGGGATCAGGGGGCGAGGAACTCGACCTTCACGACGTCAACGGAGCCGGTTCGAAGGGCGGGCGGCAGAGTAACGGTCAGAGTCCCGGAGTCGTGGGTGAAGGGCAGTCCCTGCCCGGTGCGCAGGAGGGTGACACGGGCAGGGGGCGGGGTATTATGCCAGACGGCGGCGGGGACGGGATCGGGCAGCGCGGGCAGGGTCGCGCGGGTCAAGGTGGGCTTGGGATCGGCAGGGGGAGAACCGGGATACAACTCCGGAAAAGCGGGAAGAAAGTGGAGGTAGGCGGCGCCTTCGCGTGTGGTTATGGGGACGTTGGCCTCCTCGGGCCAGGGGCCGCCCCGCGCGCCGATGACGGCTTCCCGGCTGTGAAGCATCCAGGCGGCCATGTCGCGCCAGCAGTCGAGGGCCTGGGCAGGCACGGAGCCGTCGCCCTTGGGGCCGAGGTTGGCGAGGAGATTGCCACCCCAGGCCCGCAGGAGCACGAGCTTGGTGAGGGCGTAGGCGGCGGAATCGAAACCGTATTCCTCGGTGTAGGCCCATTTGCGGGAAGGCCAGGAAGTGGCGCAGGTCTCGAACCAGCCGGAGAAACGTTTGGCGGGCAACGTGACCTCGGTGTTGCCGTAATCGCCGGCGTCGCCATTACGAGAGTTGATCACGATACCGGGCTGGAGTCGGCGGACCTCGGCATTGGGAATCTCGCCCCGGCCGCCGTCGAACCAGAGCAGGTCGATCTTTCCGTAGTTCGACAGCAGTTCGGTCACGTGGGTGCGGACCAAAGTGGCGCGGTTGGCGTCGTGATCAACGGGCCTGGGAGGCGGGACGACCGGTTTATGGTCCATGTCAAAGGCGGGGGTCCGCGCGTAGTTGAAATTCATATACGCGCGGTCGAACCACCAGTCGGGCGGGGAGTAATAGAGGCCCACCTTTAGATTGTGCTTTCGGCAGGCCTCGACAAACTCGCGCACGAAGTCGCGACCGTTAAAGGTGAACTTGGTGCCGAGGTCGCCGGCCGAGGAGGGCCAGAGGGTGAAACCATCGTGGTGCTTGGTGACGAGGACGGCATAGGTGAAGCCGGCGGTTTTGGCGGCGGCAAGCAGGGCGTCGTAGTCCACCTGATCGGGTTTCCAGTCCGCGATGGCCGCGTAGTAGGCGTTGGGCGTGACGGTGACGTCGCGCAAGGGCTTGTTGGCCAGCATGCCCCAGGATAGGTCGCCGGTGGCGCGAACCGAGGCTATGCCCCAGTGGATGAAAAGGCCGAGGCCGGCGTCGGGGAACCACTGCGCATCCGGGTGGGAGTTGCCCCCCGCGATCCGTGCGTCGCTCTGCCGAAGGGCGGCGGCCTGGCCTTTGGCGGCTTCATCGGCCAAGGCGGCGGAAGGTGCGATCGAAGCAATGCTCAAGACCAGGGCGAGTGCACGGAGCAGGTGGCGCATGGGAGTGATTGGCCGGTATGGACGCGTTTACTCGGCGGGGAGGAGGCGCACTTGGCGGAGATCAATCGGGGACCAAGCGCCGCGGATCCAGGTTGGTTTCACCCGCGGGGAGGAGGATGACGCCCAGATCGACCGTGTGGAAGGTGTCTCCGGAAGTGGCAGGAATCGCGGCTTCGACCTCGGTGGCACCATTTTTAAGGCGCAGTTTGGCGGGTTTGGCGGCGCGAATTTCGGCCTCGACGCGCCAGGAACGGGCGGCGGGGGTCTTTAGTTGGTATTCGACGCGCCACTCGTCGTGGTGCCAGTGCGAGAGGAAGGCGTCGAGACCGGTGCCCACAATGGGAAGATTGCCGAGCAGGCTGCCGTGGGTGTCGGCATCCAGGGCGTGTAGGGTAAAGGTGCCGTCAGCCGCGGGGGAAACGAAGGGGAGCTGAGTGATGAGCGGGGGACGACGGAAGGTGAGTTTAACGACGCTCAGGTCGGGATCGGGGGCGGAGCCGCGCACTCGGACGACGAGGCCGTCGGCGGAGAGCTTGGCGGTGGCGCGCTGGTTGGTGGCGAGGATGCGGGCGGAGGACGGCTTGGTCTGGAGGGTGGGGAGGAGGAGCTGGCCGTCGGCGGGCCAGTCCCAGACGTGGAGGAAGAGGGTGGTGGAGCCGTCGGAGGAATTGGTTTTTTGGGTGACACGACCCCAGGGGAGGCGGCGGGGGAAGGGGCTGGCTTGCGTGGCGTAGATGGCTTCGGAGTTAACTCGCATCCAGCGACCGAGGTCCTGGAGGATTTTGACGCTGGGTTCGGGGATGCGGCCAGAGGCGTCGGGGCCGACGTTGAGGAGGAAGTTGCCGCCCTTGGAGGCGATGTCGGAAAGATTGCGAATGATGGTGCGCGAAGACTTCCAGTTTTGGTCGTTTTTCTTGAAGCCCCAGGTGTCGTTCATGGTCATGCAGACCTCGAACATCTGGCCGGGGTAGCCGCGGGGCGGGATGTGTTGCTCGGGCGTCTTGGTGTCGCCCGCGAAGCCCTGGCCCAGCCGGTTGTTGTTAATGACCGACGGGTGGTCGGCAAGGAGTTGATGGAAGGGCAGAGCGCGTTCGCGGGTCATGTTCGAAGGGGTGTCCCACCAGAGGATGTCGGGCTGGTAACGAGTGAGGAGTTCACGACTTTGGGGGAGGGCTATGTCGCGCAGGTAGGCGTCGAAATCGCCGGCTTGGGCGGGGTCCCAGCCGGGCTGATCGGTGCGCTGGCCGTGGATGGCGCCGCCGGGGTGCGTCCAGTCTTGGGCTTGGGAGTAGTAGAGTCCGAAGCGTAAGCCTCGGGCGCGGACGGCGGCAGCGAGGGGGGCGAGGAGATCATCAGGCGCGGGGCAGGCGCCGGCGGCGTCCCAGTCGGAGACGGCTGAATCGTAGAGGGAAAAACCGTCGTGATGTTTGGCGGTGATGACCGTGTAGCGAGCGCCACTGTTTTTGATGAGATCGGCCCACGCGTCGGCGTCGTAAGCGGAGGCGGTGAAGTCTTTGGCGAACGCTCGGTAGTCCGCCACAGGAATGCGGGCCTGTTTCATGATCCATTCGCCGATCCAGCCGACGGGCTTGCCTTGGTATTCTCCGGCAGGGACGGCGTAGACGCCCCAGTGGATAAAGATGCCGAGGCGGGCTTCGCGGAACCACTGGGTGCGGGCATCGTCGGCGGGAGGCGTGGTGGCGTGGAGGAGGGGCGCGGCGATAGTTAGTGCGAGGAAATGACCGATAACCAATGCCCAATGGCTAATGGCGGAGTGGCGTGGACGACATGACAAAGCGGTGGAGTGGTGCATGGAGGAAGACGGAGATGGTGGAGATTAAAATCGGGGTGATTAGTGGAAGTGGCAGACGTCGCTGGTTCAGGGTAACAAGTCGTCTGGTTTAAAGCGGGGAGAGGCAGGCGTCTTTGAAACGGAAGCCCCAGCCGGGCGTCTGGTGAGGGTAGGCGAAGCCGTCCTGCATGCGGATGGGGTGGTCGACGAGGCCGTCGACCCAGTCGAAGGATTCGGAGCCGAAGGCCTGGGGCACGGTCATGAGCAGGGGGACGTCGTATTCCTTGTAGTAGTGGGGGAGGACGGGGATTTTGTTTTCGTTGGCGAGGAAGGCGGTGGAGCGCCAGGCCTCGACGCTGCCGAGGCGGAGGATGTCGGGCTGCCACAGGTCGAGGGCGTCGCGGCGGATGAGCTCGCGGAGGGCGGTGCCGTCGAACTCGCGTTCGCCCATGGCGAGGGAGATGCCGGCCTGGCGGCGGAGCTGGGCGTAGCCGTCGAAGTCGGTGTTGGTGACGGGTTCCTCGAACCAGGTGATGCGGAGCGGGCGCACGGCCTGGCAGAGGGCGAGGGCGGAGGGGACGTTCATGCCCTGGTTGGCGTCCATCATGATATTGATGGCGGGGCCGACGGCCTCGCGGACGCGGTGGAGGCGCTCGATGTCGCGGTCGAGCTCGGGTGAGCCGACCTTGATTTTCACGGCGCGGAAGCCGCGTTTGACGTAGCGGGTGACCTCGTCGAGGAGCTCGTCGGTGGTGTAGGAAATCCAGCCGCCGCTGCCGTAGAGGGGGACGCGGTCGCGGTAAGCGCCGAAGAGGCGCCAGACGGGTTGGCCGAGGGTGCGGGCCCAGGCGTCCCACATGGCGATGTTGATGGAGCCGAGGGCCCAGCGGTGGATGCCGGCGCGACCGAAGTATTCGGATTCCTTTTCGTATTCGGCGATGAAGCGGCCGGTCTCGCTTACCTCCCAGCCGACGGCGAGGGGGCGGATGTCGCGGAGGGCTCCGGCGATGGCCTGGGGCGAGTAGTGGAAGGAAAGGAGGTAGGCCTCGCCGACGACGCCGTTGTCCAGGGTGATGCGGGTGACGACGAAGGCGATCTCGTCGATCGAGTGGGTGCTGTCGGCGATGGTTCGCGAGACAGGCGAGACGGCGCGGAAGAAGTCGATGGATTGAATGCGGGGCATGGCGGGTGGGGGAGGAGGAATAGACCAATGACCTATGGCGGACGTTCGGTGACTTGGCCGGTTGCGGTGGATTGTTAGTCGAAGGCGAGGTGGATTTTGGTTATCGAGGCGGGGTTCCGGTCCCAGGCGCGGAGGGCTTCGCCGGCCTCGGCGAGGGGGACGGTGCGGGTGATGGTTTCCTCGACGGGGTAGGCGCCGGACTGGAGCAGGCGGATGACGGCCTCGAAGTTGGGGCGGAGAGCGCCGCGGGAGCCGAGGATGTCGAGCTCCTTCATCACAAAATACTTGGTCTCGTAGGTGACGGGAGCCTTGGCGTAGCCGATGTAAACGACGCGGCCGGCGAAGCAGACCTCGTCCACGGCGGCGCGGAAAGTGTCGGGGGCGCCGACGGCCTCGATGACGACGGACGGGCCGTCGCCGCCGGTGAGGGCTTGGAGGCGATCGTGGAGGGATTCGGCGCGGGAGTGGATGGTTTCGCTCGCACCGGCGCGGCGGGCGAGGGCGAGTTTGGCGTCGTCGATATCGACGGCGACGACGCGCGCGCCGGTCTGGGCGGCGCCGGCGATGGCGCCGAGGCCGATCATGCCGGTGCCGAGGACGGCGACGGTGTCGGCGGAGGTCACGCGGCCACGCTCGACGGCGTGGAAGCCGACGGAGAGCGGCTCGACGAGGGCGAGGGCGGCGAGGGAGAGGCCGGGGGCGAGGAGGATGGTGTCGAAGGGGGCGGTGATGAATTCGGAGCAAGCGCCGTCGCGCTGGACGCCGAGGGTCTGGTTGTGGCGGCAGAGGCGGCCGGCGCGGCAGGCGGTGCAGCGGCCGCAGGCGGTGTAGGGGATGACGGTGACGAGCTGGCCGGGGGCGAGGTGGGCGGGCGCGCCGGCGCCGAGGGCGACGAGCTCGGCGGCGATCTCGTGGCCGGGGATGCGCGGATAGGAGACGAGTGGATTGGCTCCGCGGAAGGTGGAGAGGTCGGAGCCGCAGTAGCCGAGTCGGCGGATGCGGAGGAGGGCCTCGCCGGCGGCGGGCGGCGAGGCGGGGGAGGGTGCGTCGGCGAAGGAGAACGCGCCCGGGGCGTCGATACGGAAGCAGCGCATGGGAGGTGGCGGAAGGTAGGCCGGAGGAATCAGACGCCGGAGAAGACGCCGAAGCCGCCGTCGACGACGAGGGTGGTGCCGGTGACGAATTTGGAGGCGTCGGCGACGAGGTAGTGGATGGCGCCGTGGAGCTCGTCGGGGGTGCCGAAGCGGCCGAAGGGGGTCATGGCGCAGATGGATTGGCCGCGGGAGGTGAGGGAGCCGTCCTCGTTGGTGAGGAGGCGGCGGTTTTGCTCGCCGAGGAAGAAGCCGGGGACGAGGGCGTTGACGCGGATGGAGCCCTGGGTGCGGCGGCCGAACTCGACGGCGAGCCAGCGGGTGAAGTTGTCCACGGCGGCCTTGGCGGCGGAGTAGCCGACGACGCGGGTGACGGCGCGGGCGACGGAGGCGGAGGAGTAGTTGACGACGGACGCGGAGCCGGAGGCGAGTAGTGCGGGAGTGAATACGAGGGTGGGGAGGACGGTGCCGTGGAGGTTGAGGTCCACCACCTGCTCGAAGGCGGCGAAGTCGAGGTCGGAGAAAGTTTTGTCGGGGGTGATGACGGCACCGGGGAGGTTGCCGCCGGCGCCATTGAGGAGAGCGTCGACGCGGCCCCATTTGGCGACGATGGTGTCGCGGGCGCGCTCGAGGGCGGGGCGGTCGGAGACATCGGCGACGAGGCCGAGGACCTCGGCGGCGGGGTGGGCGGCGCGGATGGCGGCGAGGGAGGCGTCGAGCTTGGACTGGGTGCGGCCGAGGTAGACGACGCGGGCGCCCTGGGTGGCGAGATAATCGGCGGCCGAGCCGGTGAGGGTGCCGGTGGCGCCGGTGACGACGACGACCTTGCCGGAGACGTTGAAGAGGGAGGGAGGCATGGGAGGGAAGAGGGAGACCCGAATAACGAAATCCGAATGACGAACGGTCGGAGCGGTGAGGAATGTGGGGGATTTATTCGGTGGTGTCGGTTTGGGGTTGCCAGTGTTCGCGCTCGACGGGGCCTCGGGGCGGGGTCCAGGGGTTGCGGACGGAATCGTCCATTCCGGGGGTGGGTGTCTGGCCGGGCCAGTTCCAGTAGTGGCCGTAGAAGCCGGTGGCCCAGGAGTTCGGGGTGGTGCTCAGGGCGAGAGCGGCGGAGCGGGCGGCTTCGTAGGGGGAGAGGTCGGGGCGAGTGTCGCCGCGGCCGGCGTGGCCGTCGCGCCAGCGCTGGACGAGGAGGGGCCAGCCCTCGGCGATCCAGGCGAAGAGTTTTTCGGCGTAGGCGGCGCTCCAGCGGACGAAGGCGGTGCGGCCGGGGTCGGAGAAGGTGATGCGGGCGGCGATGGCGGGGAGTGTGGCGGCGAGGGTGGCGGCGTGTTTTTTCTCGGCGACGGCCTCGTCGAGGCGGCCGGCTTTTTCGAGGGCGGCGAAGGTGTCGGCGAGTTACATGTTGCCGCCGATGCAGTCGTCGCGCATCCAGAGGGTGGTGGCCTCGTAGCGGAAGCCCTCGAGCTCGGAGGCGGCGCGGCAGTAGCGGCCCTGGAGGATGACGTCCTCGCTGGCGAGGGAAAGTTCGCGGAGGGCGGCGGCGGAAGCGGGGTCGAGGCCGTAGACGTCGCGGGCGATGCGGGCGAAGACCTCGGCCTCGGAGGCGGACGGGTTGGCGTGCCAGGCGGAGAGGACGCGGGCGTTGAGCTCGGGCCAGAATTCGTCTCGAAGGTAGGGGCCGAACCAGCCGCCGCCGCGGGTCCAGGTGAAGATGCCGACGTGGCGGGGGTCCTTGCGCCAGTCGCGCAGGCCGATGAAGCGAGGCTGGTCGGAGAAGCCGTCGATGACGCCGCGGGCGATGTAGCACGGGATGGCGCCTTTGCCCTCGTATTCGCGCTGGCACTGGACCTCCACGATCTGGGGGTGGCGGCCGAGGGCGAGGCAGCGGTTGGAGTGGGAGTTCCTAAAGAAGTCGGAGCCGGTGTGCTTGATGGAGAAGGCGAGGAGCGGGTGGGGCGCGATGGCGTCGGTGACGGCGAGGTAGAAGGTCGGGTCGGCGTGGAAGCGGTCGGGGAAGTAGTCCCAGGTGCGGTGGATGTAGCGGCGTCCGTGGCGGACGCAGATCTCCTCGCGGAGGAAATTGATGAGTGTGGTGTAGCGCTGGATCTGGGCGGCGCGGGGGACCCTGGGGTCGTGAAGGGGGACGGCGGTGTTGCCGGCGTGGTAGGGGGCGTCGAAGAGGTAGGTTTCGCCCACACGGACCATGATGCCGGTGACGGCGGGGAAGCGTTTGAAGAGGGCGGCGAGGATTTTCCGGTAGAGGTCGAGGGTGGCGGGGCGGGTGACGTCGATGCGGCCGGCTTCGTCGCAGATCTGGTCCTTGAGGAGTTCGAGGACGCGACGGGGGAGGACGAAGAAGTCGGTGTGGTAGATGATTTCGATGCCGGCGCGGAAGCAGGCGGCGATCTCGGCGTCCTTGGCGGCGGCGAGATCGTCGAGCCAGGCGCGCTCGGCGGGGTTGGCGGGGAAGGCGCCGGGGAGGATGTCGTCGAAGCCGAGGGCGAAGTTGAGGCTCTTGGGTACCTGGCCGGTGAAGCCGTGGGCGGCGAGTTTGGCGGCGTCGGCGAACTGGGTGGCGAAGGGCGTCTCGCCGGGATTGTGGTGCACCATGTCGAGGAGAACGGGGTGCTCGGGGGAGAAGGGTTGGGCGGGGAGAGGGGATGGCATGGGCGTGGAAAAGAGAGTAATGACGAATGGGGCAGAGCGGAGCCGGTGGGTTAAGGGTAGCCGAGGGAGCGGAGAAAGGTGTCGGCGGCGTAGAGACAGTCGGCGCGGAGGGCGCGGTTCTCGGGAGATGGGTTGCGGTAGTCGTAGAAGGCGTGTTGGCCGCCCTCGAAGAGTTTGAGCTCGCAGCGGGCACCGCTGCCGCGGGCGAGTTGTTGATACTCCTCGGCGCGGGCGACGGAGAGGTGCATGTCGCGCGTGCCGAGGAAGAGCAGGGTAGGCGGCGGCTGGACGGTGGAGACCAGGTGGAAGGGTGAAAACTGCGGGTAGCGGTCGCCGATGCGGTCGGCGCCGTAGCCGGCGGGGCCGTTGTCGAGGACGGGATACCAGAGGACGAGGGCGTCGGGGCGGGGGGAGACGGAGCGGTCGTCGGCGGGATCGTCGAAGTCGGTGGCGAGGGCGGCGGCGAGGGCGAGCTGTGCGCCGGCGGAGGCGCCGGCGCCGATGAGGCGGGCGGGGTCGATGCCGTAG
>CAYNUW010000055.1:12754-15096 GCA_964400455.1 uncultured Akkermansia sp. | reverse complement strand
TTTAATGTAAGATTTGATCGTCCTTGAGAGAAATAACACTGATGCATTCAGGTTTGTAGTCTTCATGTCACCCCTCACCCCCGTTTAGGAAAATAAGCGCCTTTGGCTTAATCTTAGGCTCAACTCTTCAGGTCACTTATCAACTCAATTGATTAGCGCAAACTGCTCTTAGTCCGTAGAGATTCGTTGCATCCCTTTGCGGACGAGAAATTTCCCACCCCCCCCCAAAAAAAATGAATCCAAAATATTGTCTTATTACACTAACGTGTTTAGCCTCTGTAGCTACCGCGCAAGCTGTGACGCTTGAGGCTGTGGCTGACACCTATTTATCTAACGATTCGCAAAACGCAACTACGGGGGCGGACGATGCTCACGGCACAGAAACATCCATACAACTTCGTTATCTTCCGGGCACTAGAATTCGTATTCCTGTGGTCCAGTTCGACATCTCGAACTTGCAAAATTTCTCTGGAGCATCCCTGAGCTTCGAGTTTACGCAGGCCCAAAACAACACTAGGACAATATCGCTTTATGGTGTTCCCCAAGCCGTGGCTCCATCCTTGAACGAGAGCACTTTCTCCTATGATGATGCCGCTTTTATAGTGCAGCCCGCCTCCTCGGGGCCAGCATACAACTCCGGCAATTGGCAATTCACGGGTGGCACTCTGAATGGGTTTTCCGGACTCACATTGCTGGGTTCATTCAGCAACGCGTCGGGTTCGATAGGGGTAAAAAGCTTCGCTGGCTCATTACTGGAAGGATTCCTTAGTTCGAACACTTCCGGCTTCGTAACTTTTGTTATTGGTGGACCGACGGCTGGCGAGACTTACACCATTGCGAGTAAAGAGCATGCAACCGCGCAGGCTCCTCAACTTACGCTGCCGAATGCAGTGGCAGTTCCCGAGCCTTCCTCCTTTGCAATGTTTGCGGGTCTGTCCGGACTGGCAATAGCAGCCAGTCGCCGTCGACGCTGCTAATCGGGTTTACGCGCCCGGTAGCAAACTTGCAGGATAATCAGTCAAAAGCCGCTTCCGAAAAATGGATGCGGCTTTTTGTTTTAGAAAATAAACCGAAAGCTGCTTTATTGTAAGCTTCGGCAGATCGCCTCTAGGCTGGGATAACAACACAGCTTAGTTTTGGTCCGCTTCTTGCAAGAGGCACGTTGCCCGGATACCTGCGCTGAAAATCAAGAGAACCCAAGCGCTTCACCCCGCCACCCACACCAACCCGCCCCGCTTCACCACCGCAAACAGGCCCGCGCCCAGGCTGAAGCGCGTTCCTGGACGGGCCTTGCCGGCAAACTCCATAAACTGCTCAAACCCGGCCCGCGACAACGCGGTGCGCTGCGGCAATCTAGCCAGCCAGCGGTGCAAGATCCGCCGCACCACCGCACGGGGCAAGGGCGCCTCCTCCGCTCGCAGCGGCTCCAACTCCAGCCGCCCGTTGGCATCGATCGGGCCCGCCCGCTCCGCCCATAGCGCCAGCGCCGTGTCGTCCTCCTCCAGCAAGTCGCGGCTCAAGGCCAGACCCGCCAACGCGTCGCGACCCGACTCGCCCGCCACACCGCGCCACACCGGCAGCAACTCCGCCCGCACACGGTTGCGCACCTGCACCGGCTCGGCGTTGCTGGCATCCTCCCGCCAACGTCCGCCCGCCGCACTCAGCGCCGCCACAAGCTCCGCCTTGTCCAAGCCGAGGAGAGGCCTCAGCACCGTGCGCCCCAATCCGGGCTGCTCCTGCACCGGCCGGGGAGCTGCCAAGCCACCCGACCCGGCACCGCGCGCCAGCCGCATGAACAGGGTCTCCGCCACGTCGTCGCGTTGATGTCCGGTGGCCAGCGCGGCGACCCGCCGCCGTTTCAGCGTGGCGGTGAAAAAGTCCAGACGCGCCGCCCGTGCCTCGCCTTCACTGGGCGCCGTGGGGGCATCCTCCCAGCGACCGACCACCAGGGGCACCCCGAGTCCACGACACAAGGCTCCACAAAACCGGGCGTCGTCCGCCGAGGCCCGACCCCGCAGCCGATGATCAAAATGCACCGCCAGCAGCCGTCCTCGCCGCTCCGGAAAATGCGCCCACAGCAAAAGCACCAACGCCACCGAATCCGCCCCGCCCGACAGCGCCACCGCGATGCGCTCCCGCTGCGGACGCCCCTCGATCCAAGCCACCACCGCCGGGTGCAGCCGCCGTGATGGAACGGCAGCGGCGAGTCGCTCAGCGGTAACGTTCCAAGGCATCTTTTGACCGCGGATCACGCGGAAAATCGCGGATTGGAACGGGCCACTCGTTTCCAAACGAGCCGCGCCTGTTTGAAGTTTAGGAGCAAAGCAAGCTCCAGCCCGGTG
>CAYNUW010000055.1:0-12744 GCA_964400455.1 uncultured Akkermansia sp. | reverse complement strand
TCGCCATGTAACCAATCATTTGAGCTACATTAGAATCCGTAAAATTTTCCGCTACCTTCGAGTCCGCGATAACCTTTCCATCCACGATCAGATCGGGAATCAAGGTATCCACGACTTGACCCTCGTAATACACATCGAACTGCCGCTGCTGCTCCACTCGGTGGCCGCGCTTGCGAAGCTCAATCACCAGTGCGTTTTCATAGGCCTTCTCCTTCAACCCGGGCTTGAGCTGATTCAAAACCACCATCGCGGCACCAATGATCGCCTCGGACAATTCCCAGTGTAATCGCTGGCCGGTATCCGCGTTCATCAGCGTAATTCGCGGTTAAAGACCCGCCTCCGCCTCACCCGAAGCGCAGCGTATCCCGGCCGAAATACGGCACCAGCGCGGCCGGCAGTTTCACCGTGCCGTCGGCTTGCAGATTGTTTTCCAGCAGGGCGGCCAGCACGCGCGGCACCGCCAGACCGGACCCGTTGAGCGTGTGCACCAACTCGGGTTTGCCGTCGGCGTTGCGGAAACGAATCTGCGCGCGCCGCGCCTGGAAGGCCTCGAAGTTTGAGCAGCTCGACACTTCCAACCAGCGCTGCTGACCCGCCGCCCAGACTTCCAAGTCGTATTTTTTCGCCTGCGAAAAACCCACGTCGCCGCCGCACATCAACAAGACGCGGTAGGGCAGCTCCAGTTTGCGCAGCAGGTTCTCCGCATCCGTGCGCAGCTTTTCGAGCTCGTCGTAACTCTGGGTGGGATGCACCCACTTCAACAGCTCCACCTTGTCGAATTGGTGCAGCCGGTTCAACCCGCGCACATCTTTGCCATAACTGCCCGCCTCGCGGCGGAAACACGGGGTGTAGGCCGCGCGTTTTACCGGCAGGACCGCCTCGTCGAGAATCTCGTCCCGAAAAAAGTTGGTCAGAGGCACCTCGGCGGTGGGCACGGCGTAGAAACCATCCGCCACCGCTTCATACATCTGCCCCTCCTTGTCGGGCAACTGCCCGGTCGCCGTGGCGCTGGCCGCGTTTACGAAGATGGGCGGATTCACCTCGGTGTAGCCCGCCGCCACCGCCTCGTCCAAAAAGAACTGCAGCAGCGCGCGCACGATCCGGGCGCCGTCGCCGACATAAAACGGGAAACCCGCTCCGGTGACTTTGGAACCGCGCCCGAAGTCGATGATCTTGTCAAAACCCGGAATTTCCCAGTGCGCCTTGGCCACCGGCGACAGCGCATCGCACGAGCCCCAGGTGGCGAAGGTCACGTTTTCCTCCGGCGTGCGCCCCTCCGGCACGCTCGCGTGGGGCAGATTCGGAATGGCAAGCATGGCGGCCTTGTGCTTCGCCTCGATCTCGACCAAGCCGGCCTCGCGGGCCTTCACCTCGGCCGAGACCGCCTTCATCTCCTGGACCTTGGCAACAAACTCGGGCGAGCCCTTGGGCAGCTTGGCCATCTCGGTGTTGGCGGCCTTCTGTTTCGCCCGCAGCGCCTCGACTTCGGTGAGTTGGCCGCGCCAGGCGGCATCGAGCGCCAGCACTTCGTCAAGATCGACCGCCAGGTGCTTTTTGGCAATGGCGGCGCGGACAAGATCGGGCGATTCGCGGAGAAGTTTCGGGTCGAGCATGGCGGGTGGGCGCGGCGGAGGATTGGGTAAACGAAAACGCCGAGCAGACCGCAGCTGCCGCCCCCGCGTCAACAATTGCCTTCCCATGCGACGTTCCCAAAGCACCATGCAAAGCCCGTCCAAAGCCAGTGAGCTCCTCCCCACCCAAGCATCCGCAACCCACCGCGCCCTCGCAGGTTCGCGCGTCCGTTTACCCGGCTGGGGCGTGTCCCCTGCTGCCTGCTTGGGGCTGGCTTGCCGCTGCGTTTTCCCTCGCCGGCATCGCCACCTTGGTGTGGCCCGGCCTGGTCGACATCTTGCTTCCGGTCTTCATGGCGGAGACCTCCTGGCTCTGGAGCGTCTTGGTCGATACCCCTCGCGCCCTCGGCGCGGACGCGGCCGGGCGGCGCTGGTTGCTGTTTACCGCCGTGCTCTGGCCCGCCCTGGTGCTGACCCGGGAGCTGGTTGCATGGCTGCTCCGCGCGGCCGCGGCCCGCTCGGGCCGATATCGCAGGCACATCCACCATCTCCACGCGGCTCGGTGGCAACTGCTGGGCGGCATCGCGGCGGCCTTTGTTTTCGCGGTCAGCACCGGCGCCGGCCTGCCGATCGCGATGAAGTATCTGCTCCCGATCTTTTTCCAACAGGCGGACAAAATCGACCCCAAGGTGGTCGAGCTCTCTCGCCGGCTGCTGGGCGATGATTACGCCGCCAGCCTGCTCACGCTCGCCTGCGTCGGCCTGCCCCTCGTCTTCGCCGTGCGCGGCGTGGCCGCCGTGTTGAACCGCTACCTCATCAGCCAGGCCGCGTTCATCGTGTTGGAGCGCGTGCGTATCGAGGTCTACGATCGTCTGCTCAACCTGCCACTCGCCTTTTATCAAACCAACAAGGCGGGCGACCTGCAAACCCGCCTGCTCGCCGACACGGAAAAAATCCGCTCCGTCGTCATCGGGATCGGCGGCGAAATCGTCAAACAACCCCTCACCCTCGCCGCCTCGGTCGGCGCCTTGGTTTATCTGTGCACCGTCGAGCGCAGCACCCTTTTCGCCCTCATCGCGATGCTCAGCGTGCCGCTCTGCATCCTGCCCATCCGCATGGCGGCGAAACTCCTGGTCAAACGTTCGCGCCAGATCTCGGAGAAAAACGGCCAGCTCGGCGCGGTGGTCGTGGAGACCCTGCAATCCCCGCTGGAAATCCAGGCTTACAACCTGCAAACGCGCCAGCGCCAGCACTTCGCCCGCTCGATCGCCGAGATCTTCGCGCTCAACATGAAGAGCGTGAAATACCAGAGCGTCGTCACCCCGCTCATCGAGGTCATCTCGGTCTGCGGTTTCGTCGCCGCGCTCTATTTCGGCACCCGCAACGGCATGACTTTCGAGACCTTCAGCGCCCTCGCCCTCGCGCTCTACATGTCCTACGAGCCGGTGAAAAAACTCAGCGGCCTGCACGCCATTCTTAAAACCGGCGAAGCCTCCCTGGAACGCCTCGAATACGTGCTCGACGCAGTGGATACGGTGCCCGCCGCCACTCACCCCGTTCCGCTGCCCGCCACGCCCCCCGTGCTGGCCTTCGAGGACGTGTGTTTCGCCTACGCCGCGCGCCCCGGCGAAGAGGGTCAGCCCCCCGCCGCGCCGGCCCTCAACCATATCGACCTAGTTGTGAAGCCCGGAGAAACCGTCGCGCTGGTCGGTCGCAGCGGCATGGGCAAATCCACCTTGGTCGCCTTGCTCAGCCGCTGCTACGATCCCACTTCGGGACGCGTCACCTACGCCGGCGTGGACCTGCGGGACCTCGACAAAGACGCCCTGCGCTCGCAGGTGGCGATCGTGCCGCAGAACCCGACTCTATTTAACGACACCTTCGCGGAGAACATCCGCCTCGGCCGCCAAAATGCGACGGACGCCGAGATCGAGGCGGCGGCCCGGCGCGCCCACATCCACGACTTCATCGCCGCCCAACCCAACGGCTACGCCACCCAGGTCGGCGAACGCGGCAACAGCCTGTCCGGCGGCCAGCGCCAGCGCATCGCCATCGCCCGCGCCTTCCTCAAAGACGCCCCCATCCTGATCTTGGATGAAGCCACTTCCGCCCTCGACTCCGAAAGCGAGGCCGCCGTGCAGGACGCCTTGCGCGAACTCGTCAAGGGTCGCACCACGTTCATGATCGCGCATCGTTTCAGCTCCATCCGCCACGCGAGCCGCATCCTGGTTTTTGAACACGGCCGCATCGTGGCCGACGGTCCGCACGAAAAGCTCTATGCCGCCAGCGCCGCCTATCGGGAACTTTACGACCGGCAGGTGCTGGGCGGCGCCGAAGCGTGAAGCCCGGATCCCCTCGCATGACCGCCCAGCCCCGCGTCGTTATCCTGGAGAAACAGGGCGGCGTCCTGTCCTGGCATCGCGACTTGGAGGCCGGCTTTCGCGCCCTTGGCGCCGAGGTCTTTTCCCTGCAAATGCGCCCAGCCTCCTGGGCGGAGTATCGAGCCAAGTGGAAAACCCGGCTCCCCGCCCTCGAGAACCCGGCCGTGATCGCACGCGTAGCCGCCGCGTTGCGCCAGGCGCGGCCCGATCTGGTCGTCCTGCTCAAGCAGCCCGGTCTGCCCCCGCCCGCGCTGGCGGCCTGGCGTGACGCCGCCCCCCGCGCGCCCTTCGTCGGCTGGCTTTGCGACCACCTGCCCGCCTGGCCCGCCAAGTTGGAGCCGGGGCTCGACGGCCTCTACCATTTCGACTCCGCCACCCGTCCCCTGCTGGACCAAATCCACGCCGGGCGGTCCACCCGCCTCGCCCACCTGCCGCTCGCCGCCGATCCCGCGCGTTATGCCGCCGCCCCCAAACCGTTTGACCAACGACGAAGGGCCCTGGTCTTTGCCGGCACCAACACCCCGGAACGTCGTCGTTTCCTCGACTCCCTCCGCGCCGCCGGTGCTCGCGTCGATACCTACGGCCCCTTGGCCCGCTGCGGCTGGCGCCTGTGGCGTCGACGCCACCTGAAGGCTGGGGCGCTCGCACGCCTTTATTCGGACTACTTCGCCACGATCAATCTGCTCCAAGCCCCCAACACCGTTCACGGTCTAAATCTCCGCGCCTTCGAAATCGCGGCGGCCGGAGGGCTCGGCACCTATCCGCTCGTGCCCGACCTGGCGGCGGCCTTCGTGCCCGGCGAAGAAATCGTGGCCTATCGCGACCACCTCGACCTCAAGGCGCAGTTCGAGACCCTGCTGGCCCAGCCGGAAAAGGCCGCCGGCATCGCCGCCGCCGGTCGCGCCCGGGTCTTGCGGGAACACACCTTCCTGCACCGCGCCGCCCGCTTCCGGGACGATTGGCTGACCTGAGGTTGCCACACCCCGACCGCCATGCCGACCAACGATCGTATCCGCGTAAAGTTTCTCAGCCGCATCCGGCTGCCGGACCGGAACATTGGCGACACGTTTCTGCGTCGCTTCGCCGGCCGCTCCGGCGCCGATGGGCGCTGCGATTTTCTCTTCGACCCGGCTGAAAGGTGCTACGACTGGCTGGTGGTCTACGACGATTTGTCCCGGAGCGCCCCAGTCGAGCCGCTGGCCTGCGCGCCTGAACACACGCTGCTGCTCACCGGCGAACCGTCCTCGATCTCGGTCTATGGCCGCCCCTTCCTCCGCCAATTCGGCCACGTGTTGACCAGCCAGGAACCGTGGGCGCTGCAGCACCCGCGCGTCATACGCCGTCAGGCCGGTTTGCTCTGGTATTACGGCGGCGCCGACGAACGCGGCACCCTCGACGCCCTGGCCCAGGCCGCCCCACCCGCGAAGCCCAAGATCCTCTCCACCGTCTGCTCCACCAAGGCCATGCGCCACACCCTGCACGCCAAGCGGCTGGAGTTCACCCTTTGGCTAAAAAATCAACTGCCCGAGCTGGACGTTTTTGGGCACGGCATGGCTCGGATCGAAAACAAAGCCGACGCGCTCGATCCCTACCGCTTCCACCTCGCGATCGAAAACCACACCTGCGACCACCACTGGACCGAAAAACTCGCCGACGCCTACCTGGGCCACTGTTTGCCGCTCTACTTCGGCTGCACCAACCTCGACGCCTACTTTCCCCGCGAGAGTTATGTGTGGATCGATATCCGCGACCCCGCGGGCGCGCTCGCCACCATCGAGCGTCTGCTGCGCACGCCCGGGGAGTATGAGCGCCGCCTGCCCGCCATCATCGAGGCCCGGCGTCGGGTGTTGCACGACTACGCGACCTTCCCGCAACTGGCCCGTCTGATCGAAGAACGACACTCACTGCTCGCCCACGCCGCCAAAACCGACGCCCACGTCATAAGAGGACGCCGCGCGGCCCGGACCGCTGTCTCCGCCCTCCAGGACTTGTGGGAAAAATTCCGGCGCAAGGTCCTCCCGCGCCCGGGGCGCTGACACCACGCACCGCTAAAACGCGCGGGCTCCTACGTCCGCCGGCGATATTTTACCCAACCGGATCATGAAGCCGAAAACCGCCAAGCTCCTGTCCTCCCTTCTGCCGCTCTCCAGCTGGCGAAAAGCGTTTCGCCTGAAGTATACGACCAAGTATGAGCGTCACCGCGCCGCCTATCACATCGGCGAGTATTCCTACATGGGCGAGGACGTCTCCATCCCGAACGGCGACGAAACCACCATCGGCAAGTATTGCTCGATCGGCCGCGGCGTTTACCTCGGCACCAGCCAGCACCCCACCCACATGCTCACCACGCACCCCTTCGCTTACAACGAAAGCGGTGTTGCGCTCTATGGTCCCCTGAAAACCCCCAAAGCCAACGTGGTCGATATCCGCGCCACGCGAAATCGCCCGGTCAAGGTTGGCAACGACGTGTGGATCGGGGCCAATGCCATCGTCATGGACGGAGTGACGCTGGGTGACGGAGCGGTCATCGGGGCGGGGGCGGTTGTGACCAAGGATGTGCCGCCCTACGCCATCGTCGCCGGCGTGCCGGCCAAGGTTCTGCGGTTTCGCTTCGACCCCGCCACCATCGAACGCCTGCTCAAGGTGAAGTGGTGGGACTACCCCGCGGAGGTCGTGGTGAATCTACCCTTCGCCGACGTGCAGGCCTGTTTGGCGCACCTGGAGCAGAATCGACACCTTGCCCCGCCGACCCCCGCAGACCACGATCCCCGCCCTCAGACCTAGCCGGCGCAGGAGAGATCAAATCGGGGGGCTCGGAGGTGGAGCGTGTTGCCCTTAACGCGCTGGCTTGTGGGGCTTGTTCTTCGCGTCTTTGCGCCTTCGCGTGAGACACGGATCGAGCCGGGTTAACCACTGAGGACACTGAGGGCCACTGAGACGAAACGGGTTTTAACCGCTAATGAACCCTAATTTACGCTAATAAGGCTGAATGGACGGGGGCGGAGGTGGAGCGTGTTGTCCCCAACGCGCCTCCGTGCCGCACTGTTACTTAGCCGTTTTGCGGCGGCCTTCAGCGGGGCGGCGGCGGGGGCGGCGGCAGCCGATTAGGGACAATCGGCTCCACCGCGGATTTGGCTACGATAGGGGAAGCGGCCTCACGCAAGGTGAGGCCCTGCGGGAGGGCATTAGCGACCATGAGTGCTCGGGCCGGGATTCTCACGGCGGGCGGCGGTGCGGCCGCGGATGCCGAGCTTGGCGTAGATTTTTTCGCAGTGGCGCTTCACGGTGGCGCGGTTGATGCCGAACGCGAGGAACTCGTCGCCGCCGCGCAGGGCGACGGCGAGCTGGTAGCGCGCACCGAAGGGAGCAAAGCCAGCGGCATAGAGCTCGGTCCGCCAGAAGCGCTCGGGCGGCAGGTGGTCGCTGAGGCGGTAGGGCGTGACCGGGGGCGGAGCGGGGCAGGGCGGCGATGAGGGCGACGAGGGGATTGTCGCGCGCTACGCAGGCTCCGACACGGCGGGTGGTCTCGGCGGCGTCGTGGATGGTGCGGTTGGGCGCGACCTCGTAGCGGCCGGTGTCGGCGTCGATGCGGTCGAAGGTGATGAGCGAGCCGGGAAAGGCCGCGTCCATCAGCGCGACGGCGGCGGATGAGAAGTCGGCCACGCTCTCGGCGGCGTGGAGTTCATACAGGGTGGACAACGCTAATTCCGAAGCGAACGACACGGGGCCACGGAGCCAAGTCCTGCAACCTATGGCCAGCTAAACCGCGTGCTGCGTCGTGGGAGACCTTCGGACCGCCGCCCAGCTGGATGAGTCCGGGCTCGGCGGATCCCGTCCGGTTAGCCGGGAAATCGCTGCTCCTGACCCGGCCTAGTGGGCGAGGAGGCGGACCTTGCGTTCCTTGAGCGGGAACAGCACCGTCACGGTGGTGCCGCGGCCGGGCTCGCTTTCGACGGCGATCTGGCCGCCGTGGGCGCGGAGGATGCGTTGCACCACCATCATGCCGAGTCCGTGGCCGCCGGGTTTGGTGGTGTGGTAGGGCTCGAAAAGACGGCCGAGGTCTTCGGGTTTGATGCCCGTGCCGTTGTCGGCGAACGCGAGGCTGACGTGGTCCTCGTCGGCGCGGGCCTCGATGCGGAGGCGGCCGCGGGGCGGCATCGCTTCGGCGGCGTTTTTTATGAGATTAAAAAACACCTGCTTCACTTGCCCCTTGTCGGCGCGCACCACGGGCAGACCGGCCGGGGCGGAGACTTCGACGCGGATGCCGCGGTCGGCCAGTTCGCGTTCCTGGAAGGCGAGCACCTCGGCGAGCACCTCGTCCAGCCGGGTATCGCAGAAATCGGGCGGCTGGGGGCGAATGGCTTGGAGGAAGTTCGCAATGATGCCGTCCAGCCTGCTCACCTCCTCCTGGCAAACCCGCAACGAATCGCCAAGCGCGCGCACGTCCTTGGGATCGGCGCCCCGCAGTTTTCGCAGTTTTCGCTCCACCACCTGGAGATGAATGGTGAGCGAGTTGAGCGGGTTGCCCAGTTCGTGGGCCACGCCGGCGGCGAGGAGCACGATCGAGGCGACGCGTTCGCTTTCGATGCGCTGGTCGGTGTCGAATTTGTCGCGGGTGACGTCGGTGAAGACCACGGCAAAACGTCGGCGCGAGCCGGCGTCGGGCTCGGCTTCGGCGGCGAAGGGGACGAGGTAAAGGCGGACGGCGCGGACCTCGGGGTAGCTAAGCTCGACTTCGCGGGTGAGCGAAGCGGCGGTTTCGATGGCGGGTTCGAGCAGAGGGCGAAGGCCGGGCGCGAGGCGCCAGAGCGAGGAGGTGGTGTCGGCGGGTTTGATGCCGAGCAGACGGCGGGCGGCGTTGTTGGCGAAGCCGATCGCGCCGTCGGCGTCCATGACCAGGACACCTTCCTGGAGCAGATGAAAGACTCGTTCGAACAGGCCGCGTTCGCGGGCGAGGCGCTGGGCGAGGGTGGCAAGCGCGGGCGCGTCGAGCGCGTCGAGGCGCTCGAGCATGCGGGCGAGGGAACCGGGTTTGGGGGCGGCCACGGAGGGGATATGGGCGGCGCCGGCCGAACTTGGCAACTCCAGGTGACGTGGCTTGCGCCCGGCCGGGCATGGAGCTTGCAATGGGTCCACCCCATGCGTCCCTCCCGACTTTTTATTCTTTTATCAACCCTTGCCCTAATCCTCGCTGTGACGGGCTGCGCGAAGCGCGCGCCGGAGGGAGCGGCTGCGGCGACCCAAAAGGTTTTGCACGTGGGCAACGGGGCGGAGCCCCAGGATCTCGACCCGCAGGTGGTGACCGGAGTGTCGGAGAGCAAGATTCTGAACACCTTGTTCGAGGGTCTGGTGACCGATCATCCTTCCGGACTGGGGGTGGCGCCGGGCGTGGCGGAACGCTGGGAGACCTCGTCGGACGGATTGATCTGGACCTTTCACCTGCGGGCCGACGCGCGGTGGTCCAATGGTGAGCCGGTCACGGCCCAGGATTTTTTGCGCTCCTACCGCCGTATGCTCACGCCGGCGCTGGGGGCGAACTACTCCTACAAACTGCATCATGTGGTGGGGGCGGAGGAGTATAATCGCGGCGAGTTGGCCGACTTTAGCGCCACCGGATTCGCCGCGCCGGACGACCGGACGCTGGTGCTGCGTCTGAAGCATCGGGTGCCCTACCTGCTGGAGGCGCTGAAACACACTTCGTGGTTTCCCGTGCATCTGCCGACCATCGAGCAGCACGGCCCGGTGGATCGGATTGGCAATCCCTGGACCCGACCGGGCCGACTGGTGGGCAACGGCCCCTTCGTCTTGAAGGAGTGGCGCGCCAACCAGGCGATCACGGTGGAGCGGTCGCCGACGTTCCGGTCGCAAGACGCGCCCAAGCTGGATGCCATCGTGTTTTACGCGGTCGATGACGTGAAGACGGAGGAGCGCATGTTTCGGGCCGGGCAGCTGCACGTGACCAGCACGATCCCTCCGGACCGCATCGAAGCCTACCGTCGGGAGGCTCCGGAAAAACTGCGGATGGATGCGAACTACGCGACCTACTTTTATCGGTTCAATGTGACCCGTCCGCCGTTGGATGACGCGCGGGTGCGGCGGGCGCTGGCACTGGCGGTGGACCGCGAAGCCATCATCGGTTCGATCCTGCGCGGCGGGCAGCGGCCGGCCAACCATTTTACGCCGGAAGCGTTTGGTTACGAGCCCTCGGAGCGGTAGCGCGCGGATGTGGAGGAGGCGCGGCGGCTGCTGGCCGAGGCGGGCTATCCCGGCGGCGCGGGGCTGAGGCGTTTCGAGATCCTCTACAACACCCAGGAGACGCACAAGGCGATCGCGGAGGCGATTCAGCAGATGTGGAAGACGCGGCTCGGCGTGGACGCGGCGCTGCGCAACGAAGAGTGGAAGGTGTATTTGGATTCCCAGGACAACCTGGCCTACGACATCGCGCGCGGCGGGTGGACCGGCGACTATCCGGATCCGCACACCTTTCTCGACATGTGGGTGAGCGGCGGCGGCAACAACGACACCGGCTACGCCAATCCGGCCTACGACCGCTTGCTGGCCTCGGCGCTGGAGGCGCCCGACGATGCGGCGCGCCACGCGGTCTATCGCGAGCTGGACGCGCTGGTGACGCGCGACCTGCCGATTCTGCCGATCTATTTTTACGTGAAGGCCTACCTGCTCGATCCCCGGGTGCAAAACTGGGTCGCCAACCCGCTCGACAATCGCTCTTGGCGGCATATCGACCTGGCTCCTTGATCACGGCGCGACGCCGCCAAAGACCGACCCGCCATCATGCTTCGTTTCATCTTACGCCGACTGTTGGAGACCGTTCCGGTCCTGCTGGTCATCGCGACGGCGACTTTTTTTATGCTGCGGCTGGTGCCGGGCGGTCCTTTCACGGCGGAGAAGGCGGTTTCGAAGGATGTTTTGCGCAACTTGGAGGCGCACTACGGACTGGATCGGCCGCTGGGGCACCAATACGGGGCGTATCTGGCGGATATCGCACCGAAACGGTTTGCGCCCTGGCGGCTGTGGGCGGATGCGGACGGGAACGGCGTGTCGGATTTCGATTTGAAGGCGGCCTTTGGCATCGACCTGGGGCCCTCGTTCAAGTATTCCAACCGCACGGTCAACGAGATCATCGCCGACCGGCTGCCGGCCTCGTTGGAATTGGGGGCCTGGGCGCTGCTGGTGGCGTTGACGCTGGGCGTGCCGCTCGGCGTGTATGCGGCGGCGCGGCGCAACCGCTGGGCGGACCATATCGCGTCCACGGTGTCGATGGCCGGCATCTGCGTGCCGACCTTTGTGATGGGGCCGCTGCTGGTGCTGGCTTTTGCGCTCAACCTGCGCTGGTTCAACGCGTCGGGCTGGTATGACGCCTCGGATCGGGTGTTGCCGGCGGCGACGCTCGGGCTGGTTTACGCGGCCTACGTGGCGCGCCTGACCCGGGGCGGCATGTTGGAGGTGCTGAGCCAGGATTACATCCGGACGGCGCGGGCCAAGGGAGCGTCGGAGCTGCGGATTCTGACGCGCCATGCGCTGCGGGGCGGGTTGCTGCCGGTGGTGAGCTTTTTGGGGCCGGCCATCGCGGGGTTGGTGACGGGTTCGTTCGTGATTGAATCCATTTTTCAAATACCGGGCCTGGGGCGGGAGTTTGTGCAGTCGGCCTTTAACCGCGACTACACGCTGGTGTGCGGCACGGTGCTGCTCTACGCGACCTTCATCGTGGCGATGAATCTACTGGTGGACATCGTGCAGGTGTGGCTGAACCCCCGGCTGAAGCTCGAATGAAGACCAGCGCCTCCGCAAACACGGTTTCCACCTCGGCTACCGCCGCGCAACCGGCGGCGGAGGACCGTCCGCGCTCACCTTGGCGGGACGCCTGGCAGCGCCTGCGGGCGAACCGGGCGGCGTTGGCCTCCGGGATGTTTCTGCTCGGGTTGGCGGCGGTATGCGTGGCGGGGCCGTGGTTTTTGGAGTCCTCCTACGAGGATCAGCGGCTGGCGCTGGGCGCGACGCCGCCGTCGGCCCAGCATTGGCTGGGCACGGACGAACTGGGGCGGGATCTGCTGGCGCGCACGCTCTATGGCGGCCGGATATCGTTGATGGTGGGACTGGTGGCTTCGCTGGTGGCGCTGATCATCGGCGTGACTTACGGTGCGGTGGCGGGTTACGCGGGTGGGAAACTGGATGCCTTGATGATGCGGGTGGTGGACATCCTCTACGCGCTGCCGTTTACCATCTTCGTGATTCTGGTGATGGTGTTTTTGAAGGAGCCGATGATGGCGCTGGACGAGTGGCTGCGGGCGTTTCGGGTGGGGGGCTGGGCGCCCTTCGCCGATTTGCAAGGGGTCGGGAAGATCCTCGGTTTGTTTGCGGCGATCGGCGCGGTGGAGTGGCTGACCATGGCGCGCATCGTGCGCGGGCAGGTGATGGCGGTGAAGAAGATGGACTACATCGACGCGGCCCGAGTGTTGGGTTTCGGCCACGGGCGGATAATTTTCCGACACATCGTGCCCAACGTGCTCGGGCCGGTGATCGTGTTTACGACCCTGACCATTCCGGCGGTGATGATGCTCGAAAGTTTTTTGAGTTTTCTGGGACTGGGCGTGGACGCGCCTCTGAGCAGCTGGGGCACGCTGATCAAGGACGGGGCGGACAAGATGGAGAATTATCCGTGGCTGCTGGTCTTTCCCGGTGGCTTGTTCGCCGCGACGCTGCTGGCCTTGAACCTGTTCGGCGACGGTTTGCGCGACGCGCTGGACGTGCGTGCGGCGCGGGACTGATACCGA
>CAYNUW010000054.1:0-15247 GCA_964400455.1 uncultured Akkermansia sp. | reverse complement strand
CCCCGTCATCCTGCGCCACTACCTGGAGGTTGACGGCCAGAGCGGCGCGCTCCGCTTCCTCCTCGATGGCGCCGCCCGCGTCTCCGCCGCCCTCGGTCAGGACAAAAATTTCGAGGTCGTGCTCTTTGGCGGCGTGCTGGGCTCCTTCTACGCCCTGCTCCAGTTCATCTGCGCCCCGCTCTGGGGCTCCCTCTCCGACCGCATCGGTCGTCGTCCGGTCCTGGTCTGGACCGTCGCCGGCACCGCCGCCAGCTACGCACTCTGGGCGCTCAGCGGCTCGTTCTGGCTCTTCATCGCCGCCCGCCTGCTCGGCGGCGCCTTCGGCGGCAACCTCTCCGTCGCCACCGCCGCCGTGGCCGACGTCACCAGCCGCGAGGAGCGTTCCCGCGCCATGGGCCTGGTCGGGGCCGCCTTTGGTCTGGGACTCGTCACCGGCCCCGCCATCGGCGCCTTCTCCTCCGCCTGGGACCTCACCGCCACCCACCCCGAGCTGGCCGCCTGGGGCCTCAATCCCTTCAGCGCCCCCGCCCTGCTCTCCTGCGGCCTCGGACTGGTCAACCTCGTCTGGGTCGTGCGCCGCTTCCGCGAGACCCTACCGCCCGAAAAACGCGGCTCGCCCTCCGCCGAACGCGTGTTCAACCCGCTCCGCTCCGCCTTCGCGCCCGGCACCGCCGCTCTGCGACGGGTCAACCTCGTCGCCTTCCTCCAGGCCCTCGCCTTTTGCGCGATGGAGTTTTCCCTGACTTTCCTCGCCCTCGAGCGTTTTGGCTACGGCGCCCGCCAGAACGGCCTGCTCATCGGCTTTCTTGGCGTTTTCTCCATTCTCACCCAAGGCCTGCTGGTGCGACGCCTGCTGAAAACCCGCCCCGAATTGCAGGTTCTCAGCTACGGCCTCGGCGCCACCGCCGTCTCGCTCTTGATCATCGGCTGGGCGCCCTCTCCGGCCATGCTCTACGTCGGGCTCGCCCTCGTCGCCATCGGCAGCGGCCTGGTCAACCCCTCCACCACCGGCCTGATCTCGCTCTACGCCGGCGCCAACGAGCAAGGCCGCGCCCTCGGCGTCTTTCGTTCCCTCGGCAGCCTGGCCCGCGCCGTCACCCCCATCAGCGCCGGGATCGCCTTCTGGATGATCGGCAGCCTGGCGGTGTTTGTCGGCGCCGCCGTGCTCAGCGCCGCCGCCTGGTGGCTGGCCCGCGACCTGCCCGCGCCGGATAAAACCGCCTGAACCCGCGGCCCGTGCTGCTCGCCCTGCACAAGCCCTACGGGATGCTCTCCCAGTTCACCCCCGAGCCGGGCTCGCGCTGGGCCTCGCTCGCCGACCTGCGACCGCGGCCGCCCCGCTCGGTCTACCCGCTCGGCCGGCTCGACGCCGATAGCGAGGGCCTGCTCCTGCTCTCCGACGAACCCGGCCTGAACCACCGCCTGCTCGACCCCCGGCACGGCCACCGCCGCGAATACTGGGTGCAGGTGGAACGCGTGCCCGACGACGAAGCCCTCGCCCGCCTCGCCGCCGGCGTGCGCCTGCCCGACCACGCCTGCGCGCCCTGCGCGGTCCGCCGCCTCGCCGAGCCCGAAAGCGCGAGCCTGCCGCCCCGCGATCCCCCGGTTCGCAGCCGCAAAACCGTGCCCGACGCCTGGCTCTCGCTCACCCTCACCGAGGGCAAAAACCGCCAGGTGCGCCGCATGACCGCCGCCGTCGGCCACCCCACCCTGCGCCTCGTGCGCGTGCGCATCGGCCGGCTCACCCTGGCCGACCTCGACCTGACCCACACCCCCGGCGCCTGGCGCGAGCTCACCCCCGCCCAACGCACCGCCGCGCTGGCCGAGTGAGGTGCATCCGCGTTGGCCCCGGGCTTGCAGGTGCGCCGGCAACGCGTCTCGCTGGGCGTCCGTGACCCGCCAAGCCACCGCCCAGAATCTCCGCCCGCCGCCGCCGGCCCTCCTGCTGGCGCGCGTCGCCGGTTTCTCGGTTCTGGTGGGCGTCGCCGCCGGCGCGGCCTCGGCCGGCTTCCTGCACGCGCTCGACGCGGTGATCGCGTTGCGTTTCGCCCACCCTTGGTTGCTCGCGCTGCTCCCCCTCGCAGGCGTGGCGACCGCCTGGCTCTACCGCCGCCATGGTAAAGCCTCCGCACGCGGGCACGATCTCATCATCGAGGAAATCCACCGGCCCGGCGGCGGCGTGCCGCTCCGCTTGGCCCCGCTCGTCCTGCTCGGCACGCTGGCCACCCACCTCTGCGGCGGCTCCGCCGGCCGCGAGGGCACCGCCGTGCAGATGGGCGGCGCGCTCGCCTCGGGCCTGCGCCGCTGGCTGCGGCTCGACGCCTACCTCCAGGCCGGCCTGCTCTCCGCCGGCGTGGCGGGCGGCTTTGGCGCCGTGTTCGGCACGCCGTTGGCCGGCGCGGTCTTCGCCTTGGAGGTCGTGACCCGCGGGCGCGTGGGCTACCGTTGGCTCGCCCCATGCCTGATCGCGGCGCTGGTCGGCGACCAGGTCTGCCACGCGCTCGGAGCCACCCACGCCGACTACGCCGCTCTCGCCGCCCTGCCCGTGCAGACCGGCCTGGCCGCGCCCGCCGACCTGCTGCGCGCCGCCGCCCTCGGCCTGGCCTGCGCCCTGGCCGCGCGCCTCTTCGTCGCCGCCGCCCACGCGGTCAAAAATCTCCCGCTCGGCGGCGCCCGCGCCTGGTGGCTGCGACCGGCCCTGGGCGGCCTCGCGGTCGGAGCCCTGACCCTCGCGCTCGGCACCGATGCCTACCTCAATCTCAACCACGGCAGCCCGAATCCCGCCCACCCCACCCTGCTCACCGTGTTCGGTGCCGAGGGCGCGGGCAACTGGGACTGGGCCTGGAAAATCGTCTTCACCGCGCTGACCGTCGGCGCGGGGTTCAAGGGCGGGGAGGTCACGCCGCTGTTTTTCATCGGCGCCGCCCTCGGCCACGCCTTGGCCGCTCCGCTCGGCCTGACCGTCCCGCTCGCCGCCGCCCTGGGTTTTGCCGCCGTGTTCGCCGGCGCCAGCAAGACCCCGCTGGCCTGCACCCTGCTGGCCATGGAGCTCTTCGGCACGGGTCCTGCCGTGCTGTTCGCCGTGACCTGCTTCGTCAGCTACCTTGCCAGCGGTCGCACGGGCCTCTACTCCGCTCAGCGTCACGCCGACACCTGATTTTCCCATGGCCGCCAAAAAGACTCGCTCCACCACCGTCAACGCCTCGACCACGCCGGTCGTGCCCGAATTTCTCGCCCAACTGCTCGCCGCCCGCTCTCCCTCGGGTGCCGAGCAGGAAGCCCAGGCCGTCTTCGACGCCTTCGTCGAGAGCTCGGCCGACCGCTACGAAAAAGACACGATGGGCAACCGCATCGCCACCCTGAATCCCCAGGGCGACCCCTCCCTCGTCCTCGCCGGCCACATCGACGAACTCGGACTCCAGATCAGCTACGTCAACAAGGACGGCTACCTCTACTTCAACACCATCGGCGGCCACGACCGCATCATGATCCCCGGCCGGCGCGTCCTCATCGCCACCCGCGGCGGCCCGGTGCTGGGCGTGACCGGCAAACGCGCGATCCATCTGATGGATGACGCTGACCGCAAAAAGGTCCCGGAGATTCACGAGATGTGGATCGACATCGGCGCGAAGTCGAAAAAAGAGGCGCTAGAGCGCGTCGCGATCGGCGACGTCGCCACCTACCAGCCGGGCTTCGAGCTCCTGCACGGCACCATCGGCGTGGCCCGCGCCTTTGATGACAAGGTGGGCGCCTACGTGGCGGGCGAGGCCCTGCGGCGGTTGGCCAAGGAACGCAAGCGGCTCGCCGCGCGCGTCGTCGCCGCCGCCACCACCCAGGAGGAGATCGGCTGCCGCGGCGCCATCACCGCCGGCTATGCCTCCGACACCGCGTTCGCCCTCGCCATCGACGTCGGCCACGCCACCGACCACCCCGACTGCGACCCGCGCAAACACGGCGAAACGACCCTCGGCGGCGGCCCCATCATCTGCCGCGGCCCCAACATCAACCCCGTGGTCTTCGAGCGCCTGGTCGCGGCCGCGCGTGAGCTCGGCATCCCCCATCAGTTCGAGGCCGACCCGCGCCCGACCGGCACCGACGCGCGCTCCCTCCAGATTTCCCGCGCCGGCGTCGCCACCGGCCTCATCAGCATCCCGCTGCGCTACATGCACACCCCGAGCGAACTGGTCGACCTCGCCGACGTGGAAAACGCGGTCAAACTGGTGGTCGCCTTCGCCCTCGGCCTGCGCAAGGGCGACCACGGCCGCTGGTAAACCCGAGCACCATCCGCCGGCTTGCAGGGCGGCAAAAACCGCTCAGCCTGAATGCCATGACTCGCCGCCCCGCCCGTCACCTGCTCTGCCTCACCCTGCTCGCCGGCCTGTGCCCAACCGCCCAGGCCCTCATCGTCCAAGACTACGCCCCCTCCGTCCACGAGCGCTTCGCCTCCGGTTTCGCCAGCGCTCCCCTGGCGAACAACGCGGCCAGTTTTCTGCTCTCCGGTTACGACCTGTCCGGCGTGGGTTGGCGCGACAACAACCCCGCGACCGCCATCACCCTCATCTCGCCCGAACATTTTTTAACCGCCGCCCACGTGGCCCCCGCCGCCGCCTCGACCGTATCCTTTCTCGGCGTCGATGGCCTCAAACGCACCTACTCCGTCTCGACCGTATCCACCCTCACCTACAACGGCCAAGCCACCGATCTGGTGCTCGGCCGCCTCACCGCCCCGGTCGCCGGCGACTACATCACCCACTACAGCGGCCTGTTTCTGGGCAACTCCGCCTCAACCTACCAAAACCTGCCGATCACGATGTATGGCGCGAACGGCCGGGTGGGACTGAACACGGTCTCCAGCGTCGGTAATCTCGACCTGCTGCCGTTCGGCGGCGGCGATGGTCAGGTCGACAGCGTGGTCGCGATCACCACCCAGGACAACGCGACCCACGAGGCCCAGGGCCAGGGCGGCGACTCGGGCGGACCCTCCTTCGCCGCCATAAGCGGTAATCGACTCGCCCTGTGGGGCATCCATTCCGGAGTCGGCACCATCGCCGCCACCGCCGTGACCATCGACACGCTGCCGCTGTTTTCCGCCTACACCCAGATCGACAACGCCCTGCGCGCCGCCGGCTACCCGGGCTGGAGCTACTTCACCAGCGGTGTCGTCGCGGTGTCCCCCATCCCGGAACCGGCGTCGATGGCCGTTGGGCTCGGTCTGGCGAGCCTGGCCCTGGGCTCGGCCCGCCGCCGCCGCCGAAGCGGCTGAACAAAAAAACCTGCACGCGGGGCGTGCAGGTTTTGCAAGGTGAACGACGGCTTGGCGCCCGGCGCCAAACCGCACCGGGAACCCCGCCGGCCACCACCGACTCAAGCCACGCGGCGGCGGCGCAGGGCGGCGAGACCGAGGACGGCGACGCCCGCGAGCGCGACCGCGGAAGCGGGCTCGGGAATGGCCGCGACGGTGTAGACCGCGATGGAACCGGGGAGGTCGATGCTGCCCTCAAACACACCCTCGTAACCCACCAGCAGCAGCGCCTGGCCGGTGGGGCTGTCGGCGGCGGAGATAAACAGCAGCGACTCGGGCGAGACAAAGGCCCCCTGGCCGTCGTCGGCCGTGCCGGTGACGGTGTTGTAGTAACCGGTGATCTGCACGTTGTTCAGGTCGGTGATGTCGAACTGAAAAATACCGTTCTGGCGCTCGGCACCGACAAAAATCAGGTCGCGGCCGTTGACCTGGCCAAAGGCCAGCCCCTCGGGCTCGGGGCCTTTGGAGCTGGAGCGGGAGTCGAAGGTGGCGGTGCTGCCGAGCTCGATGCCGAACGTGGTCAGATCGTTGGCCTTCACATAGTCCTCAATCGCCGCTCCGCTGTCGAAAACCAGCGCGCCGGTCTCGGCATTCCACAACGAAAAGCTGCGCGTGCCCACCACCGTGGGAGCATCGACCAGACCGTTGCCGTCGGTATCTCCGTCGAGATTGGAAACCCGCAGGCGGCCGAGGGCGGCGTTGCCGACCAGCGCCACCGCCGGGCCCTCCAACTTGCCCTGAGTGTTGAGCTCGCTGATCCGATTGCGGTCCGCGTCGTCGAGACGGAAGTCGCCCTCGTTGGCGGAAGCGATCAGCCGCACGCCGTCTTTCTGGAAAGACACGATGGTGTCGGGCATGGGCATGCCGGCGACGACGTCGTCAACCTTGGCGGCGATGTTGGTGGCCGCGACCGAGGCGGGCCGCTCGGAGAGCGGAGTGCCGGCCGTGCCGTCGCGATCGGAGGCGTCCATGCGCTGGTTGATCGTGCCGAGCAAGTGGATGCCGGTGATCTTCCCGGCGTTTTCCCCGATCAGGTCAACCACCGCGATGGCGTTGTTTTCCTGTAGGGAAACGTAGGCCTTGTCGTTGGTCGGCGCGATGTATTCGGGCTCCACGTCGAGCGCGTCAGGCGTCTTGACCGTGAGCGTGTCGAGCCGGTTGTTGCGCACCCCGGCAAGCGTGACGCCCGCGGCCAGACCGGTGGCAAAGTTCACGTCGGTGACATGGGAGTTGGACAAGGACGCCAGACCGCCGGCGCCGGCGCTCACCGAAGAGACGTCCACGATGCTGATCGAACCGAGCGACTGGGTGCCGCTGGTCACGAACTCGCCCTCGTTGGCGACGAGGATGCGGGAACCGTTGGGCGTGAAGGCGACCGAGTCCGGGTGGTAGCCCACGTCGAGCGTGTTCAGCACGTTGCCGGTGGAGAGCTGAAACAACGCGATTCGTCCCTGGGTGGTGTTGTTGGCGGTGGGTATGACCGAGGCGACACCGAAGTCGCGGCCGAGCGGGTCAACCGCCACGCTGGACACGGAGTAAACGTCGGTGACGGCGGCGAAAACGGAGGTGTTCAGGTTGACCGAAGATTGGAAGCTGAGCGCGCCCAGATTCGACAGGCTGTAGATATTGATCGCGTGATTCTCCTGGCCGGTGGCGGCGAAGGAATTCGTCGTGAGGACCAGGGAGTTGAACTTGTCGAAGGCGAGGATCTCGCCCCCGCGGGAGACGTCGATACCGGACAGGAAACCGAGTTCGGCGACGGCCGACACCGGGAGAAGCGCGCACGAGGCGCCGACGAGCAAGGCGTGTAGTTTGGTATGCATGGAGTGGAGACGACCACTCCAAACCGCATCACAACCCGCACGCTAGTTCGGGATTGTTAAGTTACCGCCACACCGTCACTCGGACGTAACCATCTAGTTTACTGGCGCTTCCAGACCTCGGCGCGACGCCGCCAGGTTCCATCGCGCCGCCCGGTTCGAACGGCGCGATGGACAAGAGGCGACTAGGGCTGAGCGACCTTCAAACGCAGGAACCGACGCACCGAGGCACCGGTGACGGAAACGGTGTCGGTGATCGTGACTGGCCCGGCGACATTCTGAGCACCGGAGCTGGGGTTGTTGGGAGCACTGACTGCCGTCCACGTAACCAGGTCGTTGGAGCCCTCGACGGTGTAGACCAGCGTCTCGTCGGCCACGCGGGTATACGTCAGGGTGAGGAAGGCACCGGCACGACCCGCGCTGACCGAGGCGGGGCCGGCCACGGTGGGGTTGGTGCCGGTGGCGTATTCGAGCAAGTTGACCAAGCCGTCGCCATCCGCGTCGAAGGAATCGGCACCGTTGCCCGAGTTCGCCGAGTTGCCGAAGTATTGTTCGCGCCAGGTTTCCAAAGCGGAGAGCGCGCTGCCCGGAGCGAGCGTGAGCGTCAGGCTGTTGCCCACCGCCGCCAGCGTGCCGCGGAAGCCGGCGGGCGTCGTGCCCACCCGGAAGTTGGCCGTGCTGATCGGCGAGCCCGCAGTGATCAAGGTATAGGTGCCCGCGCCAAAACCATCCAGGCCGTTGAGGTTGATGGTGGCCGTGCCGCTGGCGGACACCGTCCCACCCACCACCAACGCATCCGAGGAGCCGGGGGCGGCGATATCCACGTTCAGCGCGGAGCCGGCGTTGAAAGCGAGCGCGCCCGCGATGGTGAAGGTGCCTAGGCCGTCGGCGCCGGGAGCGACCGCACCGCCGCTTTCCACCGTCACCGCGCTGGCCAGCGAACCGGTGCCGCCCAAGGCGCCGCCCTGCACCTGGGTAACCCCGGTGAAGGTGCTGGCGCCGTTTAGCAGCAGGCGTCCCGGGCCCTGCTTGCGCAGCACCTGCGTGCCGGTGTTGCCCGCCGAAGCGATCACCCCTGCGTAGGTGAGCGTGACATCGGCGTTGACCCAGAGTCCGCCCGTGCCGCCCACCGAACCGGAGACCGGTCCGAGGCCGATGCCGCGCAGGGGATTGAGCACAAAGTTGGGCGTCGTGCTCACCTGCAAGGAGCCGCCGTTGAGCACGATGTTGTTGGCAAAGGCGGACATCGGGGCGTGCGGCGCGCCGTAGCTGCCGGCCTCGCCGGTGAGCGAGCCGATCTGGCCGAGTTTGTCGTCGGAGGAGACCCGCAGGAACCCACCCTCGATAACCGTGCCGCCGGAGTATTGGTTGATGGCACCGGCGATTTCGAACGAGCCCGCGCCGGTCTTGCGCAGCGCGAAGAGATTTTGCGAGCTGCCGTTGGCGGCGGGCGTCTGGCCGAGGTTGCCGGTGTAGACGTTGTCCACCAACTCCGCCGTGTTGATCGTGAGCTGGCCGATATTGGCCCCCTGATTCAGAACGGCGGCGGTGCCGGTGCCCGTCGCGTAGAGGCCGGCCACCGTCTGGCGGATGTGACCGTTGGTGGATCCGTTGCCATCGCCGAGGGAAAGCGTGGCGTTGGCCGCGCTGTCCGGGGTGCCGAGCGTGACCACCGTGGTGGCGGGTAATTGACCGCCGCGGGCGATGTTCAGAATACCGGAGCGGATGCGAGTCTGGCCCGTGTAGGTGTTCACCGCGCCGAGCGACTGGGTGCCATAGGTGAACACCCCGGTGACAGCGTTAAACGTGCTCCGGTCCACGACCAGGTTGATGTTCCCGGTGATCGTGCCGAAGAAGGGCTGGGTCAGGCCGCCGTTCTGGTTTCCGAAAAGAACGAGATCCACCGCGGTCGGCGCACTGTTGGTCACCTCGCCCGCCGTGGGGTTTATGCTCAAGCCGGCGGCGTTGATCGAGGCACTGAGGTCCGTGAAACGGCGCTCCGTCGCGGTCGAACCCTGGCCATTCAGGTCGAACTTGCCCTCGGGTGCCAAAATGAGCCGCGGCGCGTTCGTCCAGGTGGCGCCGGCATCGAGTTTCACCAAGCCTTGATTCACGCTGAGGTTGGTGGCGCCGGTGAGAGGCGCGGCAAAGGTCGTGGTGCCGGTGCTGTTGAAAACGATGCCGCCGAGCGCACCGACCGTCTGAGCACCCACCACTCGGAAATTGCCGGGACCGTTGTAAGTGATCCAGCCCTGATACGGGAAGGTCGCATCACCGATGTTCGTCACCGGCGTGGCGAGGGTAACCCCGTCGCCCGAAGTATTGATCGAATGGAACAACACGTCCTCACCGTTCGAGATCGCGGTGCCGGTGATTTCGCCGCCGCTCAGGACGATCGCGTCCGAGCCGCTGAACAGCAATCCGTTGACCGCGTTCAACGCGGCCCCGGTATTGGTCAAGGTCCGCACCGCGCCGCTGACGTTGTCCACTTGGAGGGTGTTGCTCAGATGCCCGGTGATAGTCTGATCGGCCGCGAGATTGATCCGGATGTTGTCATTGACCGAAGCCGCGTCGTAAGCCGCCCCCGTGGTCACCACGGTCTGCTCGGTCGGTTTCAGCAAACGCACGCCCACCCCGGTCTCGTAGGTGGCGAAACCCGCGCCCTTGCCGGTGGGCGAAGTATCGGCCAGCGCGCCCTTGAGCACCGGAGCCTGCGCGGAGTCAAGCGCCCCGGAGCCGCTCACGGTTTTTAGATAACCAAAGATACCCGCGGTCGGCGGAGTGGCGAAAGTGATCGACCCAACTCCGGGCCCGGGCGCGGCCCCGAGATTGGTGCCGCGATAAAGCATGGTGGTCCCGTTCAAGTTGCTGTTCGGAGAACCGGAGGCGAAGTTGCGGTCCTTGACCCGGCCAAAGTTCAGACTGGCGGGCTGGGCCGGATCGGCGATCACCGTCAACGTGCTGAAGCTGGCGCCCTGCGCGGACTGATTCGCGTCGCGGGTGTTCGTGTTCGGGGCGATGGTGCCAAAAATCAACCAGTCGGCGAACGTCTGACTGCGCGGCCGATCAATTCCGACCCCAGAGATCACAAACTCGCCGTTCTTCAGCAGGATGGAGCTGTCCGCATTCGTGGCTCCCTGCCCATTGGTCACCGTTCCGATGGCACCCGTCGTGCCCAACGACAGTTTGCCACCGTTCACCGCCACCAGAATGGAGTTGGTCGCGATGGCGTTAAGGTTGTTTTCGCCCGAAAGGGTCTGCGAGCCGGGCCCCACCTTGACCAGACGGAGAGCGGGCGCGCTGGCCAAAGTGGCCACGTCCGCGTTGTCTCCGATGTTGCCGGCAAACACGTAGTCATCTTCGGGACGGCCGAACGAGCCGACTTGGAACGTCAAGACGCCGGAGCCGGAAGCGTTGATGATCGAACTGTTCGGGCTGGTGCTTTCCAAGCCGCGCACCGAGGTCGGGCCGGTGCTGCCGTTGCCGATGATTTCGATGCGGGCCGTGTTGGTTCCGGTGCCGAGCACCACCTTGTTGGCCATCGGCATACTCGAAAGGTTGTTGTTGAGGCTACCGCCGGCCAGGGGCTGGAACACACCGCGCACCAGGGTCAGGTCGCCGTTGAATTTTGACCAATCGAGACCAAATCCAAAACGCACCGCACCCGTGGCGTAGATCGGCACCGGCGGCACCGCGGTGGACGAGTTTACCGCCACCGGCGTGCCCACCGGGTTCTGATTGTCGATGATCAGGCCCTGCTCGCCCAGAATGCTCAGTTTCGCACTCGCGTTGCCCGGGATGTTGCCGCTGATTTTAGCCTCGCTGAGCGACAGGCTGTTCCCTCCTGACAAAGTCACCGTCGGCGTGCCCTCGCCGGAGGCAAACACGAGCCTTCCAATCGGCCCCGCCGTCCGGGTGGTCGCGAACAAACTCAGACCCGTGGCACTGCTCACCGTCGTATCCACATTCAAACCACCCAGGGTCAGATCGCGATCAATCATGATCGCCGACAGACCCGTGCTGGTCGCAACCGAAGCGACGTGCCCCGCCCCATTCGGCACCACCCCGCCGACCCAGTTCTCTTGGTTAAACCAAGAAGACACCTTGGTGACCGGCAGCGGCGAACCCACGCCGTTGGGCGCAAACGTGACCGAACCGGGCGATTGGGAAAAGCGCACCATGCCGCTCGGCGTCGCACCCACACCAACCGCGTAGTAATAGGTTAACGAGGTGCCGAGGTTTAATCCGCCCGTGGCACCGACGAAAATCGCGTCACCCTCACGGAGTGGGTGCGGGGTTGGCGTGAACTCGCCCTCCCGAAGCGGATTCGAAATCGTCCATCCTTCGCCAAAGGACTCGATGTTCAGCATCACACCTTGATCGGCCGGGTTCGCCTGCCAAACTCCCGATGCCGCCCGGACTTCCCCGGATGAGATGGACAAAACCGCCGCCGTTAAAGCGGCCACCGAGGCGGCGAAGGAGGGAGAGCGGCGAAGGCAACGCTGCGAACGGAACGTGGGGGTGGGGTATTTCATGATCTTAGTTTTTGAGTAGTTTTAGAGAATAAACCGGCCCTAGGATAATCCAGAGCATCAGTAAAAAAATCCGCCGCGCGGCGCTCACTCGGGTAGCCCGGCGTTTTTCCGGCCGGCCGTGCCGCGTAAGCTCGGTTTACGAAATTTTCTATAAATCATTATGGGGTATTTAAATAGCGACACATAGCTTACGCAGGTCGGCGAAAAATACGGGCGCGTTGGTGGGGGTAATGGCTGACGGGTAACGGAAGACAACGGTGCCATGGACACCACCTTTGGCAAGATTAATTCTTATAATATGAGAAGTCTTATCGAACCATGAAACTCATCATATTATATTACTATACAGACATTTAAATCTATTAGTAACATCCGATAGGCCTGCTTAGGTGCCAATGTTGCTTAACTTTCACCCGCCCTGCCGGGAGGATAACCAGAGATCATGCCCTCGCGACTCTGGGACGCGGGTCGCGCCCCCGGCCCCGTTGCCGCACAACCCATGACGGCGGAAAAACCCGCGCCCGCCAGCCCTCGCTCGACCTTTGGCCGACTCCTCGTTCTATACCCGGCCACGACTCCATGTCCGCCTCGCTCCCCGCCACCACCCCCGACTCCTTCTCCGCCGCCACGCTCCGTCTTCGCCGCCGTCTCGGCGCCAGTGTCGTGCTGACCGATGAGGCCTCGCTGGACTACGCCTCTTACGATTCCAGCCGGATCGCCGTCCGGCCCGCCGCGGTGATTCGTCCCACCCACCCGAATCAAGTCGGAACCCTGCTGAAACTCGCCAACGAGCACCGGGTGCCCGTCACCCCGCGCGGTCGCGGCACCACGCTCATGGGCTCCGCCGTTCCCTTGCGGGGCGGCTGGGTTCTCGACCTGCTCGGCTTGGACAATCTCCGGGTCGATGCCGAAGCCGGGCTGGTCCACGCCCAAGCGGGCGTCAAAGTCGGCGAGGTGCAGCGCGCCGCCGCCGCCGCCGGCTGGTTCTATCCGCCCGACCCTTCGTCGAAGGAGTATTCCACCCTGGGCGGAAACATCGCCTGCAACGCGGGGGGTATGCACGGTGGCAAATACGGCGTCACTCGCGATTTTGTCGTCGCGCTCAAGGGCTACCTCCCCTCGGGCGACTACGTCGAATGGGGCACGGCCACCCGCAAATTCGCCGCCGGTTTCAACCTGCGCGACCTTTGGATCGGCTCGGAAGGCATGTTGGGCGTCGTCACCGAAGCCGTCCTTCGCCTCGTGCCGGCCCCCGCCGCCCGCTGGACCTTGCTCGCCAGTTTTCCGGACGAGGTCGCCGCCTTTCGCGCCGCCCGCGCCCTGTTCGCCAGCCGGGTCCAGCCCGCGATCTGCGAGTTTCTCGATCGTTACTCGGTCGAGTGCGCCGAACGCGCCATGGGCGTGACCATTTTTCCCGGGCAACCCGGACGCCCCGTCATCCTGCTTGAACTCGCCGGCTCCGTCGCGGAGCTGCGCGAAAGCAAAAAGACCGTGCTCGCCTGGGCCTCCACCCACGCCGCCGGCCATCGGGCCGCCCGCACCAGGACGGAAGCCGAGTCGCTGTGGGCCGTGCGCCGCAAATGCTCCGGAGCGATGTTCCAGATGGGCGACGCCAAACTCAACGAGGACATCACCGTGCCTCTCGCCGCCTACGAGGAATTCGCGACCTGGCTCGAGGACCTGCGCCGCACCTCGCGTCTCGCCATCCCCACCTTCGGCCATCTCGCCGACGGCAACCTCCACGTAAACATCATGTATCACAAGGCGGTGCCACGCGAATGCCGCGCCGCCGAACGCGCCGTGCTCGCTCTGATGAAAAAAGTGGTCTCCCTTGGAGGCGCCATCTCCGGCGAGCATGGCATCGGCCTCGCCAAAACCCCGTTCCTGCGCCTGCAACACAATCCCGCCGCCATCGGCGCCATGCAGGCGGTCAAACACGCCCTGGACCCCAACGGCATCCTTAACCCGGGTAAAATGTTTGAGATCTTCGAGGTCTGGAAAGCACCGCGCGTCAACGTCAGCTTCCCTTGGGATCATAAATAATCACCACTCCGCTCGCGCCCGCCAAAAACACCGGCTAGCTCTGACCACCACCGCTTGCCATGACCCAACCCGCCGGACCGCATTTGTTTTCCCGCCTTTTCTTCGCCCTGTCCTTACTCGCCATGACCTCCTGCCAGGATCCCGCCGTCGCCTCCTCAACCACCCCTCCACCGCCGGCCGACGCTGCGTCCGGACAGCCCACCCTCGTGCTCGGCGCCGGCTGCTTCTGGTGCGTCGAAGCCGCGTATGAACTGGTGCCGGGCGTCGTCTCCGCCGTGAGCGGCTACGCGGGCGGCGCACGCCCCAACCCGACCTACGAACAGGTCTGCACCGGCGCCACCGGCCACGCCGAAGTCGTCACCCTCACCTACGACCCCGCGATCATCGACCTGCGACGTCTGGTGGACTTTTTTTGGGAGATCCACGACCCGACCACCCTCAATCGCCAGGGCGCCGACATCGGCACCCAGTATCGCTCCGTTATCTACTACGCCGATGAACGGGAAAAGTCCGTGATCCAAGCCTCCCTCGCCCAAGCCAACCTCGCCTGGGGCGGCAAAATCGTCACCGAGGTCTCCCCCCGCCCCGCCGTGTATCCGGCCGAGGATTACCATCAGGACTACTTCCGCCGCAACCCCGGAGCCGGCTACTGCCAAGCCGTCATCCGGCCCAAGATCGAAAAACTAAAAAAATCCCCGCTGGTCGTCGGGCCGCCCAGGTCGGACTCCTGACCCGACCCGTTTCACCCCACCGCCGGGCGTCACGTCCCTGGCGTGCCCGGCGGGATTCGAACCCACGACCGTCCGCTTAGAAGGCGGATGCTCTATCCAGCTGAGCTACGGGCACCCAAGCTCGCGCCACCAAAACCCGCGCCCGTCTCCCGCACAAGGCCAAAGCCCGCCGAGAAACACGTTCGACAACCCGCGCCCGCGCCTCGTCCATTCACCCGCCGAACGATGACCGCCTCCCTGCCGCACTGCCCGGACCTGCCCACCCCACCCCCCGGCCTCGACCACCGCCACCTCTCCCGTCACGGCGACGCCCGGGACGGAGCCTTCTACCTCTCCTGCCTGGATTACGCCCAGGCCCTCTGGCACCGCGCCCTGCCCGCCCGCGCCGTGCTTTGCCTCGACCGCGCCTTCGGCGCAGATCTCCGCGGTGATGAACCCGAACTGCAAACCTGGCCCCTGCCCTACGCCGCCATGGCCTGGTTTCTCGTCCACACTCCGCCCGACCTTTTCATCGGCAACCCGCGCGTTCACTTTCAACACTACGCCGACCGCATGAACCAGCCCCGCCGCGAACTCCGCGCCGCCCGCGCCTGGGCCTGCTGGCACCTTGCCCGCCGCCTCCGTCCCGAATGGCCCTCCGACCCGCGCCACTTCGTCGAGGAACCCTCCGCCTCCGCGGTGGCCGGCCTGCTCACCCGCCACGGCCTCGCCGGCGAAACTCGATTGTGGGAATCCGTCCTCGCCCGCTGCACGCCCAATCAACTCGCCCCCGCCGCGCCTCCGTCCTCGCGGCCGCTCGCCTGAAGACCGGTCTTT